>NZ_SDPW01000001.1:0-305005 GCF_004135645.1 Senegalimassilia faecalis
GCCTGCGCGATCGCGACACCGTTGGCAAAGCGGGGCGGAAATGATGCGCGGGGCGGCGCGCGAGCAGGACAAGGTCACCTACGCGTGGCTGTTCGCGCAGTCTAAGGCTCAGCATGGCCGCATCGTGGCGCTATCGGCGCTGTGCGCATTGCAGGCGGCGGTGCTCGTGAGCTTCGCGCTGGCGTGCCGCGCCGTCATAGACCAGGCGGTCGCGGGAAACGTCGACGGCTTGCTGGCAAGCGCGGCGGCTCTTGCGGGCGTTATCGTCTCGCAGCTGGTGTTGCGTCTGGCCATCAACGGCACACAGGAGCGCATCCGCGCCCGCTTTGCCCTTGAGCTGCGAAAATCCATGCTCGACAGTATCTTCACCGCGCGCTACGGCAACGTTTTGCGCTTCCATTCCGGCGAGCTTTCCAACCGCATGTTCTCCGACGTGCAGGCTGTATCGAACGGCGTGTCCACCATCATCCCAAGCTTCGTGTCCATGATCGCACAACTGGTGTTCGCCATCGCGGTGCTCGCGCTGATCAGCCCGCCCATGGTGGCGCTGTTCGTCGGGGCGGCGCTGCTTTCGTTCGTGCTGGCGCGCACGTTGCGCGGACGTTTGAAGGCGCTGCACAGGGCGGTGCAGGAAAAAGAAGGAGCCGTGCGCGTCTTCTTGCAGGAGGCGCTTGAGCATCAGCTGGTCATCCGTTCGTTCGGTGCCCAGCCTGCCACAAGCGCGCATGCTGATGTGCTGCAGGAGGACCATTTTGCAGCGCAAATGCGCCGCCGCGGATGGTCTATCGCCGCGAACGCCAGTTTTGCGTTCTTCTTCAACGCGTTGTATGCCGTGGCGCTCACGTGGTGCGCGTTTGCGCTTTTACACGGCACCATGAGCTACGGCACGCTTATGGCGGTGCTGCAGCTGGTGGCGCGCATCCAGGCGCCGGTTTCCAGTTTGTCGGGCATGCTGCCGCAGCTGTATCAGGCGCTCGCGTCGGCGGAACGCCTAATGGAGGTTGCGGAGCTTTCGCATTCGGAGAACCGCTTGCCCATGACGGCTGCGGAGTTTTATCAGCGGTTCTCAGGCGTGCGGATATGCGATCTGGCGTTTTCCTATAGGGACGAAGAGGGCGGTAGCGAAGCCGAAGCGGCGCCGCAAGCTTCGGGTTGCGATGCTGCCGGCGGTGAGGGTGCGGGGGCTTTGAGCGATGCGGTCGGCGGCGTGCTTGCTGGTGACGCTGCCGAAAAGACGGCCCTAGCATCTTCCGAGGGCGAAGTTGCAAGCCTTTTCTGTGATGGCGCGTTTGTGCCGAAGGGCTCGTTCGTGGTGGTAGAGGGGCCTTCAGGCTCGGGAAAGTCCACGCTGTTCAAGCTGGTGTTGGGTGCCTACGACGCTGATGGTTTCGCATATGAGTTTGCCGACGATGCACCGGAGTGCGGAGAAGCTGCAGATGGGGAAGATCCCGGAGCGCTCGTCGCTTTCGATGCCCCTGCGGTTTCGTGTGGGCTAGTCGCACCTGCGATTAACGCAGCGGTTACGGCTTGCCCCGCGTCTCAGGTGCCGCCGAGGGTGTTCGCCTATGTGCCGCAGGATAACTTCCTGTTTGCAGGTTCGGTGCGCGAAAACGTGGCGTTTGCGGCTTCTGATGCGACCGATGACCAGGTAAAACGTGCGTGCGAAGCAGCGTGCGCGTGGGGTTTCGTGAAAGAGCTTCCGCAGGGGATCAACACGATGATAGGCGAGCACGGGCAGGGGCTTTCCCAAGGGCAGCTGCAGCGTTTGGCTATTGCGCGCGCGGTGTGCTCGGGTGCGCCTATCATGGTGCTCGACGAGGTCACAAGCGCGCTCGATGATGCGACCGAAGCGGCTGTGCTAGCCAACATAGCCGCATTGCCGGGCAAAACGGTTTTCGTCGCCGCACACCGTGCAAAAGCTCGCGAGTTCGCCACCATGCGCCTTCGCGTGGAGAACGGCATGATGCGCGAAGTGCGTTAGAGGATTTTCGGGCGTCGGTTGCTTTGGGCGCTTCGAGGCCTTTTGCCCCTTGTGCCGCCCTGATTTCCCGGTTAGACACTTAGGGGCTGTATCAAAACTATTGCTACAGCATGGCCCGCCAGGACCGAAAGGTCTTGGCGGGCCTTCCTTTTTCAGCCTCCCAGATTATCGCCTTACTATTGCGAATATCGATTCGTGTTCTTATAAAATGGCTTTTGACCTGCGCATATAGTATACGCGGCCTGCGCCATCCCGCGCTGCGAGCACGTCAAGGAGAGGATCGGGCGCCTGCCCGCAAGCTTCGCGGCCGATGCCGGCTACGGCAGCGAGGAGAACTACGCCTACGTCGAGCGCGAGGGCGCAGACGCCTACGTCAAGCACAGCGAGCTCTTCCGCGAGTGCCGCAACGAGAAATGGCGCGACGACGAGATGGGGGTCGCCAACTGGGCGCACGACGAAGAGTCCGACGAGCACGCCTGCCCGGAGGGCCGGACGCTTGCCTTTTGCGGAGAATCGCGGCGGGTGTCGGACCTGGGCTACGAGAGCGCGGTGCGGACATACGAGCGCGAGGACTGCTCGGGCTGCTCCCGCAGGGCGAGGTGCTCGAAGTCGGCGGACCCGGATTTCCCGAAGCGGATCCAGGCGAGCCCGGCCTTGAACGCCTTCAAGAGCCGCGCCGGCGAGATGCTGCGCACGGAGGCGGGGTCCGCCTTGCGGAAGAGGCGCTCCGTCGACGTGGAGACCGTGTTCGGCGACGTCAAGAGAAACCTCGGGTTCACGAGGTTCACGATAAGGGGTGTTAGCGTCAATATAGTTTTCACCATTTTCGCCAACGTATTTTCGCCAATCGCGCCAACGCGCTTTCGCCGAATCCGCCAACGCGGATGCGCCGCTTTCGGCGCCTAGCCGCGCTCGTCCTTCCCCTCGTCGCCGCCTATCGACACGTCCTTCAAGCGGTACGACCGCCCCGTTATCTTAATCATCGCGCAGTGGTGGCACAGCCTGTCGGCCACCGCCGACGCCGTCACGTTGCTGCCGAACACGTCGCCCCACCTGCCCACCGGCACGTTGGTCGTGACGATGGTCGACCGCTTGAGCGTGTAGCGCCTGTTGACCAGCTGGAACAGCAGGTCGGCGCCCTCCTTGCCGATGTCGAGGTAGCCGAGCTCGTCCACTATCAGCAGGCTGCAGTGCTCGTAGAAGCGCATCCTGCGCGCCAGCGCCTCCTTCGCCGAGGCGTGCTTGAGGTCCTCGACGAGCCTCGAGCAGTCGGCGAAGTACACCTGCTTGCGCGCCATCACGGCCTCGTAGCCTATGGCTATCGACAGGTGGGTCTTGCCCACGCCCGGGCTGCCGACGAGCACGACGTTGTCGCCGCGGTCGATGAACTCCAGCGTGGCCAGCTGCTCGACCAGCCCGCGCGGGACGCTGGGCTGGAAGCCCCAGTCGAAGTCGGCCAGCGTCTTTATGTAGGGGAAGTTGGCCATCCTCGTGCGCCGGTCGTCGTCGGCGCGCCGCTTGAGGGATATCTGGGCGTCGGTGAGCTCGAGCATGGCGTCGACCAGGCCCTTCCTGCCGTCGGCGACGAGCCTGACGTACTCGGGCACCGACGAGGCCATACCCTCCAGGCCGAGCTCCTCCAGGTTGGCCGCCAGCCTGTTCAGCGGGCTGGCCTGCACGGCGGCGCTCACAGCGAGCCCCCTACCGAGTCGAGCAGGCCGAGGTTGGCCGCGGCGGCGGCCTCGATGTCGCCGGCGGCGTCGCCGAACCACCGCTTGCCGGCCATGGCCTCGGCGTAGTGGGCCGGGTCGTAGGCCGGCCCGCCCGCCACGTGCGTCGCCACCAGCTCGCCGCCGACGTAGCAGTCCATCGCGCCGCCGGGCATGCAGACGATGCGGGCGGGCCTGCCGATGCAGCGCCTGGGCACCGACATGGGCTCGCCGTGCGCGCTCACCAGCATCGTGGCCGGCACCCTGGCCACGCGCACCACGTCGCCCATCGCCTCCTCGAGGGCGCGCAGGTTGCCGACGGGCAGCAGCGCGTCCTTCTCCTCCATGAACAGCGCGGAGGGCGGCAGCCCCGTGGTCTCGTTGGGCTCGGAGTTGCTGGCGTCCTCGATCCGCGCGACGATCTCGTCGATATCGTCCCAGCCGTCGAAGTCGCCCTGGTAGGCCATGAGCCGCGACAGGAAGCGGTTCGACGACTCGACCTTGCCCTTCGTCTGGGGGCTGCGCGGGCGGCACAGCTTCAGCTCGAAGCCGGCGGCCTTGGCGAACTCGTATGCGCGCTGGACCTTGAGGCGCCTGCCGCCCTTGATCGTCACCAGGGCGGACATGTTGTCCGTGACCCACTCGCGCGGCACGCCGCCGAGCCTCGCGATCGTGGCGTACATGCACCTGACCAGGTCGTCGGTCGTCCTGGTCCTCGACCGGATGAATATGTGCCTGCGGGAATGGCCCAGCGTCGCCGCGAACACGTTGAACTCGAACAGCTCGCCGTCGCGGTTTGCCATCTTGACGGACTCCTTCCAGTCGAACTGCAGCTGCAGTCCGGGCGGCGTCTCGAAGCGCGGGTGCGGCTCCGGGCCCCCGGAGGCCCCGACGGCGATGCCGTTCTTGCGCATGAACTGGGTGAAGGCGTTGTAGCCGGCCAGGTCCTCGCCGGGATACCTGTGCAGCAGCCACTCGTGGATGCCCTTCTTGGTGACTCCCGGCAGTTGCGCCTTGGCTGCCACCTCCTCGATGTGCGCGTCGAACGAGCCCGCCCTGTCGCCGCGCCCGTCGTGGGGCCGCCCGCCCTCGGCCCTCCAGTACGACGCCACGGTGTGCCTGTCCTTGCCGTAGCGCTTCGCTATGTCGCTGAAGTTGGGCTTTATGCCCGCTTCCCTGTACATGTCCAACTCTCCGATCAGGTTCTTCTCCGCCACGGCCCGCTCCTCCCGAAAGCATCGTTCGCTCGTCGATCGAAGCGTAAGTCCCGGCGTTGGTGGAAATGGTGAAAATGCGTTGGCGGAGATGGCGGGATTGCGTTGGCGGAGATGGCTAATGAACGTTGGCGAAAATGGTTGTTTTTAGAGTAGCGCTAACAAGGGGCCTTGAGAAGGTGACGCTCGAGTGGAGATTGGTCGCCGCGGGCCGCAACATACGGAAGCTCTTCCTGGCGGAATGCGAAAAGGGGAAGAGGGCGGCAGGGGCCATGGCGTAAGCCGGCCCCTCTTTGCTTTTTCGCAGCAAGCCGCATCGTCTGAATGCTTTGGATGCAAGAAAAGGGCGCTGTATCGAAATCACTTTGGATACAGCCCCATCATAAAAAAGGGCCGGAAACAAATGTTTCCGGCCTTCGTGCTTCAGACAATACATAGTATAAGACAAAACCTAATAGTAGACAAGGTCAAATACCTAGAAAGTTTGGCGATTTCTCTCAAATCGAAATCTTCAGACCGTCAGCGGCCACGCGCACGCGGTCGTCGTAGGGGGCGAGGTGCGCCTTAAGCTCCGCCAGCGTGACGGGCGTGTTGTAGTGCATGGCCAGGTGGGTAAGGTAGATCGTGCCCGCATCCAGCTCCAGGCCCTCCTCGATGGCCTCCTGCACGCTGTGATGGGCGGCGGGGTTCCAGTTGCGGCCCCAGAAGGTCGCGTCCAGAATGAGCGTCTCGCAGCCGTGCACCCGCTCGGCGGTCTCGGCCGGCAGGCGCCCCGTGTCCGAGGCGTAGAAGGTGCGCCCGCGCTCGGTCTCCATGAGGTAGCCGTAGGTGCCCGCAGCGTGGGTCACCGGCAGGGCCGTGTAGCGCACGCCGTCGAAGGCCACGGTATCGAAGGGGGCCACATCGTGGAAGTCGAGGATATCGTCCAGGTAGTGGAACTCGGCGAGGATGCCCCGGCGCGCCGTCTCGCTTGCGAAGCAGGGAAGCGACGGTCGGCCGCCGAGACGTACCATATACTCCAGCTCACCGAGACCGCCCAAATGGTCGAAGTGGCAATGGGTCCACAGGACGCGGTCCACCGATCGCACGGATTCCCGTTCCAGCTGGTGGCGCAAATCCGGCGGCGTGTCGATGAGGGTCGCCTCGGCGTTGCGCACGAGCACGCCGCAGTCGCCGCGCCGGGCCCGCGGGTCGCGCCGGGCCTCCTCGCAGGCGGGACACTCGCAGAAGAAGGCGGGGACCCCGCAGCCGGCGCCCGTGCCGAGGAAGGTGAGCGTGGGGCCTGCGGACGAGGGGGTCTCGGCCGTGCCGATGGCGTACGATGGTGGTTCAGGGATGTTCATGGCGATTCCTTGGAATGTTCGGGGGGCGCTAGAGGGCAAGTCCGAGCCGCTCGCAGCCGCGGCGCCAGCCTGCCAGGGCGTCGGCGAGATAGGCCTGCGGATCGGCGATGACGGGGACGCTCACCGTCGCCCGGGGCGCGCCTGCGGGCGCGGGCTCGAGGTAGCCGACGGACAGCATCCGCTCGTCCAGGGCGACGTCCATTTCCCGCTGTTCGAACAGCTCGGGCTTGATGAGGGCCGCCGCGGCCACCTGGTCCCAGACGGCGAAGCCGTCCCAGGCGTAGCGCTCGCCCATGTCGGCGAACCAGTAGTCGATGGCCCGGGCGAGCCAGGAGTCCGCCGAGAAGGAACGTTCTGTCAGCTCGCGGGTCACGTGGGCCGGCAGGCAGTTCTGGGCGCAGGCGATGGTGACGGCGGCCGGGGAGGCCAGTGCGGCGAGGGTGGCCGTCGGATCGCAGGACAGGTTCAGCTCGTCCATGATGCGTCCGTTGATGACGAGGCTTTCCGTGATGCCGCCCATGAAGGTGAGGTCGGCCACATTCCCGAAGAACGCCGAATCGCAGCGCCGGGCGCCGAGCAGGTTGGTCGTGGCGCCCGTGACGAGGACCGATACCTCTCCCGGCGCGGCGGCGCAGATGCCCGCGAGGAATCGTGCGGCCGGCGTGTCGACGTCTTCGGGGGCGCCCGCGCCGCGATAGACGGGAACGTCGAGTCCCCATTCGGCGAACAGGCGCCGGGTGTTGCCGTCGACGGTGCCGATGTCCGCGTTGCCGAAGCAGGTGCACAGGCCCTCCACCGTACAGCGCTCCGGATTCCCCAGAAGGTACAGAAGGGCGAGCCCGTCGTCGACGTCGCAGCCGCGCACGCCCATGGTGTTGTCGCAATCGAGGACGATTCGCTTCACGATGGATCCTCATCTCCTGTCGTCCGGCGTCTCGGACCGCCGCCGTTTCAAAGTCATTTATAGTATACTCTCACATATAGTAGATTATATCAACTAAATGAGCCATCGAAACGATGAGGGGGAGAGGTTCCATGGAAGAGGCGATTCGCTTCGTGGAGGGAAACGACGAGTTGGCGCGCGCCCTCGGCGTGGAGGGGCCCGAGGAACTTGCCGTGCGCCCTTTGGCCCAGGGCGAGCACAACGCCAACTTCCTCCTTAGGGCCGGCGACGGGCGCCGTTTCGTGCTGCGCATCAACTGCGCCAGCCAGCTGGGCCTCGCCGATCAGATCGGCTACGAATACGGGGCCCTGCGCGTTCTGGCCCCGATCGGGCGGACGCCCGAGCCGCTCTATGTGGACGGCACCCACCGCCGCATCGGGCACGGCGTTCTGGTGGAGAGCTTCGTGGAGGGCTCGTGGATCGATCTTCGGGATCCGCGGCAGGTGCGGGAGGCGGCCCGGGCCCTCGCCGACGTGCACAGCGTGGCCGCGCCGCCGGACGGCGTGCTCCTTCGCCCGGAGGATCCGCTGCGCGCCCAGCTGGAAAGCTGCCGGAGGCTCTTCGACGGCTATCGGGGAAGCGATCTTGCCGAGGCGCGGGTAGTGGGCGCGGTGGACGAGCTGCTCGCCTTGGCCCAGCGGGCCGTCGACGCGGCCCCGGCGGCGTCGACGGCCGAGTGTTCCCATGTCCTCAACACCGAGGCGGTGCCGTCCCATTTCCTCATCGATGCCGCGGGGCGCGCCTCCATCGTCGATTGGGAGAAGCCGGTGCTCGGGGAGGTGGCGCAGGATGTCGCCTACTTCCTTTCCCCGACGACCACCATCTGGGACAGCGATGTCGTCTTCGACGCAGAGGGGCGGACGCAGTTTCTCGACGCCTACTGGGAGGCGGTGGGCGGCCGCTTCCCCCGGGGTTCCTTCGACGCCCGCTTTCCGGCCTATCGCATGGTCAACGCCCTGGTGGGCATCACCTGGAGCTGCAACGCCTGGGTGGAGTACCGCGATCCGGCGCGCCCCTTGCGCAACGAGAGGACCTTGCGGCTGCTGCCGACCTATTTCTCCGAGGAGTTCCTCGATCTCGTACGTCGGGACTGCTTCGCCACGCAATAAAGGGAGAGCCCCTCGCAATGAGGGGCTCTCAGGAGATAGGAAGCTTGGTTGGAAGGGGAGCGGGCCTACCAGTTGCAGGGAGCCTCGCCCTTCTCCTGGCGCTCGGACTTGAAGATGGTGTCCGGTACTTCCTCGCCGTGCCAGCACTTGATAGCGCCGTCGGCTTCGGCCTTCGCGATTTGCTCATCGGTGTAGCCCAGCTTGCCCATGATCTCGGCGGTGTGATAGCCGATGGGCTTGGACAGGATGACCGGCGGGTCGCCATAGCCACCGAAACGCAGCGGGGACATAGGCAGAGCCTTCTTGCCGTACTCCTTGTACTCGACCCAGCGCAGGGAGTCGTTGTCGTAGGCTTCCTGGTCCTTGACGATGTCGGTGTAGCGGAAGCACTTCTGATGCGGAACCTCATGCTCGCGCAGGATTTCGTCCCACTCTTCGAAGGTCTTCTTGGAGAATCCTTCCTCGAGCCAGCTGATGACCTCAGGCTGCTTGCCGGATTCCTTCAGGGCAGGCAGGTTGCAGGTGTCGGGCTGATCGATGTGCTCGGCGTTGCCGGTGATCTCCATCATCATGTTGTAGTACTTGTCGTACTGCGGCATGCAGATGAGCATCCACTTCTCGTCAGCGGTGCGGTAGGTGTTGTTGAACGGGTTGGGCACGTGCTTACGCGACTTCGGGTACGGAGCGCCGAACTGCGTAGCCATGATGCCGATGTTGCCGCCCCAGATTGCAGCGCCGTACAGGTTGCAGGTGACCTTGTCGCCCTTGTTGGTGCGGGTGCGGTTGAACAGAGCAGCCAGGATGCCGCCAGCCATGATGGAAGCAGCGTTGTAATCGCCGAATGCCTGCGGCGGGATAGCCGGGGACTCGCCGTCCTCACGGAAGCAGTTTGCAACGCCACCGCGAGCAGCCCAGCACACAGCGTCGAATCCAGGCGTGCCGGCCTCAGCGCCGAACTCGCCGTAGCCGCGCAGCTGAGCCCAAATCAGCTGAGGATACTTAGCAGCCAAGGTCTCGTAATCCAGACCAAGCTTCACCAGCGCCTTGTCGCGCAGGTTGCAGACGAACACGTCAGCCTCGGAGAGCAGCTTGTCCATGACAGCGAAGCCCTCTTCGCTCTTCAGGTTCAGAGCGAGCCAATTCTTGTTCGTGTTGTTCAGGTCGATCGTGGGATCCTCGGTGTCGTTCTGCTCGCAGCCGAAGCCGGGGCCCTGGGTGCGCTGAGCATCGCCGTGAAGCGGCTCAACCTTCATGATTTCAGCACCCATCTCGGACAGGATACGAACAGTTGCGGGGGCAGCAACCCACTCGCAGAGCTCGACGACCTTGACGCCGTTCAGCGGACCGTAACCGTTGAGTTTTTCAGTCACCGACATTTGCGGCGCTCCTTTCTTTTCGTCTTTGGGCGGTTCTTGCGTTTGCAGAACATATATTTACAGGTAAGTTGCATGAGTTCTATGGACAAACAATCAGAAATGTGTGGTTGCCTATAAGAATCGATGCAAAACATATAGGGAAATCTTTGAAAACAAGCCCATTACGCTGGACAATCGTCCTTATATGTTTCCGGTGCTCAGGAAGATAGCGGTCAAAAGTGGAAGAATGTGAGACATTTTCGGTACATTTTGAGTGCAAATGCGTTGGTCGAATTGGCTATATTGGCCGGCCGGGGATTTTGCGGTCGCTGGTATATTGTTCAGCAGAGTAATTGTCAGGCGATTTTGTACGGTGGTTAAAGGGGAAAGCCCCATGGATTTCAATTTATCTTCTGAGCAGAAAAAGCTCGTAGCTTCGTTTCGCGCTTTCGGCACCGAAGTTTTCACGCCCGATCATGTGTCGCAGTGGTGCAAAGACCAGGGTTTGCCCGACGATGTGATGAAGCGGTTTGTCGATACGTATTATAAGTTCTCCGACAAGGAATCTACGAGCGCTGCGGGCCATAGCTTGCTTGATCAAGCGCTTATCATCGAAGAGCTTTCGCGATGCGCGGGCGCTACGCTGCCATTCCAAAACGATTTGTTCAACCTTCAGATCGTTGACGCGCTTTCCGAGGCGGGAAACGTCGACTCAGCCGTTGCGGATTATCGCGAGACGGGGCGCTTGATGTTCGCGTTGGCCATCTCCGAGCCCGATGGCGGTTCGGACGTCATGTCGATGAAGACAAGCACCAGGACGCTTGACGGCAAGATTGTGCTGAATGGTCGCAAATCGTATGTGAACAACGGCGAATACGCACCTTATATTGTTGTTGCTGCAATTGATGCAGACGCGCAGACCGACGATTCGTATCCTGCGCTGGCTCTGTGGCTGGTCCCTCGAAATCTCAAGGGCATCGCCGCCGTTCCCATCGATAAGATCGGTCAAGACATGCTTCCGTTCGCCTCGCTGTCGTTCCAGGATGTCGAGTTGAAGCCGGAATATCGCATCTCGGCCGAGCACGGTGACTTCCGCCGCCTGTTCCAGATGTTGGAATATGGCCGCGTTTTGCTGTGCGCCTCTTCTTTGGGCATGGCTCAAGCTGCCATGGAGGATGCTTGCGCACACGCCCGCTCTCGCAAGGCGTTCGGCGTGCAGGTCGGTCGTTTCCAGCAAATCGAGACCATGCTCACGGATATGGAGCTTCGTTTGACGAACATGCGGTCGATTCTGTATCGCGCGGCATGGGCCGTGGACAAAGGCGATTCGGAGCGCCGTCTTGCCGTTGCCCTCATGAAACGCTATATCCCGGAAACCTCAGTTGAGGTTGCATCCGATGCCATGCAGATTCTTGGCGGCCTTGGATACACGGAAAGCTCCCGCACGTGCCGCGTGTGGCGCGATTGCCGTGGCAACCAGATCGCTGAGGGAACCGATCAAATCATGGTGTATATCGCAGCGCCTTTGATTGTTGAGAAATACCGCGATTTTTAAAATCTGTCCTGTCGTAGTTTTTGTGAACCCTCTTTTGCTGCCGAAACAGGCTCATTTAACGATTCCTATAGCTTATAGTTGATTCTGATATATGCACATATTCACAGAGTTGACCACTTTAATTCTACGGAACCGGATAAATGAGTGAGTTCTGTCCATTTTTTCTGTGCTGCGCGTGAGGTAAAAAGTATCTCGGATAAGCGGAAGGGTGCTTATCCGAGATATCCACCAGGGGTTCTAGGTTTGCGTTTTGCGAAGGAAAACCTACGACAAGGAGGTATGTTTTGGCATCATCGACGAAAGAGAAGATGAGCGTACGCCATCTTCTCGTGGTGCTCACGGGCATCATGATCACCTTCGGCTGCTCTGCACTGTGCTTTTCCACGTGGGGTCTGTTCCAGCCGGTAGTTGCCGAGGGTCTGGGCGTTGAAAAGACCGCTTTTGCTATGTACGTTACCGTTATGTATTTGACGATGACGGTTGCGTCCCCGTTCGCTGGCAAGCTCCTGCAATCCATGGATGCTCGCGTTATCCTGTCTGGTTCTGCCATCCTGGTTATCGCCGCGTTCGTGCTCATGAGCTTCTCGAACACCATTGTTCTGTTCTACGTTGCCGCTGTTATGCTTGGCCTTGGCGAGATCACGCTGCTGTGGCTTGCGGTTCCTACGCTGATCAACCGCTGGTTTGCCGACCGCGCCGGTTTCTTCATCGGCCTGTGCATGGCCTTCACCGGTATCGGTGGCGCTATTTGGTCTGCTGTGTTCACCGCTCTGCAGGCTTCTGGTATGGACTTCCACACCATCTATCTGATCTGGGCCGTTATTGCTGCTGTCACTTCTCTGCCGTTCACGTTGTTCTGCGTGCGCAGCACGCCTGAGGAGTGCGGCCTGCAGCCTTATGGCGCTGCCGCTGCTGCCGCTGCTGCCGGTGGCTCCACGAAGCCCTCTGGCCTGTCCGCTTCCCGTGCGATGAAGACCCCGACGTTTTACGCTGCGTGCGTGTTCGCCGGCATCATCAACATCGCCATCCTCATCGCCATGCAGTTCCCGAGCTACACCAAGACCCTGACGAGCGCTCCGTTCGACGTGGCCGTTGTCGGTGGCCTCATGACCACGGTCATGATGGTCGGCCAGGCTCTGTTCAAAGTTATCCTGGGCACTGCTGCTGACAAGAGCGCGAAGGGTGCTTTGATCTTCGCCTTCATCGCTGGCGTTGCTGGTATCCTGCTTTGCTGGTTCGGTGCAGGCTCCGAGTACATGCTGTACGCCGGCGCGTTCATCTTCGGCGGCTGCTACGCTACCGCTGTGGTTCTGGTTCCCGTTGTGGTTCGCCAGTCTTTCGGCTCTCGCGAGTACTCGCTGATCTACTCCCGCGTTTCTACCGTGTTCAATCTGATCGCGGCCTTCGCTTCCATGATCTGGGCTTGGGTGCAGACGTCCTTCGGCTTCACCACCGTCTTCATCACTGGTCTGGTCATGCTGGTCGTCATCCTGCTGCTCGGTCTGTACGTCTTCCAGAGCGCGAAGAAGTACAAGTCTGAGTGGACTACTGATTAAATGGTTTTCCGCCAGAGCTTACTCTAGAACCTAGTACAAGGGCGGCTCCACAAAGGGGCCGCCCTTGTTCGTTTAACCCGGTTCGGGGGTTGAAATTCGCTGGCGAGGTCAGTAATATTTATCGGCGTTTTGGTGGGTATGGCATTATAATGGAATCTGATGGTTTTCATCATTTATTGATGCTGGTTGCTTGTTTGTTTGGGGGTAGGGGATATGAATTTATCGCAACTTCATTACTTCAAGAAACTTGCCGAAGTGCTTCACTACACTCGTGCTGCGCAAGAGCTGTTCATCACGCAGCCGACGCTTTCCGGCGCCATCTCTTCTTTGGAAAACGAGCTTGAGGTATCGTTGTTTGAGCGGTCTGGCAGGTCGGTCAGCCTGACGCCTCAAGGTGAGGTTTTTTACGAGCACGTTTGCCTGGCGCTGCGTGCCCTTGATGATGGTATTGCTGCCGTACAAGACCGCGGCCACTCTGTTGTCGGTTCCGTGAGCATCGGTACGACATTCACGGTGCAAGACGACTATTTACCGTCGTTGATGAAGGATTATTGTGCAGTTTGCAACAACACGGTGCTTACGAAAACGTATCAGGGCTTCACGAACTATTTGCTCGATCAGCTTCGTAAGGGCACTGTTGACGTTGCATTTTGCGGCAAGCGCGAAGGCGATCCGGAGCTCGTGTATTATCCGGTCACGTATCGCGATTTGAAACTGTGTGTCCGTGAAGACCATCCGTTGGCTAAACGCGATCACGTGAGCTTCGCTGAGATTTCCCGCATGGATTTGTGCACGTATCGACGCGGGGCCCCCATCGGAGAGATGGTTAACAAGTTGCTTATCGAGCAGGGGCTTGAAAACGCGAAGCAGATTTATGACGACGATGTGTCCATGGGCTCGTTCATTTCCTTTAACGCGCCTGTGTGCGGGGCGCTCATGCTTGATTCGCTGGCTACACGTTTGTTCTCGAACTTGAAGTTCCTGGTGGTTGATGAGGTGCCCCAGGAGTTTTACCGCATTTACATGGTGTACAACAAGAAGCACAACCACTCCCGTGCGGTGAAGGACTTCGTCCAGTTCGCTCGCACCTATCAAGGCAACGATACGTTCGATGACGAAGAGCAGGATGCGTAGGTCGTAAGATGCATGCCGAGGTACGGGATTGCATGCAATCGTATTATCGCGCCTTACCGCGCGATGGGCGCTTGCCGGGTCGTTGTTCGATGGACGTCCCGGACGATTTACTCGGCAAGCGCGTTATCGACGTGTTGTGCCGTAAAGGGAAGGGCGCTTATCAGCTGAGTGACTTTACGGGCGATAAGGGGTTTGTTCTGGGCGTTGATCCCGATGCGTCTTTTGTTGATGCGGCAAGCGCTTGCGCGGCCGACAACCACTGGAGCGGCGCGCAATGGCAGCGTTATCTTCGTTTTGAGGTTGGCTGCCCTGAGGATTTATCGGAAGCGGGCGTTCGAGACGGTTCGTTTGATGTGGCGTATGTGAACTCGGCCATCAATTGCGTCTTTGACTTAGCGCTTGCCTTGGCGGAATGCGCCCGATGCTTAACGCCTGATGGATATCTTTGGGTAGCTCAAGGCGTGTTTCGCAATGCCGATGCACCTTCGATTGGCGCTGCCGCTTCTGGATCTGTTTGGGGCAACGTGTTCTTGCGCGCTGTTTCACTCGAACAGTTCGAGGGGTTGTGCCTGCGCGTAGGCTTTCGCTCTGTTGAGGTGTTAAGCAGGGCGGTCATCGTGCCTGATGGGGATGATGCGCGGGAAACGTGTGGTGCAAGCGAGTATTTGCAAGCTACGGTGCGCGTGCGGCGTTAGCGCGTCCCTTGGCTCGATGCGAGCTCAGTTTCTCTGCATGATTATGGGGAACTTGCGACCAAGCCTGCCTAGGATGGCAATCGGCTGCTTCGTGTGGTATAAATTGGTATGCATTGCAGCAAGCGCGCGACGGCGCGCACCATACTTTCGAAGACAGAAAGTGGGTTTTTACCCGCTTTTTTGTATGTTTGGGCACAGAAAGGAGCTTTGAGCGTGCTTAGCAAGAAAGAAGCGCAACTGCTTGACGCGCTTGAGCCCCGAGCGGCTACCGAGGGCATCGAGATCGTGACCGTGCAGGTTGTTGGCGCTAAAAAGGCGCCGACAATTCGCGTGTTTATAGACACGCCCGAGGGCGTGAGCTTTGATCAGCTGGCGAAATCTCAAGCCTGGATCAACGAGATCATGGACGCTATAGACCCGTTTCCGGGTGCGTACACGCTTGAGGTCTCTTCGCCGGGCATTGACCGTCCTTTGCGCACGCCCGAGCATTTTGCGCGGTTCGCCGGGCAGGTGGCCGTGGTCAAGATGGGCCATCCGCTTGACGGGCGAAGCAACTTCACGGGCAAGATCGTTTCAGCGGACGATACCTGTGTGGTGATGGAGATTGACGGCGAGCAGATCAGCTTGCCGATGGACGATATGAAGCGTGCCCACTTGAAAGGCATCGTAGATTTCAGCTCGTAGTCGGGCTGTTAGAGAAAGGAAGCTAAGACGTGGCAAGTTCGGAACTGATCGAAGCTTTGCAGGCGTTGGCGCATGAACGCAAGATCGACGAGTTCTACCTCATCGATCGACTTGAGGCGTCGCTGGCGAAAAGCTATCAGCATATTCTTGACCTCGAATGGGATGCTCGCGTCACCATCGACCGCCAGACCGGCCATATCTATGTGTATGAGCTTGTTCCCGTTGGCGAGCCTGATGAGGAGACGGGCGAATACACCGAGTTCGAAGAGCGCGACGTGACGCCGGCCGACGTGAGCCGCATCGCTGCGCAGAACGCCAAGAGCGTAATTTCCTCTATCGTGCGTGAGGCTGGCCGCCAGTCCATCTATGAAGAGTTCGCCGGTCGCGTGGGCGATTTGGTCACGGGCACCGTGCTTCAGGGCACGCCCGATTTCACCATCATCAAGATTCGCGATGGCGTTGAGGCCGAGCTGCCTCATTACGATGTGAAGCGCTATCCCGGCGAGCGCAACGAGCGCCCCAACGGCGAGCACTATCGTCACAACCAGCGCTTGAAGGTGCTCATTATCGAGGTTCGCGATCCCGGTTCGGATGCTCCTCGCATGCGCGGTGAGCAGGCTCGTCCGGCCATCGTTGTGTCGCGTACGCACCCCGATCTGATCCGCCGTCTGTTCGAAATCGAAGTCCCCGAGATTTACGATGGCCTGGTGGAGATCAAGTCCATCGCCCGCGAGCCTGGTGCTCGTTCGAAGGTTGCCGTGGCTTCTCGCGAGCGCAACCTTGATCCGGTGGGCGCGTGCGTCGGCCCGAAGGGCAGCCGCGTGCGCATGGTGGTCGAGGAGCTGCGCAACGAGCGCGTCGACGTGATTCAGTGGGACGAGGACCCGGCTCGTTACGTGGCCAACGCGCTGTCTCCGGCGAAGGTCGACCGCGTGCTCGTCGACGAGGAGAACAACTATGCCACGGTTATCGTGCCCGATGACCAGCTGTCTTTGGCTATCGGCAAAGAGGGCCAGAACGCTCGTCTTGCCGCTCGCCTGACCGGTTGGCATATCGACATCAAGTCTGCCAGTTTCACAGGCGCCCCGCTGCCGCAGGCAGATAATATGCTCATCGACGAAGACGACTTCGACGATGATGAGCAGCTGTGCGCGTTCGTCGATGACGAAGGCGTTCGTTGCCGCAACCATGCTCGCCCCGGCAGCATCTATTGCGGCATCCATGATGATATGGACGAGGAATAACAGGTAGGTAGCGTATGGCAACGGCAGCCCAAACGGTAAAGCGGCAACGCAGCTGCATCGCGTGCGGCGCTCAGGCTGACAAGGTCGGCCTGCTGCGCATCGTGCGCTCGCCCGAAGGCGCCGTTGCCTTCGATCCCTCTGGCCGCGCACCGGGCAGAGGGGCCTATGTGTGCTCCGCGGAATGCTTCGCAGCCGCGTGCAAGAAAAAGAAGCTCGACCGAGCGCTGAAGGCGACGCTCGGCAGCGATGATTATGACCGGATCGCCGCCGATATCGCCGCGCACGCGGACGATGCGAGGAAGATGTAGAGGAGTGGTATATGGCCAGTATGCGAGTGCATGAGTTGGCGAAGGAGTTCAACATGTCGAGCAAGGACATGCTTGACAAGCTCCATGAGATGAAGATTCCCGCTAAAAGCCACGCGAGCATGCTGGCTGAGGCCTACGTGGAGAAAGTTCGCAAGAACCTTGCTCCTGAAATCAAGGAACGCGCCGGCGAGCTGCCCGCGGAAGAGGCGAAGCAGCTTGCTGAAGAGCGCGCCGAGGCAAAGCGCCAGAAGGCCGAGCAGGAGCGTGCTCGTCGCGAAGCCGTCGAGCAGGAGCGTGCGGCGCGCGAAGCCGAGCGCGCCCGTCGCGCCGAAGAGGGCGGCCATGCCCCGAAGCCTGCGCAGGACAAGGCGCCGAAGAAGGTTTCGAACAGCCCGTTTGAAAGCCTGCAACATCAGATCGAGTCCGAGAAGGAGCGCGTGGCGCGCGAAGCCGCCGAGCGCAAGGCTCGTGCGCGTGCGGCTGCCATGGCCAAGGAGGTAGCGAAGAAGCAGGCCGTCGAAGAGGCGCTGCGCAACCGCAATTCCAAGGGAGGCTCGAAGGCTTCTGCCCCGGCGGCCCCGAAACGCCAGGCCCCTGTTTTGGGCGCTCGCAAGTCCAGCTTCGACAGCCTGCTTTCCCAGATTGAATCTGAAAAGCAGCGCATCGAGAAGCAGAAGGCCGAGCAGCCTGCTCGCGGCAACAACGGCAACGGCAACCGCCAGCAGCGCGGTGCCGGCCGCAAGCATGGCAAGAAGGGCATGCATATCGAGCAACACGTGCCCGAGCTTGAGCAGCAGAATCCTGCGGAGGATCGTTACGCCCAAATGGCCGTGAAGGCCGAGGAGCTGCAGCGCGACAAGGTGTTGGCCGAGGCCCGCGCCGCTGTTGCCGCCGCTAGCTCTCACGAGGGCGAAGGCCGTCGTAAGAAGCGTAAGCAGAAGCGCGAAGCCGAGGCGCGTGAGCGTTTGGAGATGGAAGCTATCGAGCGCGGCCTTGACCCGAGCCTGGTGCTTGACGACTCCGTCGTCGAGATCCCCCAGGGTTCCACGGTTGCCAAGTTCGCCGAGCTGCTTGGCGTGCAGCCCAACGATGTGATCAAGCGCCTGTTCATGCTTGGTCAGGTGCTTACGCTTACGCAGTCCATGTCCGATGAGCTTGTTGAGCTTATCGCTGACGACATGGGCCGCAAGGTGCGCGTCGTGTCGCCCGAGGAAGAGTTTGCGGTCGTGTATCACGACAGCGAGGAAGACCTTAAGCCGCGTCCGCCTGTGGTTACGGTCATGGGCCACGTTGACCACGGCAAGACGTCCCTGCTTGACGCCATCCGCCACACCGGCGTTGCCGAAGGCGAGGCCGGCGGCATTACGCAGCACATCGGTGCTTCCGTCGTGCGCATTGCCGATCATCAGATCACGTTCATCGATACGCCTGGCCACGAGGCATTTACTGCCATGCGCGCCCGCGGTGCGCAGGTCACTGACGTTATCGTGCTGGTAGTTGCCGCCGACGACGGCGTCATGCCGCAGACCATCGAGGCAATCAACCACGCGAAGGCCGCAGACGTGCCGATCGTTGTTGCCGTCAACAAGATTGATAAGCCTGGCGCGAACCCCGATCGCGTGCGTCAGGAGCTGACCGAGTACGGTGTCATCCCCGAGGACTGGGGCGGTCAGAACATGTTCGTCAACGTGTCGGCTAAGAAGAAGCTGCACATCGACGAGCTGCTCGAGACCATCTTGCTGCAGGCCGACGTGCTGGAGCTGAAGGCGAACCCCGATGCCGAGGCTTCCGGCTTCGTTATCGAGGCGAATCTTGACAAGGGCCGCGGCCCGGTTGCCACCGTGCTGGTGCAGCGCGGTACGCTGCATCCTGGCGACACCGTGGTTGCCGGCACTTCTTACGGTCGCGTTCGCGCACTGGTCGACCCGCACGGCAAGCACGTGGACGGCGCTCGTCCGTCAGACCCGGTTGAGATCCTGGGTCTGAACAGCGTGCCGACGGCAGGCGACGAGTTCCGCGTGTTCACCGACGAGCGCGATGCCCGCAAGCTCGCTGAAGAGCGTGCCCTGCGTGCGCGTCTGGCCGAGCAGGAGACGAAGGCCCACATGAGCCTGGACGACCTGTTCAACCGCATTGAGGAAGGCAAGCAGACCGACTTGAACCTGATCGTGAAGGCCGACGTGCAGGGCTCCATCGAGGCGCTGCGCGATGCATTCAACAAGATGGACCAATCCGAGGTGCGCATCAACATCGTGCACTCGGCTGTTGGCGGCATCACCGAGACCGACGTTACGCTGGCTGCGGCTTCCGACGCCATCATCATCGGCTTCAACGTGCGCCCGACCGGCAAGTCCAAGCAGCAGGCCGAGAAGGAAAAGGTGGACATTCGCCTGTATCGCGTTATCTACCAGGCCATCGAGGACATCAACGCTGCACGCGTTGGCCTGCTCAAGCCCGAGATCGTGGAAGAGGACACCGGCACTGCCGAGGTTCGCGAAACGTTCAAGGTCCCGAAGGTGGGCACCATCGCCGGTTGCTACATCATCGAGGGCGAGCTGCATCGCGACGACAAGGTGCGCATCGTGCGCGACGGCACCGTTATCTTCGAGGGCGAGCTTGCTTCGCTTAAGCGCTTCAAGGACGACGTTAAGTCCGTCAAGCAAGGCTATGAATGCGGCATGGGCGTGAACGGCTATCAGGACATCAAGGTGGGCGACACCATCGAGGGTTACACCGTCAAAGAGGTTGAGCGCACCGAGTAGCATCAACGCTATGGCAGCCTGGAATGCAGGCTGCCATATGCTTTTGTGGGCAGGTGATTTGGGCTCGATGCGGTATGCGGCAAACGGGCCTTGCGCATGAAGCGGTATTTGCTTTCGCGCGGGGTTATTGCCGGCATGCCGCAGCGGGCCCTTTCGCTGCGCTATCATGAATTCGCGGCTTTGGCGATGTGCATGTGCGCTTTTCGCAAGGTCGTTAGGTTATCGTATCCCTCTCTTCGCTGAAGACGTTAGGAGCAAGAGGTATGAAGCAAGGTTCTACGAACCGCAAAGTGAATGAGCAGGCGCGCGAAGTCATCGCGTCTATCCTGCTGTTTGAAATTTCCGATCCGCGGCTTACGCTGGTCACCATTACGGGTTGCGAGGTCAGCTACGACCGTAGCGTGTGCAACGTGTATTATTCCGCCGACCGAAACGAATACGAAGACGTGGCGGCGGCTTTCGAAAAGGCATCAGGCCGTATTCGCTCGCTTATGGCGCGTAAGCTTTCTTGGCGTGTGGCCCCTGCGCTACGTTTCATTCTCGATAAGTCCGTTGACGAGGCCGAGCGCATTGCTTCGGCGCTTGAGCGAGATGCCCAGCGCAATCGCGAATCCGCTGAGATTGCAGCAGCTCACGAGACGGCTCTTGCTGCCGAAGAGCGCGACGAGGAGGAATAGGTAACGCTATGGCAGTTTCTCCTCAAACGAATTGCACGCTCGCTGAGGTTGCGAATCGCATGCGCGAGCTTGACGATTTCGTGGTGTGCGGACACGTAAGCCCCGACGGCGACTGTTTAGGGTCGCAGCTGGCTTTGGCTGCAGCGCTGCGGCGTCTTGGCAAGCGCGTTACTTGCGTGCTGGTGAAAGACGAGCCGGTGGAGGTGAACTTGCTGCGCGTGCTGGATGGCGCGCAGGACCTGGTGTTCGCAGGCGCGTACAAGGGTGCACCCGGCGCGTTCGTGGGCGTTGACGTGCCTACGCGGGAACGCATCGGCGAAGCTGCGTGCGCGCTGCTTGACCAGGCGCCTTTCTCCTTCACTATCGACCATCACGCTGTTGACACGACGATGTGCGACATGGTGTATGTCGATCCCGATGCGGCATCCACCACTATGCTCATCTGGGAGCTTGCGGGCTACCTTGGCGTTGAGCGTACCGGCGCCGTTGCTAATTGCTGCTATACCGGCCTGGTCACGGACACAGGGCGCTTCCAGTTTCAAAACACCGACGAGCGCTGCATGAGCCTTGCCGCTGAGATGGTTGCCGCGGGCGCCGATCCAGCAAGCGTGTCGCGCGAGGTGTTCCAGAACCGCACGTACGCCTCTATGCGTCTTGAGGCAACGGCTATCATGCGTGCCGAGTTCAGCGAAGATGGAGCAACTGCTCTTGGCTACCTGACGCGCGAAGATTTCGCTCGTTTCGGTGCGCAGAAATCAGATGCCGAACCTGTCATCGACGCGCTGCGCCGCATCGAGGGCGTGCGCGTGGCATGCATGCTGCGCGAGCAGGAGGATTGCATCCGCGGGAGCCTCCGCGCAAAAGACGATACGGATGTGTCGGCCATTGCGCGCACGTTCGGCGGCGGAGGTCATGTTGCCGCGGCGGGCTTCACGCTGCACTGCACGCTTGATGAGGCCGTTGCGCAGGTTCGCGTTGCGCTGGCAGAGGCGGTGCGCGCTTCGTGAAGCGAGGGGAATCTGGGCTGTCGCTGGTCGTCGGAGTGGACAAACCCTCGGGCATGACATCGCACGACGTGGTGAATCGGTGCCGTCGGATTTTCGGCGAGAAGCGTGTGGGGCATACCGGCACGCTTGATCCGCTTGCCAGCGGCGTGCTTCCCATTTGCATCGGCCCTGCAACCCGATTGGGTGCGTACCTGACAGGGCATGACAAGGCGTATCGCGCCACCATCGCGTTCGGCGTGGGCACGGATACCGATGACTGCGAAGGCGCGGTAACCAGAACGGCGCCAGTGCCGGTTGAAGTTGGTGACCGGGCGTTTGCGGAGCAGTTCGTCGCGCAGATGGTGGGGCCTCAAAAGCAGCTGCCGCCTGCGTATTCCGCTATCAAGGTTAACGGTAAGAAGTCGTATGAGGCTGCACGCGAAGGCCATATCATCGAGCTGTCTCCTCGAGATATCGAGGTGTATCAGGCTGTTTTGCTTGCCGTGCGCGAAGGTAGCGGCGATGCGCTGCCCGAATGGGACGTGGAGTTCCGCGTTTCGAAGGGAACCTATATTCGAGCCTTGGCCCGCGATATGGGGCTGCGCCTTGGTTGCCCTGCGCACCTCAGCGGTTTGCGCCGCCTAGAGGTTGGCGGGTTGCAGCTTGACGAATGCGTTTCGCTTGAGGCGCTTGAGGATTTGAAGCTGCGCGCAGCGCTTGACCCGGTACGTTTGCTGGGCGTTCGCTTCGTGTATGCCGATGGCGCGCTGGCGAATGCCGTCAAGAATGGCAATGCGCTTCCTGCTGCTGCGTGCGCGTTGTTCGAGCGGCGCAGGACGACGGTGCAGGCCGAGCTGTGCGCCTGTACTGCAGGCGTTTGCGAAAGCGCCGAGCCGCCCGCCGATGGCGAAGTGGTGGCGGTGATCTTCGAAAACAAGGTCATCGCGCTGTATAAGTATGAAGAGAAGCATGCTCGTTTTAAGGCATGCTGCGTTTTTCAGACGGGGGTGCTTCGTGGCTCCGATATTTAAGGCCGACGATTCGTTTGACCGTAGCTTGTTCAAGGGTGCCTCGTGTGCGTTCGGCGTCTTCGATGGCGTGCATTGCGGGCATCGCTTCCTGCTTTCCTGCGCGCAGCAGACGGCTGCCGAAAACGGCGGGAGGTCGATTGCGCTGACGTTTGACATCGATCCTGACGAGATGTTCAACGCTGATCGTCTTCGCAAACTTATGTCGAACGATGAGCGTTTGGAGATGCTGACGCAAACGGGCGTCGACGCTGTGGTGGCGCTGCCGTTCACGAAGGATTTCGCTGCCAGTTCGCCTGAGGAATTCCTTGATCGCACGTTTGGGGGGCATGTTCCTGCGCATCTGCATGTGGGCTCCGATTTCCGTTTCGGCGCGAAGGCTGCCGGCACGGTGCCGGATTTGAAGGCATGGGCGAACTCGCATGGCATGGTGGTAGATGCCCATGACTTGAAAAGCGAGGACGGTGCACCCATCACGGCCACGCGCATCCGCAAGCTTTTGGCTGCGGGCGAGATTGTGAAGGCGAATCATTTGCTGGGGCGACCGTATTTCATGACCGGCATCGTCAAGCCGGGGCGCGGAGAGGGTGCCGACATGGGCATTCGCACGGCAAACCTGGTGGTGGGCGATCAGCTGCGCCCGCTCGGCGACGGCGTGTACGCGGCGTATGCGGATGTGGAAGGCAAGCGTTACAAGGCTGCGGTGAACGTTGGCATTGCCGCTTCGTTTGCCGATCGAGCCATCGCCACGTGCGAAGTGCATATCCTTGATTTCGATGGCGATATCTATGATCAGTACATGAAGGTGGAATTCATCGAATGGCTGCGCCCGATGCGCAAGTTCGATGACATCCAGGAGCTCATTGCCACCATTCAGGGGAACATCGATTGGGTTCGCAAGAACCTGTAGCCATACGTTTCGATAGTGCCTATTGTTAGGGCGGTCGGATTAGCAGTCCGGCCGCCCTTTCTGCGTTTCGCCATGAAAAAAGCGGCTCCGAAGAGCCGCTTTCGTAGAACCAGTTGAGCCTGAAATGCTTACACGATGCCCTGGGTCATCATGGCGTCGGCAACTTTCAGGAAGCCCGCGATGTTGGCGCCCATGACGAAGTTGCCCTCGTGGCCGAACTGCTTGGCGGTGTCGTCCACGTTGTGGAACATGCCGCGCATGAGCTGCTCGAGCTTGCCGTCAACCTCTTCGAACGTCCAGCTGAGGTGCTCGGCGTTCTGGCTCATCTCAAGGCCGGAAACCAGCACGCCGCCGGCGTTTGCAGCCTTGCCCGGCATGAACGCCACGCCGTTGGCCTGGAAGTACTCGGTTGCCTCAAGCGTGGTGGGCATGTTCGCGCCCTCGCCGACAACCTTGCAGCCGTTGGCCACCAGCGCCTTGGCGTCCTCGAGGTGCAGCGTGTTCTCGCGAGCGCAGGGAAGCGCGATGTCGCAGGGAAGCTGCCACACGCCGCGGCCGTCTTCGGCATGCCATGTTGCGTTCGGACGCTCGTCCACGTACATGGCCAGGGAAACGCCCTTGTCGTTGCCGGAGCGCTTCTTGTTGTAGATGTGCTCGAGCACCTGGTAATCGATGCCGTCGGGGTCTTCCACCCAGCCCTTCGTGTCGGAGCAGGCCAGCACCTTGCCGCCAAGCTGAGAAACCTTCTGAATGGCGTAGATCGCAACGTTGCCGGAGCCGTGCACCACAACGTTTTTGCCCTCGAAGCTGTCGCCGTTGCTCTTGAGGTACTCGTCCACAAAGTACACCAGGCCGTAGCCGGTGGCTTCGGTGCGGGCCAGCGAGCCGCCGAACGACAGGCCCTTACCCGTCAGCACGCCGGTCCACTCGTCGCGGATGCGCTTGTACTGGCCGAACATGTAGCCAACCTCGCGGCCGCCGACGCCCAGGTCACCTGCGGGAACGTCGGTGTTCGGGCCGATGTGACGGCACAGCTCGGTCATAAACGACTGGCAGAAGTGCATAATCTCGTTGTTGGACTTGCCCTTCGGGTCGAAGTCAGAACCGCCCTTGCCGCCGCCCATGGGTAGCGTGGTCAGAGCATTCTTGAAGATCTGCTCGAAGCCCAAAAACTTCAGCATGCCCAGCGTGACGGTGGGGTTGAAGCGCAGGCCGCCCTTGTAGGGGCCGATTGCGGAGTTGTATTCGACGCGATAACCGCGGTTGACCTGCACATTGCCGGAATCATCGACCCACGGCACGCGGAACATGATGATGCGCTCGGGCTCGATGATGCGCTCAAGAAGGGCGGCCTGCTCGAACTCCGGGTGGGCATCGAGTGCCGGCTGAAGGGTGCCCAGGATCTCGGTAGCAGCCTGGATGAACTCGGGCTGGTCGGCGTTCTTCGCCTTCACCTGCTCGATGATACGCTCGGCATAGCTCATTGAATGCCTCCTAGAAACGAAGTGGTAATACTCACAAGCCGCATTATATGATTCGCAATTGGGGCGTAACGGGAAGTTAACGAAGCCGAAACAATGGGCGTCGGCGGCCGGTTACTGGCTCTTCTGCGCGCGTGGACGGCACGTGAATGTTGCTTGAACGTGACGTGTTTCAGACGCGTTCTTCGCAGGGTGCGCATACAATCCGAACCTCGCGCTAGCAAATATCGGAAAGGCTTTTACCCGCAATGTCTCAGTTCGTCGACAAGAAGCTCTCGCTGTCCGAATGGCTGCCGCTTATCGGCATCACCATTTCCGCGTTCGTGTTCAACACCTCGGAATTCATGCCCGTGGGACTGCTGACGGATATCGGTGCCACGTTTTCAACCACGGAAGGCGAGACGGGGCTCATCATCTCGATGTACGCCTGGGCCGTTATGATGCTGTCGCTGCCGCTTATGATTTTGGGTTCGCGTTTGGCGTTTCGCCCGCTCATGCTGCTGGTGCTCGGCGTGTTCTGCGCTGGCCAGGTGCTTTCGGCGCTGGCGGTCAGCTATGGCATGCTCATGTGCGCGCGCCTGGTGGTGGCTTGCGCGCATTCCGTGTTCTGGGCTATTGCGGCGCCGGTTGCGGTGAAGGTGGTTGACGAGCGGCACGCGCCTATGGCCGTCAGCGCCGTGGTGACGGGGTCGGCGCTTGCCATGATCGTCGGTTTGCCGCTTGGCCGTGTTGTGGGGTTGGCGCTGGGCTGGCGACAGACGTTCGCGTGCGTGGGCATTGTTTCGGCGGCGGTGCTGGTGTACCTGGCATTCGTGTTCCCGAAGATTCCGCCTGCGAAACCGTTCACGCTCAAGCAGCTGCCAGGTATTTTGCACAACAAGGTGCTGGTGGGCATCTTCGTGGTGACGGCGCTGTACGCGATGGGCTATTACACGGGGTACAGCTACATCGAGCCGTTTTTGCTGCAGGTGGGCGGCATGGACGAGGTGGTGGTCACCCTTGCCTTGGTGGCGTTCGGCATTGCGGGAATTGTTGGCAGCATGATTTGCTCGCGGTTTTACCGGGGGCACAGGCGGGCTTTCGCCGTTGCGGTTGTTGCGGGCGTTGCCCTGGCGCTGGTGCTTCTGCGCGTAAGCGCGGTGTCGGTGGCCCTGCTGTTCGCCGTATGCGCGCTCTGGGGCATCGCGGGATCAGGCTACAGCATTGTGTACCAGGCAGAGATCATCGAGTTTTCGTCCGAGGGTGAGCAGACGGTTGCCATGGCCATCTTCTCGGGCATTTTCAACCTTGGAATCGGCACGGGAAGCTTCATCGGCGGCGGGGTGTGCACGTACGCATCCATTGCCGATGTGGGCTTTGCAGGTGCCGCTATTGCGCTGATCGCTTTGCTGTACTGCGCGTTTGTGCTGGTCAAGCACATGAAGGCGCAAAGCGATTGCTAGCTGGCTTGTTGTGCAGCGTCCTTTGCAGGGCGGTGTTTTCCCGCTTAGAGTAAACGAGCGAATTCTTACTAGAACAAACGTTCTATTTCTGTTATACTGCCTGCATGGAATCTTTGACGACATATCATGAGCTTGCAACTAGCGAGGCTGCGCCTCGGCTGAACGAGGCGCAACTTGAGGCGGTAACCGCTACGGAAGGTTACGTGCGGGTTATCGCGGGCGCCGGCACAGGCAAAACAAGGGCGCTTACCGAAAGGTTCGCCTATTTGGTGAATGACCTGGGCATTTTTCCGGGAAACATTCTGTGCGTCACGTTCACGAACAAGGCCGCCAACGAGATGAGGCACCGTATCAGGTGCTTGACGGGCGACAACGATACCGGCTATATCAACACGTTTCACGGGTTTTGCGTTTCGGTTCTGCAGGAAGACGCCCATGCGGTGCAGTACCCGAAAAGTTTCATGGTGCTCGATAACGTCGATATCGACGCCATGTTGCAGATCGTGTACGAGGAACGCGGGTTGACGCTGCGCGACATGACGTTTTCTGCCGCGCGCGACATGATAGAGATGCTGAAGCTGAAGGAGCGGCCGGATTATTTCCTGGACATGCTGGCAATGCCGCTTGAAAACCTGCATCAGAAATATCTTTCGGCCACCGAAGCGCGCGACATCATCTTCTATGGGTACCTGTATCAAGAGAAGAAGTGCTTTGGGCTTGATTACAACGACCTCATCGTGTTCACGCTGTATATCTTCGATGTGCACGAGGATATCAAGCTGAAGTGGCAGCAGCGTCTGGAATACATCATGATCGATGAGTTTCAGGATATCGATGCGTTGCAGTATCGGCTCATGGACGTGCTGCAGGGCTACCATAAGAACTTGTTCGTGGTGGGCGATCCCGACCAAACCATTTACACGTGGCGCGGCGCTGACGTGCGCTTTTTGCTTGATTTCGACAAGCATTATCCGGGAACCCATACGGTGCTGATGCTGGAGAATTATCGCTCGGTGCCGCAGGTTTTGGCGGCATCGAACTCGCTGATCTCGAAAAACCGCATGCGCATCGCGAAGAATCTGGTTCCCATGCGCGAGGCATATGGCCCTACGGTGTGGCACCATGCGACGTCAAGCGAGCAGGAGGCCGCTTGGATCGCGCAAGGTGTTGAAGCGTTGCACGCAGAGGGCGTTGCGTATCGGGATATGGCCGTTTTGTATCGAGCGCACTATGCCTCGCGTTCGGTGGAGGAAGCGTTTCTGAAGGCTCACATTCCCCATACGGTCTTTAGCGGTGTGCCGTTTTTCGGCCGCCGGGAAATCAAGGACGCGCTTTGCTATTTACGGTTGATCGCTTTGCAAGATGACCTGGCATTCCAGCGCGTTGCGAATGTTCCCAAGCGCAATCTGGGTATGCGGCGCATGGTGTATCTTCGCCAGTATGCCGACGAGCATGCGTGCACGCTGTATCAAGCGCTCGAGCAGACGCTTGACGACGACATCTTCAAGCGCACGAAGGCAAAACAGCTTGTTGCGCTCGTGCGAGACTTTCGCGCCTCAAGCGAGGGGAGGCCCGTTTCCGAAGTGCTGTCTTCGGTGCTTAACGTCAGCGGCTACGAGCAGATGCTGCGCACGGAAGGCAGCCAAGAGCGCTTGGACAACCTTGCGGAGCTGAAGCAGTCGGTGCACGAATTCGAAACGTCGTGTGGGGAAGAGGTGACGCTTGAGCATTACCTAAAACATGTGGCGTTGCTTACAAACGCCGATGCCGCCGATGGGTCGAAGGACAGCGTGAAGCTCATGACCATCCATGCCGCAAAGGGCTTGGAGTTTCGGCAGGTTTTTCTGTGCTCGCTTTCCGAAGGCGTTTTGCCTTCGCGGAAAACCCGCACTGCCGAAGCCATGGAAGAGGAAAGGCGGCTGGCGTTCGTGGCCTTTACCCGTGCGCAAGATGGTCTGTACCTTTCTGAAGCGGAGGGTTTCAATCACCAAGGGGCGGCGCGCTATCCTTCTCGCTTCCTGCTTGATATCGATCCTGCCGCCTTGGAGTTTTCCGATAAGCCCGCAGACGATAAGCTCGACGAGGCGCGCAACGCGTATGCTCTTACGGACAGATGGATTGCGGACATGGCGCAGCAAGCGTCGCATCCCGTGGGTTCGCGTGTAAGGCACAAAGCGTTCGGCGAAGGTAAGGTTTTGGGCATCGACGAGCAAAAACGGGCATACGTGATTGCATTTGACGGCCTTGAAACGCCGCGGAGCATTTCGTTTCGCGTGAAGTTGGAAACGGTGGGGTAGCACTACGTGAGCAAGCCAGAGGATTTTCAACAGTACAACCAGGCAAAGGGGTTTACGCCCGGCGGCGCCGGCGAGGACCCCGAATGCCCGATTGATCTTGCACCTGGGCGGCAACCGGGGCAAGGCTGCGCTGAAGCGGCGGGTGACGATGAACCGTTCGAGCAGAAGCTTGCTCGCATCAAACGGGAACTCGATGCCGTACCTGCCCTGCCGGGCGTGTACCTGTGGAAGGACAAGACGGGCCAGGTCATTTACGTTGGAAAAGCGAAGCAGCTTCGCGCGCGTATGCGCCAATACGTGAACTTCCAAGATGATCGCGCGAAGATTCCGCTGCTTGTCGATCAAATCAGCTCGTTCGAGTACATCGTGGTGGGCAACGAGCACGAATCGCTGGTGCTAGAGAAGAACCTCATCAACCAGTACGCCCCCTGGTTCAACGCAGACTTCAAGGACGACAAATCGTATCCGTTCATCGCGCTGACGAAAGGCGACGTGTTTCCCGCAATCAAGTACACGCGCGAAAAACATCGTGCTGATACGCGATATTTCGGGCCATATACCGATAGCCGCGCCGCTCGATACATGGTCGACATCGCGCGCCGCGTCGTGCCGATTTGCGCTTCCAGCTGCGCCGACTGGCGTTCGCTGAAACGGAAGCTGGAAAAAGACCCGCTTGCCTGCATGACAACCGATGTCCGCCCATGCTTCGATGCGCATGTGGGGTTGGGGCCCGGCGCGTGCTGTGGTCGCGTTACCCCTGAGCAGTACGCCGCCAACGTGAAGCGTGTCGAGCGATTTTTGTCGGGCCAGCATCGTGAGTTCGTCGAAGAGCTGGCTGAAGAGATGCAGCAGGCCGCCGCGGAACTCGATTTCGAGCGCGCTGGCCGCATCAAGGCGCGCATCGACACCATCAACGGCTTGTGCGACAAGCAGCACGCCGTCAGCTCGCGCAACTTGAATGCCGACGTCATCGGCTTCTATCGCGAAGAGACCATCGCTGGCGTGCACGTGCTTATGGTGCGCGAAGGTCGCATCATCAACAGCAACGAGTTCGTGCTCAACAGGGGCCTTGACGTACCCGACGAAGACTTGCTGCACATGTTCTTGCTGCGCTACTACGACACCACCACCTCCATTCCTCATGAGGTGATCGTCCGCCGTCTGCCCGAGGACGTCGATGCTATGTGCGACTGGCTTACCGAAAAGCTTGCCAGCTCCCACGGTGCGAAGGTGCGGTTCGCTTCGCCCGAACGCGGCGAAAAGGCAGACCTGGTGACCATGGCCGAGCAAAACGCGAAGCACACCCTCATGCGCTATAAGGTTCGCACGAATTATGAGGATAAGCGCATCAACGATGCGCTGCTGCAGCTGGAAAGCGCCTTGGCGCTCGATGCGCCGCCTTTGCGCATCGAATGCTTCGACATCTCCACGAACCATGGAACGTATACCGTGGCTTCCATGGTGGTGTTCACGAACGGGCGGCCTGACAAAAGCCAATACCGCAGGTTCAAGATCAAGGCGCAGCTTGACGAGGCCAATGACTTCCTGTCCATGCAGGAGGTGATGAGCCGCCGGTACTGCGCCGAGCGCATGGCTGATGAGCGATTCGGCAAAAAGCCCGACCTTATCATCCTTGATGGTGGTTTGCCCCAGCTCAATGCCGTTATCGAGCAGTTTGACCGCATGGGCGTTACCGACATCGCGCTGTGCGGCTTGGCGAAGCGCGACGAAGAGCTGTTCGTGCCGTGGCAGGACACCGGCCCAGTTGTGCTGCCAAGCGGAAGCGCAAGCTTGTACCTTGTCAAGCAGGTGCGCGATGAGGCGCACCGGTTTGCCATTACGTTCCATCGCGAGCTTCGCGGCAAGGGCATGACGGCAAGCATCCTCGACGAGGTTGCAGGGTTGGGCCCGGTCAGGAAAAAAGCGCTGCTCAAGCACTTCAAAAGTTTTAAGAACCTCAAGGCCGCAAGCCTGCAGAGCATCTTAGATGCCAAGGTGGTGCCGGTTGAAGTGGCCAACGAGCTGTATGCAGTGCTTCGGCAGTATAATAGCGAAGCGAAAAGCGAAGTTGTTGTCGGCGGGGAAGGAGAAGCATGATGGACGACCAGGCGAAAACGGACGACATGATGAAGAACATGCCCGAGCTGGTCATCGTCAGCGGCATGAGCGGTGCCGGTCGAACCGAGGCCATGCACGCGTTTGAGGATTTGGGCTATTTCTGCGTTGATAACCTGCCCAGCGCGCTTATCGGGAACCTGCTTGACTTGACGGGCATGCCCGGTCAGCCTGACAACCATCGGCGCATCGCCGTGGTCTGCGATGCGCGCAGCGGCGGCTTCTTCAAAAGCCTGATGGAAGAGCTGGGCAAGCTTAAAGCCGAGGGCATCGATTATCGCGTGCTGTTCCTTGACGCCGATGACGAAAAGCTTATCGCCCGCTATAAATCAAGCCGCCGCCGTCATCCGCTGTGTACCGATGGAAGCTCCATTGCGCAGGGCATCGCTCGCGAACGCGAGATGCTCTACGGCTTGCGCAAGGGCGCGCATCACGTTATCAACACCACCGATATGCTGCCGCAGCAGTTGCGCAGCACCATACGCGCCCTGTTCGCGCCGGGCGAAGAACGGCAGGGGCTGCAGGTTACCGTGTACTCCTTCGGTTTCAAGCACGGCGCGCCCGTTGATGCCGACCTGGTCATGGACGTGCGTTTCTTGCCGAACCCTTACTACGATCCCGAGCTGCGTCCGCTCACCGGTCTTGACAAGCCGGTGCGTGACTTCGTGCTGTACCGTCCCGAGACGGAGGAGTTCCAGAAATGTTGGCGCGCGCTGCTTGATTGCGTCATGCCCGGCTACGTGGCGGAAGGCAAGCAGCAGCTTGCCATAGCCGTAGGGTGCACGGGTGGACAACACCGCAGCGTGGCCCTAGCCGAGTCGACGGGCGATTATCTCAAGCAGAAGGGGTATCGCGTAAGCGTGGCGCATCGCGATTTGAAGCTGGCCGAAGGTGCCGACGGCTCCATCGTCAGCGCCCAGGGGGCGCGCTAAGGGGCCGATATGCAAGTAACGAACACACACCTGAATGATGGGGCGTTTCCGCACGACCCTTCTATGACCGAAGCGTTTGCCCCGCTGTACGCTGCAGATCCTGTTGTTCCCCAAACGGCGCACTTGCGTGCCGTTGTCATCGGCGGCGGCACGGGTGCGCCTGTTTCCATTCGTACGTTGCTGTCCATGGGCGTGGAAACGTCTGCCGTTGTGGCCATGGCCGATGATGGCGGATCGACGGGCATCCTGCGTGAGGAAGCGAACGTGACGCCTCCCGGCGACATCCGCAAATGCATCTGCGCCATGGCCGCCGATCCGGAAGATCCGCTTACGAAGGCGTTCAAGTATCGTTTTCCGTTTGCGGACAACCATACGCTTGGCAACCTCATGCTGTCTGCGTTAGAGGAGGCCACGGGCGCATTTCCCGAGGCGGTAAGCATCTGCGAGAAGCTGCTGCATGCGCGCGGGCACGTGTACCCTTCCACGCTCGACCGCGTGTCGCTGGTGGCGCGCACGCGCGATGGCCGCTATATCGAAGGGCAGGCGGTGGCGTGTCATTCGCGCACGGCCCTTGCTCACGTGCAGCTGCGCAGCGCTGGCAACATCGTGGCGTATCCGCCTGCGCTTGAGGCAATCCGCAACGCGGACCTTATCGTGTTAGGGCCGGGAAGCCTGTTCACGTCCATCATCCCGAATCTGCTTGTCCCCGGCGTTATCGATGCTATTCGTCAGTCGCGCGGGGCCACGCTGTTCGTGTGCTCGCTTGCCGATATGCAGGGCGAGACGTGGGGGCTGACTGCGCGCGAGCATGTTGAGGCGCTTATGGAGCACGGCATGCGCGGCCTTCTAGACTACGTGCTTGTTCACAGCGCCGTGCCCATCAAGCCGGATTCCTCGGAAACGGGCGTGTTCCGCGCGGTGACGGGCGCCAACATCGGTGCAAGCCGCTTCGTTGTCGACGACGAAGCCGAGCAACGCCGCGTGCGCCCCGTGCGTATAGACTATGCCGACCTGCGGCTTATCCAAAGCAAGGGGCCGGTCGTGATCGCTCGCAACCTTGTAGACCCCGAGCATCCCACGTGGCACGATCCGTTTGCGTTGCGCGAGGCATTCACGGGGGTGTTGCGTCTATGTCATTCACGGCGGAGGTAAAAGACGAGCTGGCGCGCGTTCCCGCGGTTTGCAGCCATTGCGACAAGGCGGTGCTTGCGGCGCTGGTGCGCATCGAAGGCACGCTGTTCGTGTCGGGGAAAAACCGCTATCGCGTGGAAATCGCCACGGATGCGCCGTCGGTTGCTCGTCAGGTCATCAAGCTGCTGCACGAACTGTACCAGCTGAAAACGAACTTGACGGTTCGCCGCAGCGTGCTGCATAAAACGCCGAACTACCTTATCGAGGCGCCTGCGCAGCCCAATCTTGCGCCGGCGTTGCTTGACATGGGCGTGCTCTCTCCTGAAGGCGGCCTGGTGCTCGGCATATCCGACCAGCTTGTTGCGAAGGATTGCTGCGCGGCGGCGTATTTGCGCGGCGCGTTTCTGGGCAGCGGTTTCGTGTCGGACCCGCGCGGCGATTTCCACTTCGAGACCATCGTGGAATCCGAAGAGCTTGCCGAAGGGCTTGTCGGCCTGATGGCGCGCAAGAACATCAAGGCGCGCATCATGCAGCGGCGCAACTCGTATATGGTGTACCTGAAAAGCGGTAGCGCCATCCTGGAGTTTTTGGCGCTTGTCGGCGCGCACCAAAGCGCGCTTGCCATGGAGAACGCGCGCGTCATCAAAAGCGTGCGCAACGACGTGAACCGGCAGACAAATGCCGAAATAGCCAACCAGGCGAAAACGTCGCGAGCGTCTATCGACCAGATTCGCGCTATTCGCATGGTGCTTGAGGCTCACGGCATGGAGAACCTGCCGCCCGCGCTGCAGGACTTCATCAAGCTGCGCGTTCGCTATCCCGATGCCACGCTCAAAGAGCTTGGCGAGCTCGCGAACCCGCCTTTGTCGAAGTCGGCCGTCTACCACCGCGTTCGGCGCATCGAGCAGATGGCCAAAGAGCTTGGATAGGCGCGTTTGCCGCCGCGCATCGCGCCGCTTGCCCTACCGTCCACCTAATAACCGGCGCGTGAATTTGACATTGCGGTAGACTGAGTGTTTGTACGGCCCCAGAATTTGAGTATCTAATGAGAAGGAGATACGCAATGGCAATCAAAGTAGGCATCAACGGTTTCGGCCGCATCGGACGTTTGGCGTATCGCGCCATGGTCAAGGACCCCGCTATCGAGGTTGTGGCCGTCAACGACCTCGGCGACATCCCGACGATGGCTCACCTGCTGAAATATGACTCCGTCCACGGTCGAGCGTTCGACACGGTCGAGGTCACTGAAGACGGTTTCGTGGCTGATGGCCACGCGGTGAAGGTGCTGTGCGAGCGCGATCCCGAGAATCTGCCGTGGGGCGAGCTCGGCGTCGACGTCGTTGTTGAGTCCACGGGCATCTTCAAGACCGGCGAGCTTGCATCCAAGCACATCAAGGCCGGCGCCAAGAAGGTCGTCATCACCTGCCCCGCGAAGGGCGAGGACGTCACCATCGTCATGGGCGTCAACGACGATCAGTACGACAAGGAAAAGCACAACATCATCTCCAACGCTTCCTGCACCACGAACTGCCTGGCTCCTGTGGCCAAGGTGCTGCTTGAGAAGTTCGGCATCAAGCGTGGCTACATGAACACCATTCACTCCTACACGAACGACCAGAAGATTCTTGACCTTCCGCATAAGGACCTTCGTCGCGCTCGTGCGGCCGCCATGTCCATGATCCCCACCACCACGGGCGCCGCTCGTGCCGTGTCGCTCGTGCTGCCCGAGCTTGCGGGCAAGCTCGACGGCTTCGCCACGCGCGTTCCTACGCCCGACGGCTCCATGGTCGACCTGACGGTCGAGCTTGAGCGCGAGGTCACCATCGAAGAGATTAACGCTGCCATGAAGGAAGCCGCCGAAAGCGAGCTGGCCGGCATCCTCGAGTACACCGAGGACCCGATCGTCTCCATCGATATAGTCGGCGACAACCACTCTTCCATCTTCGATAGCAAGCTGACCATGGTCATGGGCGGCAAGTCCAACCTCGTGAAGGTCGTTTCCTGGTACGACAACGAGTGGGGCTACTCCAACCGCGTTAAGGACCTGGTAAAGATCCTGCTGTAGCATCAAGCCTGAACGGGGCGGCTTCGTGCCGCCCTTTTTCGTTGAAAGGAGCCTGAAATGGCCGATATCGCCTCTGTCGACGATCTTGACGCGCGCGGCAAGCGCGTGCTCGTACGCGTTGACTTCAACGTGCCGGTTTCCGACGGCGTCTGCACCGACGATACGCGCATCCGCGCGGCGCTTCCCACCATCAACAAGCTTGTCGAGGGCGGCGCCCGCGTCATCCTTATGAGCCATCTTGGCCGTCCTTCCGGTGAGGGCTTCGAGGAAAAGTTCACGCTGCGACCGGCGGCATTGCGCCTGGCCGAGCTGCTGGGCAAGCCCGTGGCGTTTGCGTCCGATACCATCGGCGAAGATGCGCACGCGATGGTTGCTGCGCTGCAAGATGGCCAGGTGCTGGTGCTTGAGAACCTGCGTTTCGACAAGCGCGAGAAGAAGAACGACCCTGCGTTCTGCGAAGAGCTGGCTTCGCTTGGCGATGCCTACGTCAACGACGCGTTCGGCACCGCGCACCGCGCTCACGCCTCCACGGCGGGCGTTGCTGCGCTTCTGCCCGCGTATGCCGGCTACCTTATGCAGCGAGAGGTCTGCACGCTTTCGGGCATGCTCGACAAGCCGCGCCGCCCGTTCGTCGCCATTTTGGGCGGTTCGAAGGTGTCGGACAAAATCAAGGTCATCGACGCGCTTTTGGAAAAATGCGACACGCTCATCATCGGCGGCGGCATGTGCTTCACATTCCTGCTGGCGCAAGGCAAGCAGGTGGGCACTTCCCTGAAAGAGGAAGACTGGGTCGAGCGTGCCGCGGCCATGCTGAAGAAGGCCGAGGAGCGCGGCGTGAAGCTGTTGCTTCCCGTTGATGTGGTGTGCGCCGACAAGTTTGCCGAGGACGCGCGCACGGAAACGGTTTCCGTCGATGCCATTCCGGCCGACATGATGGGTCTTGATATCGGCCCCGAAACGTCGAAGCTGTATGCCGACGCTATCGCCGAGGGCGCGACGGTGTTCTGGAACGGCCCCATGGGCGTGTTCGAGATGGACGCTTTCGCCGCTGGCACGAAAGCGGTTGCGCTTGCGGTTGCGGAAAACCAGCAGGCCGACACCATCATCGGCGGCGGCGATTCCGTTGCGGCCGTCAACAAGTTCGACCTGGCCGACCGCATGACGTTTATCTCCACCGGCGGCGGCGCCAGCATGGAGCTGGTGCAGGGCGAAGCGCTTCCCGGCGTGGAGGCTTTGAGGCGCTAACAGGGAAGGGGGCCGCGCGTCCCCTTCTTGCATTATGGTGAACCCCGGGCGGCTGGCTATGTTGTGCCGCCGGTATCGTGAAAGGAGCAGTTCCATGGCTCGCAAACCGCTCATGGCGGGAAACTGGAAGATGAACAACACGTACGGCGAGGCCGTCGTGCTTGCGCAGGAGATCTCGAACAACTACAACAAGTCGTGGACAGGCAAAGTCGACGTGCTCGTATGCCCCCCGTATATCGACTTGAAGCCGGCTAAAACGGTATTCGAATTCGATCGCACGCCGGTGGAAATCGGTGCACAGAACGTGTACTGGGAGCCGAAGGGCGCGTTTACCGGTGAAATCTCCATCCCTATGCTCAAGGAAGTCGGCTGCACGTGCTCCATCGTGGGCCATTCGGAGCGCCGCGGGTACTTTGGCGAGACGAACGAAGAAGTCAACCGCAAGGTTCGCGCGCTGGTGGATGCGGGCATGTACGCCATCGTGTGCGTGGGCGAGTCGCTGGCGGTCCGCGACGCTGGCACCACCGAAGAGTTCGTATGTGCTCAGGTTCGTGCCGCATTCGCCGGCATCGACGCGCAGGAGGCGCAGCGCTGCGTCGTGGCATACGAGCCCATCTGGGCTATCGGCACTGGTCGTACCGCCACCCCCGAGCAGGCTCAAGCGGTGTGCCACGCCATTCGTCAGACGCTTGCCGAGCTGTTCGGGGCGCAGGTAGCCGACGAGATGCGCGTGCTGTACGGCGGCTCCATGAACGTCGGCAACGTTGAGATGCTTGTGGCGCAGCCCGATATCGACGGCGGCCTTATCGGCGGTGCAAGTTTGAAGGCCGACCAGTTCATCCAGCTTGTGAAAGCGTGCCTGTAATGGCCGCGAACGAAACGGTGCGCAACGCATTGACGCTGCCGGTGTGCCTCATCATCATGGACGGCTTGGGTCTTGCCGAGCCTGGCCCGGGCAACGCCGTGTCGCTGGCGAACACCCCTACGCTCGACCACTTGTTCGAAACGTGCTCATGGACGAAGCTTGCAGCTTCGGGCGAGGCGGTGGGCTTGCCGGCCGGGCAAATGGGCAACTCCGAAGTGGGGCACCTTAATATCGGCGCCGGCCGCGTGGTGCACCAGGAGCTCTCGCGCATCAACATGGCGTGCCGTGATGGCTCCATCTGCGAAAACGAGGTCATCAACCAGGCCATCGAGGCCGCGAAGAAGCCTGGTGCGGCGCTGCATCTTATGGGCCTGTTGTCCGACGGCGGCGTGCACTCCAGCAACGAGCACCTGTTCGCGCTCATTCGCCATGCCGTGCGAAGCGGCGTGTCCGACGTGCGCGTGCATGCGTTCATGGACGGCCGTGACGTTCCTCCTGCCAGCGGAAAAGACTACATGGCCGAGCTTGTCTCGCTCATCGAAAGCAACGGATTCGCTGATGCGGTGCGCATCGCAAGCGTTTCGGGGCGCTATTACGCCATGGACCGCGACAAGCGCTGGGAGCGCGTGCAGAAAGCGTACGAAGCCGTGGTGGAAGGCTCGCCCCAATCTAGCGCATCGGGCCCTGTTGAGGCCATGCAGGCTTCTTACGACGAAGGTGTCACGGACGAATTCGTCGTTCCCGTCGCCTTCGACGAGCGCGGTGTGCAGGAAGGCGATGCCGTCATCTTCTTCAACTTCAGGCCCGACCGCGCACGCGAGCTCACACGCGCGATCGTCGACGAGTCGTTTGTCGGGTTCGACCGTGGTTCGCATCCGCGCGTGAACTTCGTCTGCTTGACGGAATACGATCCGGGCATCGCCGCCCCCGTGGCATTCCCCAAGACATTCCCGGAAGATGTGCTGGCAGATGTGCTGGCCAAAGCGAACTTACGCCAGTACCACATCGCCGAAACTGAAAAGTACGCCCATGTCACGTTCTTCCTTAACGGCGGTAGGGAAGAGCCGAAAGTGGGCGAGCAGCGCAGCCTCATTCCCAGTCCGAAAGTTGCCACGTACGACTTGCAGCCCGAAATGAGCGAGCCTGCCGTTGCGCAGACGCTTGCGGACGCCATCGACAACGACGAGGCGGACGTCTACATCGTGAACTTCGCGAACCCCGACATGGTCGGCCACACCGGCATCGTGCCGGCCGCCGTTGCGGCCGTCGAGGCCGTTGACGCGGGCGTTGCACGGGTGCTCGACGCCATCAAGCGCAAGGACGGTGTTGCGTTTATCACGGCAGACCACGGTAATTGCGACAAGATGATTGCGGACGATGGTACGCCCCATACCGCTCATACCACGGCGCCTGTTCCGTTCATTTTGGTGGATGCCGCGCAAACCGGCCGTCATCTAGGCGACGAAGAGGGCGCTTTGTGCGATATCGCGCCGACGCTGCTCGATGTGATGGGACTTGCGGCCCCGCAGGCGATGACGGGCCGAAGCCTGCTCGCCTAGCTTGAGCTGCTGGATTAGTCTGAGCGGAGTATGTTCCGTTCGTGCATGCCCGCAGGGGTTCTTGCCCCCGCGGGCTGCTTTAGCTATACTTCAAGACTTGCATACGTAGTTTTCGAGTGAAAGTGGCAATACGTGAGTCCTCTTTTGATCATCCTCATCGCCTTGCTGGTTATTTCCGGCCTGGGCCTCATCATCTTCATTCTGCTGCATTCGGGCAAGGGCACGGGCATTTCTGACATGATCGCAAGCTCCGTGTACTCGTCTCAAACGGGCACCAGCATCGTTGAGAAGAACCTCGACCGTATCACCATCATCTTCGCAGTGGTGTTCCTGCTGTCGCTTATCGCGCTGATGATCGTGTATCCTTCGGGCTCCATTGCCACGCGCTAAATTTTTTTGAAATTGGGGCTTGGCAGACGGTAAACGTTCCGTTATAGTAAACGTCGTTGCTTTTCAAGCAATCTTTTGTCGGAGTGGTGGAACGGCAGACACGCAAGCTTGAGGTGCTTGTGCCCATTACTCGGGTGTGCGGGTTCAAATCCCGCCTCCGACACCAACTGTTCAGAGACGGCCGAAAGGTCGTCTCTTTTTGTATTGCAAGAACATTCGCTATTGTTCAGAATCCGTTTCGGCGGCTTTTTGCATCGCTTGCTATTCGTTGCGCTTTATCCCGGTTGATAAGGCCGATGGTATCCATTCGACAATTTTTGCTTGTCTATAAAGCTGAAAGCATCCTGTGAATGTTGTTTCCCAATTGAGCGAATGAGGGAAGCGGGCGCCACGCGATAAGAGGCACGGTTGACGATCGCCTTGGTTGGATGTCGGTCCTATATTTTGCGAAGGCCTTGTCAGCGATTCATGCCTCCATCAAAGATGATGCTCGGAATGTCGGTGCCCCTTGCTTTCTGTGCCGAAACGACTCTGCTTTCGCTTGCTTTGAATAGTTATGCTGCATAGGAAACGAACGCTGACCTGGTATTTCTTGAAAAAGTTGATATCTGTTGCAAAAAAAGTTCCAACTTTTTCAAAAAAGGGGGTTGCCAGAATCTCTCGTTCCGGTATTATATCTCCTTGCCGACGCGCCCAAGGCGCTGAAGCAAACCACTGGATGTGGGCGTTTAGCTCAGGGGGAGAGCGCTTCCCTGACACGGAAGAGGTCACAAGTTCAAATCTTGTAACGCCCACCATGCAATTGCAAGCCAGAGGAAATATCTTACCCTCTGGCTTTTATATTGCAAGGAAGTCCTCTTGAAAAGAAATTTTCAAATTGGGACTTGCATCCATTCGGAAGTTGAGTTATCATACTTCCTCGCGATGCGGACATGGCTCAGCTGGTAGAGCATCACCTTGCCAAGGTGAGGGTCGCGGGTTCGAATCCCGTTGTCCGCTCCATTGTCTTAGCTGAGCTGGTCAGGAAACTGGCCAGCTCTTAATAAGACGAAAGACGCCAGGATGGCGACGTGGCCAAGTGGTAAGGCAGAGGCCTGCAAAGCCTTCACCCCCGGTTCGAATCCGGGCGTCGCCTCCAAAAAGAGGCACTTGAAAGTTTAATATGCGGACATGGCTCAGCTGGTAGAGCATCACCTTGCCAAGGTGAGGGTCGCGGGTTCGAATCCCGTTGTCCGCTCCATGAATTTTTAAGCGATCGGTGTTCCGGTCGCTTTTTTGATTTACGAGGTTGTTTTCTTCCACGTGTCGTTGCGATTGATCGCAATAGTTTGTGCGAATGCCCTACTTATTTACCGGTAGGAATCTCATCGACATGAATCGCCCGCTCATAAAATATGTGGCGCCCAATTTCTCATATACAAACACCTGTTCGTATGATAGGATACCACCGAACCATAAGCGTGAAAGGCTGGAGCAGCATGAGCCAAAATGCAATCGTTATCAAAGGCGCCCGCGAACATAATTTAAAAAACGTTGATGTTGAGATTCCTCGTGACAAGCTTGTTGTTATTACGGGTCTGTCCGGCAGCGGTAAGTCGAGCCTGGCGTTCGACACCATGTATGCGGAGGGGCAGCGTCGCTATGTCGAAAGCCTTTCGAGCTACGCGCGCATGTTCCTTGGCCAGATGAGCAAACCTGACCTTGATAGCATCGACGGTCTTTCTCCAGCTGTGTCCATCGACCAGAAAACGACGTCGCGCAATCCTCGCTCGACGGTGGGCACCACCACGGAGATTTACGACTATCTGCGTTTGCTGTATGCCCGTGTCGGCGTTCCTCACTGCCCTGATTGTGGGCGCGTTATCAAGAAGCAAACCACCGATCAGGTAACCGACGATATCCTTGCACTTGACCCAGGTGCAAAGGCCATCATCATGGCGCCGGTTGTTGCGGGCCGAAAAGGTGAGTTCACGAAGCTGTTCGCCGATTTGGCTCACGAGGGCTTTAGCCGCGTGCGCATCGACGGCGAAATCGTGCGTTTGGATGGCGAGCCTCGCACGCTGAACAAAAAGATCAAGCACTTCATTGATGTGGTCGTCGATCGCGTGCAACTGAAAGAAAGCGCAACCGGGCGTATTGCAGAAGCGGTCGAGCTTGCCACGAAACTTGCCGAAGGCCGCGTGTTGGTGCAGGTTTTAGGGCCCGATGGTAAGCCACAGGGTGAAGCCGGTGGCTCGTCTAGCGGAGCGAAAGGCGGTCTAGGTGCTGGCGAGCATCTGTTCTCGCTTGCTCTGGCATGCCCTGAGCACGGGCATTCTATGGATGAGCTTCAACCTCGCGACTTCAGCTTTAATGCTCCGTATGGCGCTTGCCCTGATTGCTCGGGAATCGGTAGCCGCGAAGAAGTTGACCCGTCGCTTGTGGTACCCGATCCTTCACTGACACTGGCGCAAGGTGTTATTGCGCCGTTCAAGAATGGGAACTATTACCCGCAGGTGCTGCGCGCGGTCGCTTTGCATATGGGCTGCGATGAAAACACCCCGTGGGAAGATATGCCTAAGAAAGTTCAGAAGGCGTTGCTGCACGGCTTGGGCGACGAAAAGGTGCGCGTCGACTACACCACGGTTGATGGTCGCAACACATATTGGTTCCTAGAATGGGAAGGCGCGTTGGCGGCGGTCATGCGTCGTTACCAAGAGGCGCAAAGCGATACCCAGCGCGAGAAACTGCAAAGCTATTTCGCTATCGTGCCGTGCCCGACGTGCGGCGGAAAGCGCTTGAAGCCCGAAATCCTTGCGGTTACGGTGGGTGGCAAATCAATTCACGAGATTTGCGAGATGAGCGCCGTTGACTCGCTCGAATTCTTCCAGGGGTTGCACTTTTCCGGTCAGCAGGGCAGCATCGCGAACCCTATTGTCAAGGAGATTGTCGCGCGCTTGAAGTTTCTCGTTGACGTGGGCCTTGACTACCTTACGCTCGAGCGCGCAACAGCAACGCTGTCGGGCGGCGAAGCGCAGCGCATCAGGCTTGCCACGCAAATCGGCGCTGGCCTGATGGGCGTGCTGTACATTCTGGACGAGCCTTCTATCGGTTTGCATCAACGCGATAACGAGCGGCTTATTGCCACGCTTGAGCACTTGCGCGACCTGGGAAACACCGTCATCGTTGTCGAGCATGACGAGGATACTATCCGCGCGGCTGATTATGTTGTGGACATGGGCCCTGGGGCGGGCGAGCGCGGCGGCCAGGTGGTGGCGTGCGGCACGCCTGAAGAGGTGGCGCAGACGCCTGGTTCCATGACGGCGGACTACTTGTCCGGCAGGCGATCGATTCCTGTGCCTGAGAAGCGTCGCAATCCGCGTCGTGGTTCGTTGAAGCTGACGGGTGCGTGCGAAAACAACCTGAAAAACGTGACGCTTTCGGTGCCGTTCGGCACGTTCACGGTCATTACGGGTGTGTCGGGCAGCGGCAAAAGCTCGCTTATCACCGACACGCTTGCTCCGGCGTTGGCGAACCGCGTCAACCATGCGCATCGACGCACGGGCGGCTATAGGAAGATTACCGGCGTCGAGAACATCGATAAGGTTATCAACATCGATCAAAGCCCCATCGGCCGCACACCGCGAAGCAATCCTGCAACCTATATCGGCCTGTGGGACGATATACGTGCGCTGTTCGCCAGCACGCAGGAGAGCAAAGCCCATGGTTATGGCCCCGGGCGATTTAGCTTCAACGTCAGCGGTGGGCGTTGCGAAGCCTGCAAGGGCGATGGCCAGATCAAGATCGAGATGCATTTCCTCCCCGACATCTATGTGCCGTGCGAGGTGTGCGAGGGCAAACGCTATAACCGCGAGACGCTGCAGGTGACGTATCGTGGGAAGAACATCTCGGAAGTGCTTGACATGACCGTTGAAGATGCGCTCGTGTTCTTTGAGAACATCCCCGGTATCAAACGTAAGCTGCAAACCCTGTACGATGTGGGGCTTGGATATATTCGCCTTGGCCAGCCCGCTACAACGCTTTCGGGCGGCGAAGCGCAGCGCGTGAAGCTTGCAAGCGAGCTGCATCGCCGTCAGACAGGCAAGACGTTCTATATTTTGGACGAGCCCACTACGGGGCTTCATTTCGAGGATGTGCGGCAGCTTTTGGTGGTTTTGCAGCGGTTGGTGGATGCGGGCAACACGGTGCTGGTGATCGAGCACAACCTTGATGTCATTAAAAGCGCCGACTACATTGTGGACTTGGGGCCCGAAGGCGGCGACCGCGGAGGCGCTATCGTGGCGCAGGGAACTCCTGAACACGTAGCTACTGTGAAGGAAAGCCACACCGGTAGATTCCTTGCGCGCATGCTGTAGAATAGCCGTCCCAATGAAATGGCGCCTGCATTAGCGGGCGTCATTTGACGTTATCGGTAAGTATCAGCATCTTGTAAAGGCAAGAGGCTTGGAAAGGAAAAACGTGTCGCAGGCGGCGGTGGTGCAAGGTCAGCATATGATGCGCGGAGTGGTGTTCGCGCTGATAGGAGCTGTGTGCTGGGGGTTTTCGGGAACGTGCGCCCAATTGCTTATGAACCAGTACGGCGCTCCCTCCGATTGGATCACCTGCGTGCGCATGCTGCTCTCTGCCGTGTTCTTCCTAGGCGTTGCCATCGTCAAGGATTGGCGCGCGCTTGCGGCGCTGTTTCGCGACGTCCGCTCCGTCATCGGCATCGCGGTGTTCGCCGTCTTCGGTATCGTGCTGTGCCAGATGAGCTATCTCAACGTTATCCACTACACGTCTGCGGGCGTGGGAACCACGCTTGAGCAGCTAGGCCTTGTCCTTATCATGCTGTGGACGTGCTTGCGCAAGCATCGGCTTCCGAACGTGCGCGAAGTGCTGGGGCTTGTCTTGGCGCTGTTCGGGTTGGTGCTGATTGCAACCCAGGGCGATATCAGCCGATTGGCGGTTTCGCAAGAAGGGCTGTTCTGGGGCATGATGTCTGCCGTGGCGTTGGCGTTGTACACGCTTATGCCGGTGAAGGTGCTGGCGAAATGGGGTTCTATGCTGGTGACGGGCTTCGCCATGCTGTTCGGCGGCGTTGCGTTGACGCCTGTTGTGCAGCCTTGGAACGTCCCCATGGAGCTTTCGGCCGGGGCGTTTGGAGCGTTTGCCGCCATTGTGCTGGTTGGAACCTGCGCTGCGTACATGCTGTACCTGCAGGGCGTGAACGACTGCGGTCCGGTGAAGGCGGGCTTGCTGTGCGCGGCCGAGCCGGTGTCCGCCATGGTGCTTGCCGTCGTGTGGCTGCGCGACCCGGTTTCGGCATGGGATATCGCGGGGTGCATCTGTATTCTGCTTATGATCGTTATGGTTACCGAGCTTAAACCGAAAGCTGTCCCTGCGCCGGTTGCGGCCGACGTTGCGGGCGTCGAGGCGCCGGCTTACGTGCAGGATCCTCCGGTGTTTGCTGGCCGTGCATCGGTGCTTGGCTACTACAAAAGTCGTCCTGCCACCATGGACGATTTCAAGCGCGTGCAAACGTTGCTTGATGAAGCGCACGAGACGTATGCGCAGCTCGGGATCGACGAAGGGAAGTATAAGAAGTACCCCTCGGCTCGCCGTTTGACGCACAGCATCAAAAACGGTACCACTCATGTGGTGGAAAACGCGCTCGGGCAGCTTATCGCCGTGTACGCCGTGTCGTTTGCGCCTGATAAGAACTATGCGCGCGGGATTCACGGCGCCTGGCTGACCGATACGGCTGCCGAGCCTCAAAAGTACGCGGAATTGCATTGGGTTGCGGTTGATCGGCCGGCGCGCAGGCGCGGTGTCGGCTCGTTCATCCTTGACCGCGCTGCGCATATCGCGCGAGACGGGGGAAGGGCAAGCATCCGCGCAGACATCTATCCGGAAAACGAGCCCATGCGCTGGTTGCTAGAAAAACGCGGCTACAAGTTCTGTGGCACGCTGATGGTGAAAGACACGTTTGGGCGGGAAAAGCCGCGTTCGGCGTACGAATTGGTGTTTCGCGCATAGCAAATCGAAACAGTTTGGTTGCAGTTGCCGGAAATGCCGGTAGGGACGCAGCGGCCGAGGAGTACCATGGGAACGCCTTGTTCGGGCATGGGGAGATCGCCGGTTTTCGGCTGAAAGTAGGAGCGGTTATGACAATGCAGTTCCGTCTTGCGACGCGAGACGATCTTGAGGGGATTTGGAACGTTCTCATGGACGGTAAGGCCGTTTTGGGAAAGCTGGGCATCGACCAGTGGCAGGGGTCGTATCCCTCGCGCGACGTCGTGCTTTCCGATATTGATGCAGGGTATTCCTATGTCGTTGAGGAGGATGGCGTCATCATCGCGACGGAGGCCATCACCTTCAACGGCGAAAAGGTGTATGACTGCATCGATGGCGTCTGGCTTACCGATTCCACCAGCGCCGCTCCTCGTTATGCGGTGCTGCATCGCGTGGCGTCGCTGAGCACTCAGTCTGGTCGCGGTTTGGGGCGCATGCTGCTTGCATCGGGCCTGCAGGTTGCTCGAGAGCGTGGCAGCGAAAGCGTGCGCATTGAAACGCATCCCGCAAACGGCCCTATGCTGAAGCTTATCGAGCGTAGCGGCTTCACGCGTTGCGGCATCATCACCATCGACCATGCGGAAGGCGGCATTCCTGAGCGTGTTGCTTTCGAGGCCGTTTTGTAGCGTTTATGCACGACAATTTGTAATCTTCGCGCGCGTCCGCCGTCGGTTGGAGCCGCAACGAAAGCTTTGCCTATACTGATATCCATGTCTACGAGAACTCGCGAAAAACAAGCGCTCGGCGTATTCGCCGTGCTAATCGTCCTGAGCCTTTTAGGGCTGGGGTGGTACCTTGTTGCGGGCCATTCGTGGAACGTTGCCGCCTCGACCATCGACGAGAAGGTCGGCCAGATGGACGGTTACGTTGCACTGGTGTACTCGGGAACCGTGTTGCCCGATCCCGAAGAGGTGGCAAGCGCTTCTTCGCCGAAAAGCGCAGACGGGGATTCGGCTGCGGGGCGGAGCGAAAGCTCCCCATCGCGATCGGTGTTCGATTCGCTGACATCGGCTTCGAAAAGGTCCGCCTCTTCGAGTTCGACGATGGGGGATATGCGCTCGGACGAGGCTTCTGGGTTCACATCCGACGTGGCCGGCATTGCCGCCCCCGTGGTTTCAGACGACGAGGATTCCGCCGGCCGGTCTGCTTCTGCAGCTGCTGGCGCTTCGACCCCCTCTTCCCTTACCGGCGAGATGGAGTCTTATGCTGACGCTTCTCAAGACTCTTCTGCTGAAGATGCGGATGCCGATAAACGCGTTGCTGCTTTTTCGGATGATGGCTCGGCTCCTTCGGCTGAAGGAGACAGCGCTGCAGATGGCGCTAGCGCCGTCGATGACGATTCTGCAGCCGCGGTATCCGGCTCGTTGTCTGATGACGCTTCCTCGGATATGGCGTCGAGCGGCCGCAAGGCGCTGGTGTCTCCGAAAGCCAATCCCGTGGAACCGGAAAGCGTGCGCGACAGCTACCTGGAAAAGGGCGCGCAGGTGCTTGTGCTCGACACGAAGCACCCTTCGGTCTACGAGGACGGCATGATCGTGAAGCGTGGCTCGAAACGCATCGGCGTGTTCTCCGTGGATGTGCCGCTGTCGGAAGAGGCGGCGCAAGAGCGGCTCGATTACTTTAAAGAAGCTAAAGTCGACGTTGTCGTGTGCATTGCTTCGGTACGCTCATATGTGCGCAATGCCACGGGCATCGATGTGGTGGTGACGTTGCAAGACGACGTGTCCACCATGGGCACCAACGCGAACGGCACGTTCTACGTCAACGCACCGAGCATCGATTCGGTTGGCGCGGTGCTGCTTTCCCCGAACAACGTTGTTTCCGCAAAGGTTGTGGACAGCCTGTAGGTAATCGTTGTGCCTACAACGGGTTTGGTTCGCATTTGATGCGCGGGCGTCCAATGGGCAGCAAAGACAATCGGTTCTGCCTCGATGGCGCGGCCCGGTTTTTCTCGCGATTGCCAGCAAATCGCTAGCTAAAATACTCCCGAGGTCCTTTCTCTATGTATCAATATCGCATTCCTTGATACGGTTTGATACGGAACTGACTTATACAGAATCGCTATTTTGTCCTGGAAATTTCTATTATCCTTATTCCAGGTGGATACAAACTCTCAATTTAGGCCACTCTTGTACCCTTATCTGGCGAAATCAGGGAAATAGTCCTTTATGACCCCCTGACCCTAAAGGGGTTATTTTGCTCGAATGTTGTTCAAACGCTGCCATTTATCCAAGTTGTGTCAAAACCGTATCACTTTTTCCTCTATCATCGTCATTCGGTTACGTGCGTGCACGGCGCGTGGCCCGCGCACTGCGTCCAGCGCACTCCTGCCGCGACCTCCAGTCGGCAAGAGGGCACTGCGCAGCTTCGCAACAGAACAAAGACGAGTGCAAGACGAGTAGGAAAGGAGTGAGGACATGAACCTGTCACGCAGGGGCTTCTTTCAAGCCACTGGTGCCGCGTTGGCTACGACGATGGCGTTCGAGCTTTCCTCGCAGACCCAGGCGTTCGCGTCTGAGTCCAAGGAAGATTGGAAGCTGGTTAACACCGAAGAGTACACGAGCATCTGCTGCTACTGCGCAGGTGGTTGCGGTTCTCTGCTTTCGGTGCGCGACGGCGAGCTGATCAACCTGGAAGGCGACCCGGACCATCCCATCAACGAAGGCGGCCTGTGCCCGAAGGGCGCGACGATGTTCCAGCTGCGCAACGTCGTCGATCCCGAAACGAAAGAGGTCATCAAGAACCCGAAGCGCGTCACGCGCCCGCTGGTTCGTCGTCCCGGTGCTTCCGATTGGGAAGACATCACGTGGGAAGATGCCATCGCTGAAATCGCGCGCAAGGTCAAGGACACGCGCGACGCCTCGTTCATCGAGAAGAACGAAAACGGCCTGACGGTGAACTACACGCCGGCCATCGCAAGCCTGGGCGGCTCCCAGGAAAACTCCGAGGAGGAATACCTGATCCTCAAGATGATGCGTTCCTTGGGCGTCATCGCCATCGACAATCAGGCTCGTGTTTGACACGGCCCCACTGTTGCCGGTCTGGCAGCTTCATTCGGTCGTGGCTCCATGACGAGCCATTGGTGCGACTTCCAAAACACCGACGTTATCTTGAACTGCGGTTCGAACTCCGTTGAAAACCATCCCGTCAGCGCGCTGTGGCTTGAGAAGGCCCACGAGCAGGGCGCTAAGTGGATCGTTGTCGACCCGCGTTACACCCGTACCGCCGAGCAGGCGGACATCTGGTGCCCCATCCGTTCCGGCACCGATATCGCGTTCTACGGTGGCATGTACAACTACATCATCGAGAACCTCATCGAGCCTGGCCTGGCGAAGTACCTGGCCGACGGCGATATGAGCGAGTACAACTTCGAGTATCTGCTCAACTACACCAACGCTTCCTACATCCTTGACCCTGAATACGAATTCGATCCCGCAACGGGTCTGTTCAGCGGTTGGAACGAGAAGACCAAGACGTACAACGTGCACAGCTGGCACTATGAGACCGAGTCCACCGAGGACTGGGACACCAGCGAAACCGGCGCCTACTCTTGGGTCACGAAGCCCGGCACCCCTGAATTCACCACGCCGACGCTGACGAACCCGAAGAAGGACATGACGCTGCAGGACCCCATGTGCGTCTACCAGCAATTCAAGAAGCACTATTCTCGTTACACGCTTGACACCGTTTCCGGTATCTGCGGCATGGACAAGGACGTTCTTGAACTCGTCTACAAAACCTATACCTCTACTGCCAAGCCTGGCAAGGCCGGTACCGTGCTGTACGCCCTGGGCCAGACGCAGCACACCTATGGCGCTCAGAACACCCGCGCCATGTGCATCATGCAGCTGCTGCTTGGCAACATCGGCGTGCCCGGCGGCGGCGTGAACGCGCTGCGCGGCGAGCCGAACGTGCAGGGCGCCACGGACATGGGCATGATGGTGAACGAGCATCCTGCCTATCTGAAGTGGGCAAACACCACCGATCGCTCCAGCCTGCGCAAGTGGCTGGAGTCCCAGACGTACTCCGACGGCTACTATACGAACAAGCCGAAGTTCATCGTTTCCTCCCTGAAGGAATGGTTCGGCGAGAACGCTACCGTTGAGAACGACTACGGCTACGACTGGTGGCCGAAGGTTCCGTCCGAGACGGGTGCCGTGGACTACACGCACATCTCCACGTTCGAGCTCATGCAGCAGGGCGTCATCAAGGGCTACTTCAACTGGGGTATGAACCCCTGCCACTCGGCCCCGAACGCCGGCAACGTGCGCCGTTCCATGGCCAACCTTGATTGGCTGGTTGTTGCCGATCAGGTCATCACCGAGTCAGCCAGCTTCTGGAAGGCCCCGGACATGAACCCGGCCGACATCGACACCACGGTCTACTACCTGCCGTGCGCGCTGATCTACGAGAAGCCGGGCATCATCCTGAACTCCGGCCGCTGGATCCAGTACCGCTACCAGGCGTGCGAGCCGTGGGACCAGGCGAAGCCCGACTACGAGATGTGCGACCTCATCTGGACCGCCATCTGCGATTTGTACCGCAAGGAAGGCGGCGCGAACCCCGACCCCATCCTGAAGACGAAGTGGGACTACTACGTGGACGGCAAGATGGACCCGCGCCCCGTGGCCTGGGCGCTCAACGGCTACCGCGTGGCCGGCACCGATTGCAACTGCGATTCGAAGAACCCGAAGACCGACCTGCTCACCGGCTATGCCGAGCTGGGCGCCGACGGTTCCACCGCATGCGCCATGTGGATTTACTCCGGCATGTGGAGCAACAACAAGGCGCCGCTTGACCCGGCCGAGCAGCCGCTGTGCCGCCGCAGCACCGAGGACAAGTCCGGCATCGGCCTGAATTCCGAATGGGCGTTCAGCTGGCCGTCGAACCGCCGCATCCTGTACAACCGCAACAGCTGCGATATGCAGGGCAAGCCGTGGAACGCCGACAAGAAGCTCATGGAGTGGACGGGCGAGAAGTGGGATCTGGTCGACCAGGCCGACTTCGTTGCCGCCAAAGACGGCAAGCCGGTTCCGCCGAACAACAAGACGTTCTTCATGCTGTGGGAGCAGAAAGCCCGCCTGGAGAGCTACGGCATGGTCGACGGCCCGCTGCCTGAGCACTTCGAGCCGTTCGAGTCCCCGTGCGACGACAACCCGCTCAACGGCGCGTTCCAGAACCCCTGCGCGTTCGGCGTGAACTACGCATCCACGAAGCAGGGCACGAAGGAGCAGTACCCGATCGTCGGCACCACTTACTCGGTGACCGAGCATTGGCAGACCGGCGGCCAGACACGTCTGTGCCCGTCGCTGGTGGAATCCATGCCTTCGCAGTTCGTCGAGATGAGCGAAGAGCTTGCCGCCGAGAAGGGCATCAAGAACGGCGACGAGGTGCGCGTGTTCAACAACCGCGGTTCTGTTGTGGTTCCGGCCCTGGTCACGAAGCGTTTCGCGCCCATGATCGTCAACGGCAAGATGCAGCATCAGGTGGGCCTCACGCACCACTTCGGCTGGGCCGATTTGTACGGCACCGGCGACGTGGTGAACGATCTGACGCCGAACGTCGGCGACCCGAACTCGTTCACGCCCGAATACAAGGCGTTCCTCGTGGACATCGAGAAGGCATAGGAGGGATAGAACATGTCTGAAAAAGCAATCTACTTCGATTCCTCCAAGTGCACCGCTTGCAAGGGCTGCCAGGTTGCTTGCAAGTGCTGGAACAACCTTCCGAGCCCCTTGGGCACGAACGAGACGAAATGGTCGGGCACGCACCAGAACCCGGCCGACATCAACGGCAACACCCGCTTGATCGTCACGTTCAACGAGCTTGCCGGCGACAGCAAGATCAAGCCGGTGAAGTGGGCGTTTGGCCGTCGTGCTTGCCAGCACTGCACCGATGCTCCTTGCGCCACGGTGTGCCCTGGCGGCGCGCTTGTGCGCAATGAGGACACCGGCTTCGTCGAGGTGCACCAGGACAAGTGCGTGGGCTGCCAGTACTGCCACAGCGTGTGCCCGTTCGACGTGCCGCGCTACGAGTCCAACGGCCTGCTTGACAAGACCGTTATCGATAAGTGCACCGGTTGCGCCGACCGCGTGTCCCACGGCATGGCTCCGGCCTGCGTATCCACGTGCCAGCCGAATGCTCTGCAGTTCGGCGACCGCGACGAGATGATTGCCAAGGGCAAGGAAAAGGTCGAATGGCTGCATGAGAACGGCTATCCGGATGCTTGCCTGTTCGGCGAGAACGAGATGGGCGGCCTGCACGTCATCCAGGTGCTGAAGTACGGCATCGAGGCCCATGGCCAGGTTGCCGACCCGCAGGTGCCCGCAACGGCGCAGCTGACCCAGATCATGAAGCCGGTCACCGGCGCCCTGACGGGCCTGACCGTCGTCGGCTTGGCTGCCATGTTCGGCCTGGCCGTCGGCTACAAGCGCGATACGCTGGCGTACAACCCCGAGACCGAGGATACGGTGTCGGTTGTCACGGGCGACGTCGTGCAGCATGGCGACCCGCAGGACGACAAGTCTGTTGTTGAGCACATCACCGAGAATCTGCCATTCGGGAAGGGAGGCAAATAATGAGCCATACCGTTACCGTTTCCGCGGAAGCTCGTGCCAAAGACGATGCGTTCCTGAAGGACCGCAAGGCTTCCGGCAAGCAGAAGTACATCGTCCGCCACTCGAAGCAGGCGCGCATCACGCACGGCGTCACGGTCATCGCCTGCATCCTGCTGTGCATTTCCGGCCTGTTCGTGTTCGTGCCGCAGCTGACTCAGGCCGTCGGTGCTGACACGGTGTTCGCCATCCGCATGAGCCATCGCGTGATCGGCTGCATCTTCGTGCTGGTGCCGCTTATCAGCGCTATCCTAGCGCCGAAGGGCGTGGTCCGCATCTTCAAGAACCTGTTCGCTAAGTGGAACAGCGATGACAAGAAGTGGATGATGCTGTTCTTCCCGTACCTGTTCATGGCGAAGTGGATTCACATGCCCGACCAGGACGAGGTGAAGTCCGGCCAGCGCTTCGCTGACGGCATGCTGTGGTTTGCCGGCGCGCTTATGGCTGTGACGGGCCTCATCCTGATGCTCGGTTCCACCGTGTTGAACCTGGGCACGGGCTATGGCGTGGTGCTGTTCCTGCACGACTTGGGCTTTTTGCTCATCGCCGTGTTCGGCTTGGCCCACATCTTCCTGGGCGGTGGCATCTTCCAGCCGTACCGTGGTACGTACAAGCTTATGTTCGGCAATGGCCTGGTGTCCGAAGCCGACGCTCTGTACCACTGGGGTCACTGGGCTCGTAAAGAGCTGACCAGCGGCGAGAAGGTTGTTGAGAAGAACGCGAAATAGTTCTTCTCGCGGCATGAAATAAGGATGGGCGGCCTGAAGCCAGACCGCCCATCTAACCGGTAGCCCGGTGCTTCGCAGACATTCCTGCGCCTGAGCGCTGGAGTGAGCGCCGTGCTACCGTTTATGCATTCTATAGCTTGTTGGCAAATAGATGGATGACGAATCGGGTTCTTCCATCCATTTGGCAACATGAGCCGGCCTTACGGCGAACACCTGCGCATTCGGGTTTGTTCGCGGCGGTAAGCTGGCATTGTCAAACAAGGCGGAAACAACGAGAACGAGGTTGGACGATGAACCTGAAGCTGGCGGATGCGGCTATTGCCGCGTATGAACCGAAGCTGTCCGAGTCGGAAGCCGCGCGTCTGCGCTTCTTTCGCACGCTGTGGGGTGTTCAGGACGAGCTGCAGCACGAGTATCCGAACGCGGTTGCGTACGAGGTTCCGCAGGCAGCGGATTTGAAGGCCTGCTCCGAGGTCGAGCAGCCCACCATGCGCGCGTATCCCGTTTCGTTTGATAGCGAAGCACTGGTGGATGGCGTGGCCCGTATGGCGGCGGCCATGGCGCTGTTCGACGAGTTCGATCAGTCGTCGCGCGATGCGCTTGCGGGCGTGCGCTGGGACCGCATGGTTGCCGCTTCCGACGTGAAGCTTGCGGGCACTGATCCCGCGGCGTATGTTGATGCGTTCGTGGGGTTGCTTTTAGATGATGGCCTGAGCGAGGATGCCGCTCGCATGGGCGCGGCGGCTGTTTCGCTGTCGTTGCGCGCATTTTTGGAGCCCATGGCGCAGGCGGTGCAGCAGGCGCGTAGCGACAACGGCGTCGACAAGCCGTATCCCGTGCATTGCCCGGTATGCGGTTGCGAGGCTTCGGTGGCGCACGTGGGCACCGTCGGCACCAAGACGAAGGGCCGTGGACGTGCGCTGTGGTGCGCGCAGTGCGGCTGCGTGTGGGATTTCGAGCGCGTGCGTTGCGCCCGTTGCGGCACGCAGAACCAGGGCCACTTGCACTTTTATAACGTGGAGGGCGACGACGACCATCGCATTGCCACGTGCGACGAGTGCGGCGGCTACGTGCGCACGGTGTACGAGGAGGACACGCCTCAGGCGGCGCTGTACCCGTTCAGCTTCGAGGTTGAGGACGTTATCATGGCCAAGCTCGACCTGATTGCGTACCGTCAACTTGTTGCGCAGGAGCAGCAGGAAGGCTAGGCACGCGCTAGACGCGCGTGAAAACGGCTCGCTTTCACGGTTTCGCGAAACTGTTTGATAGAAGGCCCCATCGAGTTTTACTCAGTGGGGCCTTTTGCTTGCATGACATGTTACGCGATGATGAACTGGGAAAACAAGATTTGTACGTACTTTGCATGACAATCATTTTTTGCCAATACGTACAAATTCACGGGTTTGCATGATAGACGCTTCGGTGCGCGGAGGGCATGATTCGATGTGTTGAAACGAGCTGGCGAAAAGGTCGCCGGCCATAACGGCAAGCGATACTGCTCGAACGCGGTTCGCGCCGCGTGCGAGCGAATCAAAGGAGAATCACATGAAGTTTTTGGGCATGGGCGTTCCCGAGCTGCTTATCATCCTGGTCGTTGTTCTTTTGATCTTCGGTCCTAAGAACCTTCCCAAGCTCGGCAGCGCTATCGGCAAGTCCGTGAAGAGCCTGCGCGACGGCATGTCCTCCGACGAAGGCAAGCCCGAGATCGAGCTTGACGAGGACGAGGAAGTGGAAGTGCCGCAGCCGAAGAAAAAGCAGGCTGTGAAAGCCGCCAAGAAGGCTCCGGCCGAGGATTCCGTCGAGTAACCTTACAAGGTATTTCCTGCGCTTTCAGACGAGGCGCAGCGTAACAGCAAACCGTCAAACGCCTGCGCATTTCGCGTGGGCGTTTGACGTTTCTGGGCTGATGTTCGGGCCCGGGCGGCGGTTGCGGGCGCCCGGGCTGTTACACTGGGGGCATGTCGAAACTTGCTACCTCTCATACCGCCCCGCCGGCGTCTTCCGCGGTTCGCTTGAAGCTGCGCACGCTGCTTGGATATGCCTGCAACCAGGCGTTCATGTTCTCCCTTTTCTACATGGGGTGGAACAGCGCGCTGTGCGTTGGCGGCGTAACATTCGAGCGCGTGGACCTGCTGGTGACGCTGCTTTTGTGCGCGGGCTCGCTGACCGTCATGCGCATGCTGACGCGCCGCGTGCGCGACGTGCTGCTGTCGCGCAACTTCATTTGGTGCTATGCCGTGCTGCTGGCAATCGGCTCGTCCGTTTCGCTTCCCGCTGAATACGGCATCGTTTCGTTTTCGCTTGAGGGCTTGCTGGTGGGCATGCCGTTTGCCTGCATGCTTGCGGCGTGGGGACGCGCCTTGGCCGCTCGGCCGCATGGTGAAACCGCGCGCGGCGTGCTGCTTGCCACGGCCGTCGCCGCGGTGTTCGCGTTTTTGCTGCTGCTGGTCTGCTCGGTGCAGCCGTGGGCTTTAGCCGTTGCCAACCTGCTTCCGTTTGCCAGCGCCTGGGCGCTTGCCGGCGCGGCGCCTTTGTCAGGGGATGCTGCGGCATCGCAAGGCTCAGACGCCGCTGCGAAAGATGCGCAAAGCCAGACGGGCGCGGGCTTCTCGTTTGGGCAGCTGCTGGCAACGAAGCAGCAGCGCGCTGAAACCGCCCGCATTTCGCGCAAGGTCATTGCCGGCGCGGCTCTGTTCGGTTTGTCGGGCGGCCTGATGGAGACGTACGCGTCTGACCCTGGCATGATTGCCACGCCCACGTTCGCCGCTACGTTGCTGCTGCTGGCGCTGTTCTGCGCCGGGTCACTGCAGGTGGTGGGGACCCCGGGCAGGCGCGGGCAGTCGCAAAGCGAGGTCAGCTCGCTTTTGGTGGGCGTGTACCGCATCGCGCTTTTGGTGATGATGGCGGGCTATCTGTTCATGCCCGTGCTCGAGCCGTTCGGCGTGCCGGGCGACTCCATCGTGCTGGCGGGCTATCTGGGGCTTACGGCCGTGCTTGTGTCGCTGTTCATTTTGACGGCGAAGCTGACGGGCATGGACGGCGCCCTGTCGTTCTCGCGCGGTTTCGCGGCGCTGTACTTCGGCGAAGCGTTCGGCCTGGCGTTGGGAAACGCGCTGGAGATTGTTTCCCCGTCGGGCAACATGCCGTTTGCCGTTGCCTCGTGTGCGGGGCTTGCCACGCTGTATGCGTACGTGTTCCTGTTCACGGAAAGCGACTTCATCGCGCTGTCGTGCATCGCGAAGCAAGCCGATCGCTTCGAGGACGCGTGCCGAGCCATCATCGAGCGGTACAAGCTGTCGAAGCGCGAGTCGGAGATTCTGCCGCTGGCGTTGCGCGGCCGCACGGGCGAGCGCATTGCGTCCGAGCTGTTCATCGCGAAGAGCACGGTGGACACGCACCTGCGCCGCATCTATGGGAAATGTGGCGTGCACAGCCGTCAGGAGCTTATCGATTTAAGCGAGCGGCAAACGTAAGATTTCATTTCGGGTAAGGAGTCTTCATGACGAAGATTGACGCTACGTTGACAGAAGCGCTGCGCGGTATTGTCGGCCCTGAGGCCGTTCGCGTCGACGCGCCTATGAGCGAGTTGACCACGTTTCGCATCGGCGGTCCGGCTGCCGTGGTCGTCGAGCCTGCAACGGCCGATGAAGCGGCGCAGGTGCTGGTCGCGTGCCATGCGGCTGGCGCCGAGGTTCGCGTGCTGGGCTTGGGAAGCGACTTGCTGGTGTCCGATGCTGGCGTGGATGCTGTGGTCGTGCGGCTTGCGCAACGCTTCTCGGGCATCAAGGTGCAAGGCACGAAGCTGTTCGTGGATGCGGGCGCTTCGAACGAGCAGGTGGCACAGGCTGCTCTGGCGGCCGGGCTTGCCGGCTACGAGTTCGCCAGCGGCATTCCGGGTACCATCGGCGGCGCGGCCATTATGAACGCGGGCGCCTACGGCGGCGAGTTTCGCGACGTGTGCTGCGGCTTGACGTGCGCTACGCCGGACGGCCGCATCGTTGAGGTGACTGCCTGGCAGGCGTGCTGGGGCTATCGCCATTCCATGATGGGGGATGAGGGCTGGATCGTGTTGGGTGCCGTGCTGCAGCTGCACCCCGATAGCGCCGCGTCCATCCGCGCGCGCATGGACGACCTTGCGGCGCGCCGAGCGGAAAAACAGCCGCTTGATATGCCCAGCGCCGGCTCCACGTTTAAACGCCCGGCGGGGTATTTCGCGGGCAAGCTGATCCAGGATGCTGGGCTGCGCGGGTTTAGCGTCGGCGGCGCGCAGGTGTCGCAGAAGCACACGGGTTTCGTGGTGAATGCAGGCGGCGCCACCGCCGCTGATGTGCGCGAGCTTATCGCGCAGGTGCAGCAGCGCGTGTTCGAAAACGAAGGCGTGCGCCTTGATCCCGAGGTGCGCATGTGGGGATTTGCCGACGGGCAGTAAACGGTGCTGCGGCGTTGAGGCGGTTGTTCTACCAGGTGAAAGGTTGCAAGTAAGTCGATGTTCAAGATTAACCATGCCATTTTGCACGTGTTCGACTTCGTGTCGTGCGTGAACGTGTTCTCCGAAGATGAGCTTGACCTGACGAACAAGAACGTGAAGTCGTACGTGATGCGTATTGCACGTCATGCGCTTGGCGGCATGGACAACCGACGTGGCGAGTTTTTCGCCGATAGCGGGTTCGCTGCCGAGTTGACGGCGTATTTCAAGGGCGAGCGCACGTTCGTGGACTTGTCGGTGCAGGTGGCCCAGTTCATGTCCGAAGAGCTGGGGCGTATGGAGAATCCCGCCTCGTGCGACTTGCTGGTGGTCGACTTCGAGGACCAGGAAAAGCCGCCGGCCATGCCTCCCATTCCCGATGATGCCACCGAAGAGGAGATTGCTGCCGCTACTGCCGCCGCGGAGGCTGCGGCGTACAATGCGCGCAGCGAGCACTACTTCGGGTTGCTGCTGCTTGAAAGCAAGCCCGCGTTCATGCACGAGGTGGGACATGGCGAAGACGGTGCCACGCGCAACAACATCGAGCGTCACCACGCCATTTTGCCGAACCCTTCGCAGAAGATCGCCTCGTTTGCCCTGGTGAACGCTCGTACCATGGCCGTGCAGTTCGTGGATAAGCCGCGCGAGATTGCAGGCGAGGAACGCTGGCTTATTCCCGATGGGCTGCTTCAGTGTTCGAACGAGGCGTCCAGCAAAGAGCTGTTCGATACCACCATGGGGCTTGTGGAAGAGGTTGCCGAGGAATTCGGCGTGAACTCGGCGGTGGCCATGGGTCGTGCAAAGGCGTACCTGGCCGAAAATGCCGACGATTCTGACGAGGTGCCGTTCGACGAGTTCGTGGACGAAGTGTTCGATGACGAAGGACCGCGCCGTCGTTTCGAGCAGGCTGCAGCCGACGAGCAGCTGGGGGAGCGCGTCTACATGGAGCGCGACGTGGCCAAACGCGTCAGCCGCAACCACAAGATCGTTACCGACACGGGCATCGTGTTGACGTTCCCGGCCGAATACAGCCACAACACCGAACTCATCGAGTTCAAAAGCACGCCGAACGGGCTGATTCAGATCGAGCTGAAGAATATCGGCAGCATCGAGAATCGATAGCGTTTGCCGAACGCGAGCGCGCGGGAGAAGTTGGTGTTGCGCTTCGCGCTCTTTTATCCGGGCCGAGCTTTCGCTCGGCCCTATGTTTTGGGCTCATCTCCGCTGGTGAAGCTGTTTTTTGACTTTATACCTTACTCTAGATAGGCGCCGGTTTGGCGGTCCCAGAGGTGGGCGTACTCGCCACCGACTTTGATGAGTTCGGCGTGCGGGCCGTCTTCGACCACTTTGCCGTGGTCGAGCACCACGATGCGGTCGAGGCTGGCAACCGTGGACAGACGATGCGCCACCACGATGCACGTGCGTCCGCGCATGAGCGTTTTCAGCGCGTCTTGCACCAGCGCTTCGCTTTCGGAGTCAAGCGCGCTGGTTGCCTCGTCAAGCACCAGCACGGGGCAGTCTGCCAGCAGCGCGCGGGCGATGGCCACGCGCTGACGCTGCCCGCCGGAAAGTTTCACGCCGCGCTCGCCCGTGATGGTTTCGAACCCTTGCGGCAGGTTCTCGATGAACTCCAGCGCGTTTGCCTGACGCGCCGCCTCGCGAATCTGCTCCATGGTGGCGTCGGGGCGGCCGTACGAGATGTTCTCGGCGATGGTGCGGTGGAACAGCAGCGCCTCTTGAGGCACGTAGGCGATGGAGCGGCGCAGGCTTTGCTGCGTGCAATCGGCCACGTTTTGGCCATCGATCAAGATGCGGCCGTCCTGGATGTCGGACAGGCGCAGCAACAGCTTCGTGAGCGTTGTTTTCCCCGCTCCACTCAAGCCGACCAAACCAACGCGTTGACCTGCGGGAATATGCAGGTTGAAATCATCGAAAACCGGAGTTTTCACGTTGCCATCGGTGTAATAGAAGCCGATGTTTTGAAAATCGATGGTGCCTTCGCGCACCACCATGGCGGGCGCGCCGGGCTTGTCGGCCACCAGGCGCGGCTCGTCGAGCGTTGCCGTCATGCCGGACGCGTCGCCGAACGCGCGGTTGAAGCGCTGCAGGCCGTTGTTGATGAAGTTGAACTGGTTCGTCGCAGTGTACGTGTACGTGAACATCATCACCAGCGTACCGGGCGTGATGCCGAACCACGCGTTGCCGCCGGCAATGAACACGGCAACCACGCTCATGATGACCACGGTGATGGCCGCCGTGATGATGCCGCGCGTTAGGCTTGCCCACATGCGCTTGCTGTCGCGTTCCACCACGTTGCGGTTGGCCTGGTCGAACAGCGCGCGCTCGTAGTCTTCGCGCCCCGATGTTTTCACCGCCAGGATGTTCGCCACCGAATCGGACAGCTCGCCTGACAGCTGGTTTTGCGCGCTGGCCGCTTTCTCGTTCAACGAAAGGATGCGCTTGTACATGTAGTACGACACGCACGCGTAGATGGCCAGCAGCACCATAAGGATGACTACGTACAGCGGCACGCGCGGCGCCAGGATGGCGCACGTGAAGATGACGGAGCACACTACGGGTAAAAACGGGAACGTGATGGTTTCAAGCAGCTGCTGGTAGGCGCTCATGAACTTGCTGGTTTGGCTGACCAGCGTGCCGCCGAAGCGGTTGGAATGGAAGCTCATGGACTGGTTGCACAGCGCGTCGAAGCTCATGGTGGCCAAATCGTACGCCGCGGCGATTTCCAGCTTGTACATGGTGTAATCCTGCAGCTTGCTGGCTGCCTGGCCCACCAAATTGATGGCGATAAGCGCCACAATGTAGGGACCGTACGTGGAAAACACCTGGTCGGAGGTGATGCTTCCCTCGCTTACGCGATCAACCACCAAGCTCATCACATAGGGGTTGCCATACGAAAGCAGTGCCACGAACAGAAACGTGGACGCCATCAAGGCCGCGAACAACCCCAGATGCTTGCGCGTGACCTGCCAATAGTAGTGCAGCGTGCGGCGCGTGGTCGAAGGTGCGTTGCGGGACATGGCTCTCCTAGTTCGCGAAATCAAGCAGCGGCGTGAAGCTGCCGTTTGCCAGCAGCGTGATGGTGCGCGTTGCGCGGCTGATGGTGGTGTACAGGCGGTTTTGCGCCACGTGGTCGTCGGCGGGGAACAGCCCCGGCCCGGCGTCGGGCACGATGACGTGGTCGAATTCCAGGCCCTTCGCCAGCGGCAACGTTAGCGCCAGCACACCAGATGCCGGCAGACGCTGGCCTTCGTCGATGATACGCGGCATGTCGTCGCCCAGCAGGCGTGCCAACTTCTTCAGCTCGTGCTTCCAGGGAACCACCACGGCCGTCAACCCGTCGTTTTCACGCGCGCTTACGATGGCGGCGCGCAGTTCGCGCTCGTAATCATCCTGCGTGGGGCAGGCGATAAGCGCCGGCGGGGTGTCGGCGCGCTGCACGGCCGAGATGCTCATGCGCTCGTTTTCGGGCAGAAGGCCGGCGAACAGCGCGGTGATCTCGGGGGTGGAGCGGTAGCTGGTCAGCAGCTGGCATTCCTCGATGGAACCGCGCAGGCGGCGGAACACGGCGCGAATTTGCTCGTAGCTGGCTGTTTCGGGGCGGATGGCCTGGTGCGGGTCGCCCAGCAGCATGAAGTGAGCCCGGCGGAAGAAGCGGGCCATGACGGCAAGCTGGTCGGGCGTGTAATCCTGCACCTCGTCGATCATGACGTAGCGTGCATCGGGATTGCCCATGCCCGTGACGGCCATGTTCAGGTACAGCCATGCGCTTGCCGGCAGGTTCTCCACGCCCAGAAGGCGCATGCCGATGCGGTCGAGGCGCAGCCACTCGTCGCGCTCGATGGCCAGCACGGCGCCGGAGAAGCGTTCCTGCAGGTACGTAAGCGCGCAATCGCGGGCCTCTTGCTCGGTTTGCGGGTCGAACGGGGCGTTGAACAGGCGCACTTGCTCGTCAAGCGACAGACACAACAGCTCGTCCTGCACCGCCTCGGTGGCAGCCATCTGCTTCAGGCGCGCGTCCAGGCGACGGAACAGCTCTTCGCGCACCAGCGTCACCAGGTGCGGGCCGGCCGGTACGTTGGGGTACTTCTGCATCAGCTGCATGATGGCCGCGCCTGCTACCAGGCGCGTTCCGTAGAACGTGATGTCGCGGAAATCGTTCGGCTCGAACGTCAGGTGCTCCACGGCGTCGTCGATGCGCCACAAAAGCTCCAGCGGACACGCTTCGGCCTTCGGGTTGCGCCCGGCGGGCAGCAGACGCGCGGCGAACTCGCGGTACGTGATGGTTTCGGGGTTGCGCTCTCCCAGGTCGGGCAGCACGTTCTCGATGTATTTCGCGAACACGGGGTTCGGGCTGATCAGGAACACCTGGCGCGGGTCCAGATCGCCGCGGTTGCGGTAGAACAGGTAGGCGATGCGCTGCAGCAGCACGCTGGTTTTGCCGCTGCCGGCGATGCCCGCTACCAGAAGCGCCGGCACGTCCTTGTGGCGGATGATGAGGTTCTGCTCTTTTTGGATGGTGGCCGTGATGGCCTTCATGTGCTCGGAGCGCTGCGCCGAAAGCGACTGCAGAAGCAGCGAGTCTTCGATGGCCACGTCGGAGTCGAAGTAGGCGTGCAGCTGGTCGCGCTCCAGGTCGAACTGGCGGCGCGTCAGCAGGTTCACGTTGATGGTGCGGCCGTTGGCCACATACGACGTGGCGCCGTTTTCCTGGTTGTAGTACACCTCGGCCACGGGGCTGCGCCAGTCAACCACCATGCGGCGGTAATTGTCGTCGGCAACGCCGGCAAGCCCGATGTAGATGTCCTTCGCCGGTGCGCCCGGGCGCATCTCCAGGCTGATCTTCGCGAAATAGGGCTGCTCCAGCAGCTTGGCTGCCGCGGCCAAGCGCTCGCTGTCGGCGTCCTGCTCCAGGTTGTAGTCGCGGATGAGGTTGTTCAGCACCGCATAGTCGACGTAGGTTTCCTGCGCCTCGCCGTCGCTGGCGAAGTTGTGCTTCACCTCTTCTTGCATGTCGTCTTTATCCTGCGCGGCTTGCCAGCGCCGGCGCTCCATCTTCTCGGCCAGCGTTTTCGCCATGGCCTTCAGCTTGGCGTACGTGTCCAACAGGTGCGCCTGCTCCTGTTGGAAAACGGGGTCGTTGGCCGCCTCAGCTGCGGTTTCGTTCGTTTGTGCTTGCGTGTTGTCGGCCATGCGCCATCCCTTCGCTTGAAATTTCGGCATTCTATTCTAGCGAAGATGAGAAAAGCCCGCCCCGTGCGGGACAGGCTTTCCATAAGTTGGCTGTCTACTTCTTCAGCGAGTTCACGTTCATACAGCGCATGGCGTTGAGGATGGCTAGGATGGCCACGCCCACGTCGGCGAACACTGCAAGCCACATGTTCGCGATGCCTACGGCCGCCAGCACCAGCACTACGAACTTAACGCCCAGCGCGAACACGATGTTCTGCCACACGATGCGCATGGTGCGCCGTGCCAGGCGGATGGCGCGCGAGATGTTCGACGGCTTGTCGTCCATCAGCACCACGTCGGCGGCTTCGATGGCCGCGTCCGACCCCATGGCTCCCATGGCGATGCCCACGTCGGCGCGCGTGAGTACGGGCGCGTCGTTGATGCCGTCGCCCACGAATGCCAGATTCGCGCCGTCGGTTTGCGCGGCCAGCAGACGCTCGACCTGCTCGACCTTGTCGGCGGGCAGCAGCTGCGCGTGGAACTCGTCGATGCCCAGCTCTTCGGTAACGGCTTGCGCCACCTCAGCGCGGTCGCCCGTGAGCATGACCGTCTTGCGCACGCCTGCTGCATGCAGCCGCTCGATGGTTTCGGCCGCGTCGGGCTTCACCACATCGGCGATGACGATGTGGCCGGCGTAGGCGCCGTCGATGGCCACGTGCAGGATGGTGCCCACCAGCTCGCAATCCGTAAAGCTTGCGCCGTGGGCCGCCATAAGCTTGTCGTTGCCCACGAGCACCTCGCGCTCGTCGACGATGGCGGCAACGCCGCGGCCGGCCTCTTCGCGCACCTCCGAGATGCGCGCCTGGTCGATCTGCCCACTGTATGCCTGCTTCACCGACACGGCGATGGGATGGTCGGAGTACGATTCGGCGTGCGCGGCGAACGCAAGCAGCTCGTCGGGGTCCACGTCGTTTTCCGCGTGAACCGCCACCACGTTAAACGAGCCGTTCGTAAGCGTGCCCGTCTTGTCGAACACGACGGTGTCAACTTTCGCCAACGCTTCCAGGTAGTTCGACCCTTTCACCAGCACGCCCAGCTTGCTGGCGCCGCCGATGCCGCCGAAGAAACTCAGCGGCACGCTGATGACCAGGGCACACGGGCAGCTGACCACCAAAAACGTCAGGCCGCGGAAAATCCAGTCGCTCCAGGCGCCCATGCCCACAAGCGGCGGCACCACGGCGATGAGCGCGGCCAAGCCCGTGACGGTGGGGGTGTAGTAGCGCGCGAAGCGCGTGATGAAGTTCTCGGTTTTCGCTTTCTTCTCGGCGGCGTTTTCCACCAGCTCGAGGATGCGGCTGACGGTGGATTCGCCGAACGGCTTCGTGGTGCGCACGCGCAGCACGCCCGTCATGTTCACGCAACCCGAGATAACCTCGGCGCCCGCCTCCACGTGGCGCGGCACCGATTCGCCCGTCAGAGCGGCGGTGTCAAGCTGGCTTTCGCCTTCCTCGATGATGCCGTCGATGGGCACGCGCTCGCCGGGCTTCACCACGATGACGCTGCCCATGGCAACATCGTTGGGGTCGACCTCGCACAGTTCGCCGTCGCGCTCTACGTTCGCGCAATCGGGGGCAATGTCCATCATTGCGGCGATGTCCTTGCGCGATTTGCCGACGGCGTAGCTTTGGAACAGCTCGCCGACCTGGTAAAACAGCATGACGGCGCAGCCTTCGGCCATAGAAGGTTCCGCGTCGGGGAACGCGATCATGGCGAACGCGCCGATGGTGGCCACGGCCATGAGGAGGTTCTCGTCGAACACCTCGCCGGTTTTGATGTTCGTTGCCGCGCGCAGCAGCACGTCGTGGCCGGCGATAAGGTAGGGCACCAGGTACAGCACGAACAACAGGTAGACGCTGTTCGCGCGTCCCAGCCACGCTTCAAGCGGCAGCAGGTGCTCGGCGGCGAAGATGATGGCGAACAACACGAGCGCTATGATGATGCGCTTGCGCCATCTGCGTTGCTTTTTGTTCATGGTTCGGGTATCTTTCTGAAGTGGTTTCACTTATGGAGCGGTTCCGTGGTAGCGGGCCGCTTCTTTTGTTCTAGCGGACGATGTCGCAGTCCGGCTCGTACTTGTGCGCGGCTTTCTGCGCTTCGTCGAGGATCTGCTCGAAGCGCGCGTCATCGGCGTCGATCATGAGCTTCTGCGTCATGAACGTCACCTTCGCATCGTTCACGCCGTCGATCTTCTTGATTTCCGCCTCGATTTTCGCGCCGCAGTTGGCGCAGTCCAGCTCGTCGAGTTTGAACGTCTTGCGCATGATGGTTCCTTTCTTTGCTTGCGGTTGTGCCGAATGGTTGCGGGCGATGTGCCCGGCTATTCGCAGATATGGGTCATGCCTTGGGCCAGCATGGTGTACACGTGGTCGTCGGACAGGGAGTAGATGATGGACTTGCCGTCGCGCTGGAATTTCACCAGGTGCGCCTGCTTGAGTTGGCGCAACTGGTGCGACACGGCCGACTGCGTGGCGCCGATGGCCTCGGCCAGCTCGCCGACGGGCATTTCGTGGTTCATGAGCGCGAACAGGATTTTGATGCGCGTGGTGTCGGCGAACACTTTGAACAGGTCGGCCAAGTCGTAGAGCAGCTCTTCGTCCGGCATGGTGTCGAACAGCTGCTGCGAAGCCTCGCGGTTGCAGCCGCAGGGGCACGCGTCTTCCGGTTGCGAAGGTTGCGCTGCAGGTGCTTGGTCGATGGTGGTGCTTTCGGTCATGTCTGCTCCTTGCTCTTCATAGCTAAACATATGAGCAACTGTTCATAAGTATAGAAACGGTATGCGTGCTGTCAAGGGGGTTGAGCATGTTCGTGGAACAAATTTGACTTTTGCGGTTTCGGCGCGTACGTATGTGGAAGAGGCGCGGGGCATGTGTCGGTATGGGGTGCGGCGCATGCGCATGCCTATTGCTTGGAATGCTCGGCCGGTGACAGGGCTGCGGCATTCGGGCTTTTGCGATACTTGGCGCCGTTTCGTAGCTTTCGACGTTCGTTTGGCTGGCGAATGTGGCGATTCTGAGCAGCTTCAATTTTGTGGGAATTGGAACATTTCGTGTGTCGCTCGTTTGATAGGGTTACGTCAATGATTGAACAGCGTTCGGCATGGCGTACGAGAGGTACCGGCCGAGCGCGCAAAGACAGCGGGGGTTACCATGATTCGACGTGTTATCCATATCGACGAAGCCGCGTGCAACGGATGCGGCATCTGCGTGAAGGCGTGCCACGAGGGTGCTATCGGCCTGGTGGACGGCAAGGCGCGCCTTATGCGCGACGATTACTGCGATGGCCTGGGCGATTGCCTGCCTGCGTGCCCCACGGGCGCCATCACGTTTGTGGAGCGCGAAGCAGCGGCTTACGATGAGGCCGCCGTGCTGGCGAACAAGGCGAAAGCTGCGGCGCCGGCTCCTGCGGCCGGCGGTTGCCCCGGTTCGCGCATGCAGGTGCTGCGTCCTGCTGGCCAGGCGTCAGGATGCCCCGGCACGCGAGCGCAATCGATTGAGCATGATGCGCCTGAGGCAACCGACGGTCCCGCGCGCCCGTCCGAAATCTCGTCGTGGCCGCTGGAAATCAAGCTGGTGCCCGTGCGCGCACCGTATTTCAACGGCGCCGACCTGCTTATCGCCGCCGATTGCACGGCGTTCGCGTACGGCGATTTCCATCGCGATTTCATGCGCGGGCGCACGTGCGTCATCGGCTGCCCGAAGCTTGACGGCGTCGACTACTCCGAGAAGCTGCAAGCCATCATCGAGTCGAACGACATTCGCTCCATCACCGTGTGCCGCATGGAGGTGCCGTGCTGCGGCGGCCTTGAGATGGCGGCGCGCAACGCGCTGGCGCGCAGCGGCAAGGGTATCCCGCTGTCGGTGACCACGTTCAGCGTGCGCGGCGACATCCTGTAGCGCTCGCATGTAAGCGAAGCGGCGCGTTTCGGGTATTGCGCTTTAGCGCGCCCACTTGCGACTTGCGCCCTTGGGCAACCCTGCTCTCGAAGGCTGGCGAACGGTGTTCGCCAGCCTTTTTAGCTTTTCGCGATTGCTCTCGAGCGATAAAGGAATTTCTTCCCCTGTAAACCTTCCCACAACCGTTACCCATAGATAACAAGTGCTTGACAGTACCCCATGGGGGTATATACTAACTACCGTTCAAATGATGCCCCGTGGGGGTATATCGAAAGTAGGTGAGCTCATGGGCGAATCGGCGAAAGCGGCATCGGCACCGCAGAAATCGTGCTGCTGCCATCACAAGGCAACGCCACGCAGCCAGCAGATGCAAGACGACCTGCAAAAGCGCCTGAACCGCGTAATCGGCCAGCTCAACGGCCTGAAATCCATGATCGACGACAACCGCTACTGCGGGGACGTGCTTATGCAGCTTTCCGCTGCCGAAAGCGCCGTGCACAGCATTTCGGCCATCTTGCTGCAAAACCATCTGGAAACGTGCGTCGTCGAGCAGATCGAGCAGGGCAACACCGAAATCATCGACGAGGCCATGCAGCTCATCAAGAAATTCGCTCGCTAGGGCAAAAGGAAGGGTGCGATGAAACGTACGTTTGACGTGACGGGCATGACGTGTGCCGCCTGCTCGTCGCGCGTGGAGAAGGCCACGGCCGGCGTTGCGGGCGTCGACGGTGTGGCCGTGAACTTGTTGAAAAACAGCATGGAAGTGGAATACGACGGCAGCGATGCCGTGGCGGCGGCCATTTCGGCAGCTGTGGAAAATGCCGGCTACGGCGCGTTCTTGCGGCCCGAGCCTGGCCAAGCTGGTGCGGCGGCGCACGCCGCGCGGCCCGTCAACGATGCGGCTGCCGAGGCAAAGCGCGTGAAGGTGCGCCTCATCGTCAGCTTCTGCTTCACCATCCCGCTGTTCTACCTGTCCATGGGGCACATGATGGGCTGGCCGCTGCCCGACATCTTCTTGGGCCATGAGAACATGCTCACGTTCGCGTTCACGCAGTTCTTATTGCTGCTGCCCGTCATCTTCGTGAACTTCAAGTTCTTCCGCGTGGGCTTCAAAACGCTGGCGCACGGGGCGCCGAACATGGACTCGCTCATCGCGCTGGGCTCGGCGGCGTCCACCATCTACGGCATCGCGGCCATCTACCGCATCGGCTGGGGCATGGGGCACGGCGATGTCGACTTCGCGCATGCGGCGGCCATGGACTTGTATTTCGAGTCGGCGGCCATGATCTTGACGCTCATCACGCTGGGCAAGTACTTCGAGGCGCGCGCGAAGGGCAAAACCACCGACGCCATCACGAAGCTGATGGATCTGACGCCGAAAGAGGCCACGCGCCGCGGGTCGGACGGTTCCGAGCAGCGCGTGCCCGTTGAACAGGTGCGCGTGGGCGACGTGCTGGTGGTGAAGGCGGGCGAAGGCGTGCCCGTCGACGGCGTGGTGCTTGAAGGCGAAGGCGTGGTGGACGAGTCGGTCATCACGGGCGAAAGCGTGCCGGTGGGCAAGCGCCCCGGTGATACGGTCACGGGTGCTACGGTGAACACCACCGGGTGGTTCGCCATGCGCGCCGACCGCGTGGGCGCCGACACCACGCTTGCCGGCATCATCCGCCTTGTCGACGAGGCCACGTCCACGAAGGCGCCCATCGAGAAGATCGCCGACAAGATCGCCGGCGTGTTCGTGCCGGTGGTCATCTGCATCGCCGTGGCTGCGTTCATCTTGTGGATGGCGTTGTCCGGCGACGTGTCCACGGCGCTGACGCATGCCATTTCCGTGCTGGTCATCAGCTGCCCGTGCGCGCTGGGCCTGGCCACGCCTACGGCCATCATGGTGGGCACGGGCCGCGGCGCCACCAGCGGCATCCTTATCAAGTCGGCCGAGGCGCTTGAGGTGGCGCACGACGTGAAAACGGTAGTGTTCGACAAGACGGGCACCCTGACCACGGGCAAGCCTGCGGTCACCGACGTGGTGTGTGCAGCTGGCGTCGATGCGTCTGCACTGGCCAGCCTTGCGCGCTCTGTCGAGCAGCGCAGCGAGCATCCGCTGGCGCAAGCGGTTGTGGCGTGGGCCGATGGTGCCGGTGCACAGCTTCAACCGGTCGACGCCTTCGAGCAGGTGCCGGGCGGCGGCGTGCGCGCCACTGTGGGCGGCGCGGCCGCGCTTGCGGGAAACGCCCAGCTCATGGGACAGCACGGCATCGATGTTTCCGCGTTCGAATCGCGTGCGCACCAGCTTGCCGATAAAGGGAAAACGCCGCTGTACTTCGCTTCTGCTGGCCGCGCGCTGGGCATGATCGCCGTTGCCGACACCGTGAAGTCCACGAGCGCCGCCGCTATCGCCGAGCTTTCGGCCATGGGCATCCGCACCGTCATGCTCACCGGCGACAACGAGCGCACAGCCCGCGCCATCGGGGCCAGCGTCGGCGTCGACGAGGTTATCGCCGGCGTGCTGCCCGAAGGCAAGGAGCGCGAGGTTCGACACCTGTCCGCGCAGGGCCGCGTTGCCATGGTGGGCGACGGCATCAACGACGCGCCGGCGCTCGCTCGCGCCGACGTGGGCATCGCCATCGGCGCCGGCACCGATATCGCCATCGACAGCGGCGACGTGGTGCTTATGCGCTCGGACGTGCTTGACGTGCCGGCCGCCATCCAGCTGTCGCGCTCCACGCTGCGCAACATCAAGCAGAACCTGTTCTGGGCGCTTATCTACAACACGGTGTGCATCCCCGTTGCGGCTGGCCTGTTCAGCTTCGCCGGCTTCACGCTGAACCCCATGATCGCTGCGGCGGCTATGAGCTGCTCAAGCGTGTGCGTGGTGTCGAACGCCCTGCGTCTGCGCGGCTGGAAGCCCGCGTTTACTACGCAGGCGGCGCAGCAAGTGCTGGCCAAGCGCAAGGAAGCGCAGCATAACGAAGCAGTTGCGGACGCAAGCGCGCCCGAGCTTGATACGGTTGGAACCGATGCGGGGGAACCCGCGGAGCAGGAGATCATCATGGAGAAGAAACTTACCGTCGAAGGTATGATGTGCCAGCACTGCGTTGCACACGTGAAGAAGGCGCTTGAGGGCGTCGAGGGCGTATCCGAGGCCGTGGTGGACCTCGACGCCGGCACGGCCGTCGCCAAGCTGACGGCCGACGTTGCCGACGACGTGCTGACCGCGGCCGTGGTGGACGCCGGTTACGAGGTCAAGGGCATCGAATAGCGTTTGCGCCACGAAGAGAAAAAAGCGCCCCTCGTCAGTAATTTTGCTGGCCAGGGGCGCTTTTGCGTGGCGGTGGCTGTTGTTGAAGCCCGCCTTGCTTGTGCCGCCAACTACCTCATGACAATCTCGCGTAGCACGGCTACGAATCGCTCGTTCTCGGGGCGGGTGCGTACAGACACGCAGAAGTGCGTGCCCGGTTCTACGCCTGGCGTGCGATCGAGCGTGCGCACCAGAAAACCGCGCGCTTGCAGCTGCCGCACCAGGTCGGGCGCATCGGCTGCTCCAAGGCGCATGGTGGCGCCAGGCCGGTACGCGCACATGACGAAGTTCGCCTCGGCGGGGAAGATGCTGATGCCGGGTACCAGGCTCAGCATGCACTGCATCCAGGGGATCTCGGTGTCTAGCAGCTCGCGCGTGACGTCAAGGTGATGCTCGCTGGCGGCCAGCTTCGCCAATTCGGCGGAAAGCGTTGCCGACGTGGGTTTCGCCACGGCAAGCGAAATAAGTTGCGCCACGGCCGGATGCGCAAGCGCGCAGGAAAGCGGCAGGCCCGGCAGCGAGAACGCGTCGGTAAGCGAGCGGATGATGATAAGGTTCGAATGCTCACGCAAAAGCCCCACCATCGACTCGCCGCCCAGCGTCAGGTCGATGCCGCGCTCGTCCACGATTACCCAATCGCAGGCGTCAAGGTAATCAAGCAGCGTTTGGCGCGCCAGCAGGCGGCTGGTGGGAAACGCCGGGTTCGCCAGCATGGCGGCGTTGAACGGCATGCCCAGCCGGTGGGCCATGGCCGGGTCGGGCACGATGAACCCGTCGGGACTGGGGATCTCCACGATGCGATGCCCCGCAGACCCCAGACACTGCTCGTACGTGGCGCGCGAGGGCACGGGCACGGCGACGTTGCGCGGCTCGAACGCGTTCGCCACCGCCGTCAGCACGTCGGTGGCCGAAGCGCCTACGGCAACGTTTTCCGTCGCCACGCCATACAGGCGCGCCAGCAAGCTGGGCGTTTGCACCCGCGCCGCACGCTCTTGCGTGGGCGTGACGTTCGAGTGCGAGATGCGGTGCATGGCGTTCGCGAACGATGCGGGCGTGCCCAGCGGGTTGAGCGTTTGCGAGAAGTCGAACCAGTCGATGGCCTTCGCGGCGTCTCCGCACGGAAGAACGGGCGGCGCGTCAAGCGCGGGGGCAACGGCTCCGTATCCGGTAGCGCGCAGGTTTCCCATGTGCTTTTCCAACGTGCCTCCTTTCTTCGGGCTGGGCGCAGCGGGCTCATTTTAGTCGAAGAACCATGCTATCACACGCATGCAAGCTTCGCGGAATTCGCCGCGCACCAAGGACCGGTTCGCGCTGCAGCGTTTTGCCGCGCATGCTAGACTTCTGCGTATGAACAACGAACGCGGCGAACATATCGACGGCACCCTGGCGGCGTGGGACGGTCCGGCAATTTTGCTGGTGGACCTTGACGCGTTCTTTGCTTCGGTCGAACAGCTTGACCACCCGGCTTGGCGCGGCAAGCCCGTCATCGTGGGCGGCGACGCTGAAAAGCACGGCGTGGTGTCGACGGCGTCTTACGAGGCGCGTAAGTTTGGTGTGCACTCCGCCATGCCCGCTTCGCAGGCGTGCAAGCTGTGCCCGCATGCCATCTGGGCCCCTGGGCGCTATGATCGGTACAAGGAAGTCAGCAACCAGGTTATGGCTATCTTGCGCGACGAGACCCCGCACGTGCAGCAGGTCAGCATCGACGAGGCGTTTCTGGACGTCACGCCCACGCGCGTGAATCGCGAGCACCCGGTTTTGGTTGCCCTGCGCATCCAGCAGCGCGTCGAGGCCCTTGGCGTCACGTGCTCGGTGGGCGTGGGCACGTCGAAGACGGTGGCGAAGATCGCCTCCGACATGGACAAGCCGCGCGGGCTGACGGTGGTGTACCCCGGAACCGAGCGGCAGTTTCTCGATCCGCTGCCCATCCGCGTGATGAGCGGCATCGGCAAAGCTACCGAGGAGAAGCTGCGCCATCGCGGCATCGAAACGCTTGGGCAGCTGGTGCTTGAAGGGCAGCCGCGCCTTGAGCGGCTGTTCGGCAAGAACGGCCGCACCATGTACGTGCGCGCCTGCGGCTTAGACGATGCGCCCGTTGAGCAGGGCGCCCCGGTGAAGTCGGTGTCGAACGAGGTGACGTTCGCGAACGATTTAACGCAGCGAGCGGACATCGAGGCCGCTATCAATTCGCAGGCGGCGAAGGTGGGACGGCGCCTGCGCGGCAAGGGGCTTGCGGGCATTACCATTGGGTTGCGGCTTCGCTATGCCGATCGCTCGAATCGCTCGGTGCAGCGCCGGCTGCAAAATCCCACCGATGACGAGCTTTCGTTCGCGCCTCTGCTGTGCAACATGCTTGACGAGCTGTGGGAACCCGGCATGGCCGTGCGCCTTGTCGGCGTGTCGGTTGGCGGCTTCGACGGCGTGGCGGGCGAGCAGGGAACGCTGTTTGACGTGGCGGATGTGGCGCCGAACAGCTCGGATGCGGCGCCGCGCGTGAAGGACAGCAAGAAACGACGCGGTCTGCTTACGGCCACCGACCTGGTAAAAGACCGCTTCGGCGAATCGGCCGTGCGCTTCGGTCACGAACTACGCAACGCCGGCAACACCACCGGCACCTCAGCCAAAAACCCCGCCGACTACAAGTAAAGCTGGTAAGGGGACGCGCTTCGCTACACGTAATTCCAATAGTCTTGGATAAGCTTCTGCCTGTTCGCCATTTGCGTTTTCTGCAGGATATGGTGCACGTGCACCTTCACCGTTCCGGGTGCCAGCGACAGCTCTGTTGCGATGTTCTGGTTGTCTTTGCCCAGCAGAATCAGACGCAGAATCTCGGTTTCGCGTGGCGAGAGGCGCCGGGAAGCGGCGTATTCCACCAGGTTCTGCTCGATGAACGCCTCCACGTGCTGTCCGCCTTTCTTCGGCGGGTCGATGTGGCGCATCGATAGGTACTTCAGCGAGTTGCGGAACGCGATGAACGCGCACGTGAGCGCCAGCAGGTTCTCCGCGAAATTTCGCTCGGGGAAAAACGGCAGGTCTGCATCCACGGTGCCGGGGTTCACAATCAGCAGGAACACCACGTTTTCCGCAACGGTGGCCAGCACCAAAAACCACAGGGCCACGTAGAAACGCTTGAACCGTTTGAGGCGCACGTGTTGTTGCTGATGATGCATGGTGACGTAGCGATAGGCGCTGTAGATGAGCATCCATGCCATGAACACCTCGCGCAGCGAATAGAAAACGAACATATGAAAATAGCTTTGCGGCATTAAAAGCGTCACGGTCAGGCTGGCGACGATGAACAGCACCGCCGGAGCAAAGCGCATGACCTTCGAATCTTGCTCTATGTATTCGCATACCACAAGCCAGAACGCGCTTAAAAAGGCGCATCCGAACACTATGGACGAAACGGGGTCGCCAATATAGAACCCTTCGTGCGCAGCTGCTGTTTGCGACGCCATTACGTAGTCGTCGCGGAACACCAGCATGCAGTCGATGTAGTACATGAAGAAGCCGACGAAGCTGTACAGCTGCACCTTGTTGCGCGACACCAGGTACGCCGCCAAGCAGCTTGCGGCCGTTAGGATGGCGCACACTTGCATGACGATGGAGTAATAGAACAAAATTAGGCTTGAATCCATAGCGCTTCGCTTCCCCTTTTCGCGACACGTTTGGGTTTTCGATTAGTATACGCTCATCATTTTGCAACTGCAAAACACCTGTTCAATTGCATATATACCCGGTTTATACCCCTATATATACCCGCTTTTCTTCTAGCTTTGAACCGCTAAACCTCGCCAAAATGCATCTCGCCCGAGCCAAGCGGGTAGTCATTTGTACGCCGTAGCCAAAGCGAGCTAAGCGCGAAGGCCGCCGGCGAAAAGGACCATTCCGGTCGCGCAAACCGGAAGCGCTCAAGGAAAGGGGAGTGCGTATGTCAACGGAGGCCGCTGCCGCCGAACCCATAGGCGTGCCCACCGATAAGAAGGACAAGAAGCAGAAGAAGAAAAAGAAGCTCAGTTTCCCGACTGCGTTTACGATCCTGTTCGCGCTGACCATCATCGCCGTCATTGCGACCTGGTTCGTACCGGCTGGCCAATACGCCAAGCTTCAATACGTAGCCGATTCGAACACGCTGTCCATCACCAGCCCGCAAGGCGACATCAGCGAGGTGCCCGCCACGCAAGACGAGCTTGATCAGCTGGGCGTGAAGATCGACATCGAGCAGTTCACGGGCGGCGCCATCACGAAGGCCATCTCCATCCCCGGCACGTACGAGCAGCTTGATGCTCAGCCGAAGGGCATCGCCGACATCACGCAGGCCATGGTGTCGGGCACCATCGACGGAGTGGACATCATGGTGTTCATCCTGGTGCTCGGCGGCTTAATCGGCGTGGTGAACGCCACGGGAGCCTTCGAATCGGGCCTTATGGCGCTGACGAAGAAGACGAAGGGCCGCGAGTTCCTGCTGGTGTTCCTGGTTTCCTTGCTCATGGTGCTCGGCGGCACGTCGTGCGGCCTTGAAGAAGAGGCCGTGGCGTTCTATCCCATCTTAGTGCCGGTGTTCTTAGCGCTCGGCTATGACTCCATCGTGTGCGTGGGCGCTATCTTCCTTGCCGGTTCCATGGGCACCACGTTCTCCACCATCAATCCGTTCTCGGTGGTTATCGCCTCGAATGCCGCAGGCATCAACTTCATGGAGGGCTTCGAATGGCGCGTGGCCGGCTGCATCGTCGGTGCCATCGTGGTGATCTCGTACCTGTACTGGTACTGCAAGAAGATCAAGGCGAACCCCGAGTTCTCTTACACCTATGAGGACCGCGAGCATTTCGCGAAGCTGTTCAGCGTCGAGCGCGGCGAGACGGCAGCGGCCCATGCGGAAGGCTTCAGCCTGCGCAAGAAGGTCATCCTCGTGCTGTTCATCGCTGCATTCGTACTGATGGTGTACGGCGTTATGAACCTGGGCTGGTGGTTCCCGCAGATGGCCGCCATGTTCCTGGCCATCTCCATCATCATCATGTTCATCTCGGGCACGGAAGAGAAGGTCGTCGTTAACGCGTTCATCGACGGCGCATCGTCCTTGGTGGGCGTGTCGCTGATCATCGGCCTGGCGCGCGGCATCAACCTGATTATGGAGCAAGGCCTCATTTCCGACACGCTGCTGTTCTGGTCCTCGAACGCGGTTCAGGGTATGGCAGGTCCGGCGTTCATCATTATCATGATGATTATCTTCTTCCTGCTCGGCTTCGTGGTTCCGTCGTCCTCCGGCCTGGCCGTGCTGGCCATGCCCATCATGGCGCCGCTGGCCGACACGGTTGGCATCGACCGCTTCTCCATCGTCTGCGCCTATCAGTGGGGTCAGTACGCCATGCTGTACCTAGCGCCGACGGGCCTGGTGCTGGCAACGTTGACCATGTTGGACATGAAGTACTCGAAGTGGTTGAAGTTCGTGTGGCCCATCGTGGTGTTCACGCTGGTGTTCGGCGGCATCCTCCTGTGCGCTCAGGTCATGATGGCCTAAGTGGGTTCCCGCAACACATACTCCTTACAAGAAGAGCTCCCACCTGGGAGCTCTTCTTGGTTGCTGGGGGTTATTCGGCCTTTAGTAAATATGTGACGCGCTTCGCGCTATTAATAAGGTGCCGACATCTCGCTCGACGCTACGAATCGTCCGCGAATCCAGTTGTACCTGCGGAGGAAACCCCTAAAGTGAAGCAGGATTCAAACGCACCTGCTATAAGGCGAAACGTAGCTCGGAGACATCCGGTGGCCCATAAAGCGAGTTCCGCACGAGCCAAAAGCCCCAGTGGGGCTTTTGTGCGAGCAGGACTGTCTGAGCGACTGGGCTACCGGACGTCTCCGAGCGGTGCGACTCGGATTCTTAGTTGCGGCTTGAAGCCAAGAAGAACAGCGCCATGGTCCCCGGTCCCGAATGCGCGCCGATGACCGGGTCGATGCAGTTCACCACGATGTCGCGCACGCCGAAGCGTTCGCGAATCTGCTGCTCAAGCCACTGCGCCTCTTCCAGGCAGTCGCCGTGCGTGATGAACACCATCTGATCGGCAAGCGGCTGCGTGCCCGTCTTCTCCATGTGGTTCAAAAGCGCCGTCAGCGATTTCTTGCGACCGCGCACCTTCTCCATGGGAATAAGGTGCCCTTCGTCGTCCACGTGCAGCACAGGCTTGATGTTCAGCAGCGTGCCGGCCCACGCGCTGGTCTTCGACACGCGCCCGCCGCGCCACAAGAACATGAGGTCGTCCACCGTGAACCAGTGCGCCAGGCGCAGCTTGTTGCCTTCGACCCAGTCGCGCACCGCATCGATACCCTCGCCGGCTTCCGCATGTTGGCACGCATGCCACACCAGCAGGCCCTGGCCGCCCGACGCCGCCAGCGTATCCACGGTGTAGATCTTGCGGTCGGGGTACTCGCCGCGCAGCTGTTTGGCCAAAAGCTCCGTGGCCCCGTACGTTCCGGAAAGCCCGCTGGAAAAGCCCAGGTACAAAATGTCGCGACCGGCAGCAAGCAAGCTGCGAAATAGCGTCTCGGTGTTACTTAAGTTTGGCAGCGACGTGCGGAACACCTTGCCGTCGCGCATCATCTTGTAGAACTGGGAAAGGTCGGTCTTCTCGCCCTTGAGATAGCTTTGATACACGGTATCTTCGCCATCGGCCATAAACGTCAGCGGCAGCACGTGCAGGCCGTAGCGGTCGATCGTCTCTTCAGCGAGGTTGCAACATGAATCGGTGACCAGCTCAAAGCTCATCGTCATGGAAAGTCCTTTCCCGATGTGAACAAGCGCGTACATATATGCATCAAGTATAACCCGGGAAGCGTGATCGTTTCGCCGGAGAATAATAATAATCGGCGGCTTCTGAACGATGAACTTCTGCGAGCCTAACCGCCAGGAAGCTTTCTACCTTTCGGCCGCACGCTCCTCTCCTCAAGGAGGCGAAGCAAACGCGCCTGTGCGCTAGAACACGACCACGCTGGCCCTTCGACAGCGCCCCTGTGCGCTCATTGCGAAAACTGCCGGCTGGTTTTCCCCGGCCGCGCCGGTTTCCTTTATACTAATCAAGTTTGTAAGTTGGGGCGGCATGCCCGCTTGAACATAGTGTCAGCAAAGGAAGGCGCGATCTCGTGGCGAATACGTACAAGAACACCATGAATCTCCCGCAGACGGATTTCCCGATGCGAGGCAACCTCCCGCAAAGCGAGCCGAAGCGACTCGAGAAGTGGGAGTCTGAACACATCTACGAGAAGGTTCTCGAGAAGAACAAGGACGGCAAGCCCTTTGTGCTGCATGACGGCCCGCCGTACGCCAACGGCCCCATCCACATCGGTCACGCCTTCAACAAAGTGCTGAAGGATTTCGTAAACAAAAGCCATGCTCAGCGCGGCTATTTCACGCCGTACGTGCCCGGTTGGGACTGCCACGGTCAGCCCATCGAGCACATGGTGGAGGTAACGCTGGGCCCCGACAAGATGAAGGCAACCCCGCAGCCCGAGCTGCGCCGTTTGTGCCGCGAGTGGGCCACGAAGTACGTTGGCATCCAGCGCGAGGGCTTCAAGCGCCTGGGCGTGAACGCCGACTGGGAGCACCCGTACCTCACCTACATCCCGAATTTCGAGGCGGGCAATGTCGAAATCTTCAAGGACCTGTACCTGAAGGGCCAGGTCTACCGCGGTCGCAAGCCCATCCACTGGTGCAAGAAGTGCCACACGGCGCTGGCCGAGGCCGAAATCGAATACTCCGACGAAACGTCGCCTTCCGTGTACGTGAAGTTCAAGCTCGACGCCATGCCGGGCATCTTCGAGGCCGCCGGTGCCACGGGCGACGCCTACGTGCTCATCTGGACCACCACGCCTTGGACGCTGCCGGCCAACGCCGCCGTGTGCCTTATGCCCGACGCCGACTACGTCATGGTCACGGCAGACGGCTCGAACATGATCTTCGCGAAGGAGCTGGTGGAGCAGGTCGCCGAGATCGCGGGCTGGGAGTCCTACGACATGGTGCGCGGCGAAGACGGCGAACCGGTCACGCTGAAGGGCACCGAGCTGACGGGCCTTACCTACACGTGCCCCATCCGCCACGACCTCAAGGGCAAGATCATCTACGGCGACCACGTCACGCTTGATTCCGGTACCGGCTGCGTGCACACCGCACCAGGTCACGGCCAGGACGACTACCTGGTGGGCCTGCAGTTCGACATCCCCATCCTCATGCCCGTCGACGACAACGGCGTGCTTACTGCCGATGCCGGCCCGTTCGCCGGCCTTGACACCGACGACGCCAACCCCGTCATCATCGATTGGCTGCGCGAGCAGGGCACGCTGGTGGCCGCGCGCAAGATCACGCACAGCTACCCGCACTGCTGGCGCTGCCACGAGCCCGTCATCTTCCGCGCAACCGACCAGTGGTTCGTGTCCATGGAGGAAAACGGCCTGCGCGGCTGCGCGCTCGACGCCATCCAGCGCGACGTGACGTTCTACCCGGGTTGGGCTGTCAACCGCATCGGCTCCATGGTGGCCGACCGCCCCGACTGGTGCATCTCGCGCCAGCGCAGCTGGGGCGTGCCCATCCCCGTGTTCAAGTGCGCCAAGTGCGGCGAAACCGTGGCGAACGAGGCAACGTTCGACGCCGTCATCGACCTGTTCTACAAGGAAGGCGCCGACGCGTGGTTCACGAAGAAGCCGTCGGACTACCTGCCCCACGGCACGCACTGCGAGAAGTGCGGCTGTACCGAGCTGGTGCCTGAAAAGGACATCCTCGACGTGTGGTGGGAGTCCGGCGTCACGCACACCAGCGTGCTGCGCCACCGCGCCGACGAGGGGCTGGTGTTCCCGGCCGACATGTATCTGGAAGGCTCCGACCAGCATCGCGGTTGGTTCCAGTCCAGCCTGCTCACGTCCGTGGGCGCCTACGGCTGTGCACCGTACAAGAACATCCTTTCGTGTGGCTTCACCGTTGACGAGCAGGGCCGCAAGATGTCGAAGTCGCTTGGCAACGGCGTTGACCCGGCGGACGTCACCAGCAAGTACGGCGCCGACGTGCTGCGCTTGTGGGTGGCTTCGGCCGACTACGCGCAGGACGTGTCCATCTCCGACAACATCCTGAAGCAGGTTTCCGACGCGTACCGCCGCTTCCGCAACACGTTCCGCTTCCTGTTGGGCAACCTGTCCGACTTCGACGACCAGAAAGACGCCGTCACCGATTGGTGCGCGCTTGAGCCCATCGACCAGTACATGATGGCGAAAACGGCCAAGCTGCTTTCCGACGTGGAGGAAGCTTACGACGCGTTCAAGTTCAACGGCGTGTACCGTGCCGTATACGATTTCGTGAACGACTTGTCCAGCGTGTACATGGACGTCACGAAGGACCGCCTGTACTCCGAGGCTCCGAACAGCCCGCGCCGTCGCGCCGTGCAGACTGTGCTCATGAACATCCTCGAGGTGCTCGTGCGCGTGTTGTCGCCCATCCTGTCGTTTACGGCCGATGAGGTGTGGGAGCACTATCCCGAGGCCATGCGCAACCGCGAAGGCCGCGTGGGCAACGTGCAGCTTGCTGGTTGGCCGCACCGCGCCGATTTCGTGCCCGCGCTTCCCGGCAAGGACGCCGAGGCGCAGGTGCTCTCCGCGTTCGGCGGCGCCCTTGAGGTGCGCGACGTGGTGACGAAGGCGCTTGAGGACGCGCGTGCTGCAAAGGTCATCAACAAGAGCCAGGAAGCTGCCGTGGTGGTTACCGCGCCGCAGGCTACGCTTGACGCGCTGACCGCGTTCGGCACCGCGGTGTTCGAGGAGCTGTTCATCGTCTCCGGCGTTTCGTTCGCCGCCGGCGAGGAGCTGTCTTGCGAGGTCAAACCCGCTGAGGGCGAGAAGTGCCCGCGCTGTTGGAATTATCGCCAGCTCGGCGGAAACGCGAGCCATCCGCACGTGTGCGCTCGCTGCGGCGAGGCGCTCGATGCCATCGGCTTCACGGAGGAGTAGCGTTTGTCCCAGCAAGTGAATGAAAACATTGCTGCAAGCAAAAGGGCCGGTGCCACAGGCGCCGGCCCTGCGCCGCTTGGCAGCAAAAACGCCGGCGAACGTCTTGGCGTCTTCGCCGCCATCGCGGTGGCGTGGGTGGTGCTCGACCAGGTGGTGAAGGCGGCGCTGAACACGGCGTGTTCCGGCACGGTGCTTTCCGGGCCCATTGCGGGGTTGTTCCGCCTGCTGCTGGTGCACAACACGGGCGGCGCGTGGAGCATGTTCGCGGGCGCCACGGTGGCGCTCGGGGTGTTCTCGCTGGTCATGTGCGCGTGCTTGACGGCGTTTCTGGTGGTGCAGCGCAAGGTTGTCAGCTGGCCTGAAGTGGTGGGCTTGGCGTTGGTGGTCGGCGGCGGCATCGGCAACGCCATCGACCGCTTCGTGCTTGGCTACGTGGTGGACTTCATCGACCTCGCGTTCATGAACTTCCCCGTGTTCAATATCGCCGACATCGGCGTGACGTGCGGCCTGGTGCTGTTTTTGGTTGCCTGGCTGGTGCGCGAGCGCAAAGCAGGGGCGACGGCAGGGGAGGAGCGCTAGATGGGCATGTTGAAAAGCTATATTGTTAAACCTGAAGACGCAGGTCAGCGCATCGACGCGGTACTGGCTGGGCATGGTTTGTACCCCAGCCGCTCCGCTGCGGCGCGCGCCGTGGAATCGGGCGCGGTGTTCGTCAACGGCGCCACGGTGGCCAAAAAACACGCATTGGCGGCTGGCGACACGGTGGTGTACGAGCTTGAAGAGCCGCCGGCGGCCGGCCCGGTGCGCGCGCAGAACATTCCGCTTGACGTGCGCTACGAAGACGACGATATGCTGGTCATCTCGAAACAGGCGGGGCTGGTGTGCCATCCGTCCATCGACCACGCCGACGGCACGCTGGTGAACGCTCTTGTACATCATTGCGGGGCCGATCACCTGTGCAACGTGCAGGGCGAAGACGATCGCCCGGGCATCGTGCACCGTCTTGACCGCGACACCACCGGCCTTATGCTTGCCGCGAAAAACGACGCCACGGGCTTGGCGCTCATGGCCGACATCCACGACCGCGCCGTCGACCGCCGCTATTTGGCGCTCGTGCACGGCGTCATCCCGCACGACACGGGCATGGTCGACGCGCCCATCGCCCGCGCGGTGAACGAGCGCACGCGCATGGCCGTGCGCGAATGCCCCTCGGCGCGCGACGCCTTAACCACGTTTCGGGTGCTCGAGCGCTTCGAGCATGGGCCGCGCGACAACGGCTACACGCTTATCGACTGCAAGCTGTTCACCGGCCGCACGCACCAGATTCGCGTGCACATGCAGTACACGCGCCACCCGCTGGTGGGCGACCCGGTGTACAACGCCGGCGGTCCGAAGGATGCCGACGCGAACTTCGACCTTGACCGGCAGTTCCTGCACTCGTTCCAGGTGCGCTTCACCCAGCCCATGACGGGCCAGGAACTGTTCTTCGCCGACAACCTCACCGACGATCTGCAAGCCGTGCTCGATGCGCTGGCGCCGCGCAGCATGGGTCGCACGCAGGCGGGCGACGAGGTGGCGGCGCTTCTGGCGGAAGCTCCGCATCCCAGTGCGCCGGTACACCGTCTGGAGGATGTTTCGGCATGTTAGGTTGTGGTACCGTTGCCCTGCGCGCTTCGCTTCCCTGCGGTTGCAAGGCGCGCGCATCCGTTGCTCAAAGCTTCTTGCAAGGATTATCACGATGACGAACATGACGCCGCCAACAGGCGTGCTTATCGCAAATACCGGCTCGCCCGCAAGCCCCGCCCCGCGCGACGTACGCGCGTATCTGGGCCGTTTCCTGATGGACCCGCGTATCCGCCCCATGAACAAGACGTGCTGGTGGCTGATTCTACACCTGTGCATTTTGCCGAAGCGCGGGCGTGTTTCCGGCGCGAAGTACGGCAAGATTTGGACGGCGCAAGGCTCGCCGTTCGATGTGGAGCACGCCAAGCTGCGCGAACTGCTGGAAGACGAGCTGCGTGCCACGGGCGCGAACGTACACGTTGCCGTGGGGCAAAGCTACGGGTTTCCCACCATTCCCGATGCCGTGGACAAGCTCAGGCGCGCCGGGTGTGCGCGCCTGGTGGTGCTGCCGTTGTACCCGCAAAGCGCTTACAGCACCACGTACAGCGTCAGCGACAGCGTGAACGCCGCGCTTGCAGCGGCGAACTGGGACGTCCCCTGCACGCTTGTGAAGCACTACGGCAAAGACCCGGTTTACCTGGACGCCGTCGCGCAGGCAGTGCGCGATGCGGGCTTCGGGCAGCGTGAAGGCGATCGGTTGCTGTTCAACTACCACTCTATCCCGCTGGTGGACATCGAGGCGGGGGACACCTATGAGGTGCAAACGGGCGCCACGGCGCTTGGCGTGGCGGGCCGGCTAGGCATCGAGCGCAAACAGTGGACGGTCGGCTACAACTGCCAGTTCGACAAAGGCCGCGAGTGGCTGCAACCCTTCACGCGAAACATCCTTGAGCGGTGGGCGCACGCATCTTCGGGGCGCGTGTTCATGGTTTGCCCAAATTTCGCTGTCGATTGCCTGGAAACGCTTTATGATATCGATTACGAACTGCGTCCGCATTATTGCCAGCAGCTGGCAGATGCGGGTAAAGTGCTTGCGGGCAACGAGCTGGTGTACGTGCCGTGCTTGAACGGAACGCGCGCGCACGCCCAGGCGCTTGCCCACGTGCTTGCTTCGTATACAGACGGGAAGGAATAGCAGGAACATCATGACAAACGTTGACGCTCAACCTCAAAAGACCGTGCTCGTTGGGGTGACCGGCGGCATCGGCGCATACAAGTCGTGCGAGATCGTGCGCGGCTTCCAGAAAGCAGGGCTTCGCGTGAAGGTGTGCATGACCGAGCACGCGACGCACTTCGTCGATCCGGTGACGTTCCGCGCGCTCACGCACGAGAAAGTGGCCATCGATCTGTTCGACGACCCCACCGACCCCATCCACCATATCTCGCTGGCCGAGGAGTGCGACGCGTTCGTCATCGCGCCCGCGACGGCCAACGTCATCGCGAAGATCGCCAACGGCATCGCCGACGACTTGCTTACCACCACGGCGCTTGCCTGCACGGCGCCTATGGTCATCGCGCCGGCCATGAACGTGCACATGTACGAGGCGGCCGCCACGCGCTACAACATCGGCAAGCTGGTCATCCGCGGCGTGCATTTCGTGGAAGCCGACGAGGGCTACCTGGCCTGCGGCGACGTGGGTCGCGGCCGCTTGGCCGACCCCGACGTCATCGTGGCGAAAACGCTTGAAGTGCTTGGCGTGAAGCGCGACCTTTCCGGCAAGCACGTGCTTATCACGGCGGGCCCCACGGTGGAGCCTATCGACCCGGTGCGCTACATCTCCAACCACTCCAGCGGCAAAACCGGCTACGCCATCGCGAAGGCGGCGGCGCTGCGCGGCGCGAAGGTCACGCTGGTGTCCGGTCCTGTTTCGCTGCCGAAGCCCGAGGGCGTTGACGTGGTGCGCGTGAAAACGGCCGTGCAGATGCTTGAAGCCTGCGAAGCGGCGTTCGAGACGGCCGACATCTCGCTGTTCGCCGCCGCCGTGGCCGACATGCGCCCCGAGCACGTGGCCGATTGCAAGCTGAAGAAGGGCCAGGCCGACGCAGACCTGGGCACCATCAAGCTGGTGGAAAACCCCGACATCCTGAAAACGTTGGCAAGCCGCAAGGGCCCGCACCAGGTGGTTGTCGGGTTCGCCGCTGAAACGAACGACGTCATCGCCAACGCGCAGAAGAAGCTTGAGAAGAAGAAGGCCGACGTGATCGTGGCGAACCGCGTGGGCGAGGGCCTTGCGTTCGGCACTGACGACAACACCGTGTTCTTCGTGGACCACGAAGAGGTGGAAGAGCTTCCCACCATGTCGAAGAGCCGTTTGGCCGACGTAATCTTGGACCGCGCGCTCGAATACGTGTAGTAACGCGGCGCGGAAAGCAAAAGGGGCAAAACTTTTTGCAATTAACCCCTTGCGCGCTTTCGAGGTTTTGGTATTATAAACGAGCTGCTTCAAGGAGCAGCAAACCAATGAGTTCGGGTTGTGGCGCAGTTTGGTAGCGCACTTGACTGGGGGTCAAGGGGCCGCAGGTTCAAATCCTGTCAACCCGACCAGCTTATTACAGCAGGTCAGAAGAAAAGCTTCTGACCTGCTTTTTATGTGTATGGACTTCGGTATCACCGCGATACGCCCCGTTTCTTTTTCTTACCATCAACGCTTTTGTTCGATGTCATCAACCTTGCTTGAAAACAGGCTTGTTTCCGTGACGGTTCGCTGCTATCCGAGTGACATGGCCTGTAATCATAACGGCCAAAACTTGGGAACCGGACAGGGGCAGACTCGTGAATCCGTCCACTATGCAGGCGAAAATCGAAGCGCTTGAACACGCACCTTAACAAGCCGCTGGAACGCGATAAGATTCTGCAGGCCATCGTGGAGTTTGCGTCCCGCTAAACGCCGTTTGCCGAAGTGTAGGCGAATCTGATGATATTTTCGCCCCGCTTATGCTATTCGCGCGCCCGCTGGTGAAGGTGGCGCCCTCGTTTCTGCTAGACTTGACGTCACTGCACTAACGAGGGAGAGCACTATGAGAAAACGCCGACTGATAGCCATAACGGCAATCGTGTTCGCGCTTGCGCTGCTTGTCGGCTGCGCTCAATCTGGCGAATCGTCGCAAACAACCGATGGTTTGCAGCCCATCACCGTGGGCGCCGACGTGTACCCTCCTTATTCCTCGAACGACGAAAACGGCGTGCCTTCGGGCATCGACGTCGACATTGCCACCGAGGCGTTCCGCCGCATCGGCTACAAGCCCGAATTCACCTATATCCCCTGGGAGAAGAAGACCGAACGTTTGGCCGCCGGCGACATCGATTGCATCATGAGCTGCTTTAGCATGACGGGCCGCGAAGACGACTATCGCTGGGCGGGCCCGTACCTGGCAAGCCGCCAGGTCATTGCAGTTGACCCGCAAAGCAGCATCTATTCGCTTTCCGACTTGGCGGGCAAAACCATTGCCGTGCAGGCCACCACGAAGCCCGAAAGCATCATCTCGAACGGCACGAACGCTGACATGCCCGAGGTGGGCAAGATGTTCAGCTTCTCCGACCGCTCGTACCTGGTGCCCGCGCTGTCGAAGGGCTATGTGGACGCCATTGCCGCCCATGAGACCTCCTTGTTGCAATACGAGAAAGATTTTGGCGTTGACCTGCGCGTTCTTGACGAATCGCTGCTTGACGTGGGATTGGGCTGCGCATTTGACCTTAACGACGAGCGCGGCATCGCCGAGGCGTTGCAAGGCGCGTTTGACGACATGCTGGCCGACGGCACCATGGAGTCCATCCTCAAGCGCTATTTCGACGACCCCAGCCCGTTTCTGAACGTGGAGGGCCTGCATGAGTAACGGAAACTGGCTTTCAAGCAGGTTCTGGGCCGTTATCATCGCCATCGGCGTGGTAATGGGCGTGGTGGCGGGTTTCGCCGCCTTCAACGTCACATTCTCGCAGGTGGCAGACCGCATGGCAGGCGTGGTCGAGTTCACGAAAAACCAAAGCCTGACATACGACTCGTTCAACGACGCGTCGACCACGAAAAGCCTTCTGCGCTCCATCGAGTCGGCCGGTCAGCTTGCGCGCGACGTCAGCCAAGACGGCGGTGCCACAGATGCCGAAAGCCTGCAGCGCTATGCCGGCGAGCTCAGCTTGACGGCCGCGCTTGTGCTGACGCCCGAAGGCGACCTCGTGGGTTCCTACTCTTCCGATGAGGTGGGGTATGCGCAGGTGGAATCGGAGCTGCGCGAAACGTCCGCCCTTGACGTGGCGCGCTATCCGCTGAAAACGTACGCCACGCGCATCGAGCTTGAAGACGGGTCGCACGTTGACGTCGGCTGCTCGAGCCGCCTTGACGCGCCGGGCGTCGTCGTGTCGCTGTACCGCACGAAGCCCGCGTTCGGGAACCGCTATTCCTTGACGCTGCAAAGCATGGTCGAAGGCTACAGCACGCAAAACAATGGCTGCATCGTTGTGGAAAACGACGGCAACTACATTGCGGCGAACACGATGACGTTGGCGCAGCTGCAGTCCGAGGGCATCGGCGATTTCGACAAAGGCGTCATTTCCGCCATCAAGGAACGCTGCACGCTGGGCAAGGCGTCGGTCATCAACGCCGAGTCCACGTGGTTCATCGCATCGTTCGACAAATGTCGCGATTACTACGTGTATACCTACACGCCGCTGCGCAACAACCTTGGCGGCGTGGCCTTAAGCGTGGCGCTTGCGTTGGCGCTGTACGCGGTGTTCGTTTTTTTGGTGGTGCTGTTGCGCAGGCAGTCCGAGCACGCGCATCTGCACGAGCTGGTCGCGCAGGAGCACGAATACAGCGAACGACTGGTCGAAGCGGCGCGCGAGGCGCAAAGCGCGAACACGGCGAAAACCGAGTTTCTGCAACGCATGAGCCACGATATCCGCACGCCCATCAACGGCATCCGCGGCATGGTGGAAATGGGCAACGTGTTCGATGGCGACGTTGCCAAGCAGCGCGAGTGCCGCCAGAAGATCTGGATGGCGTCGGGCATTCTGCTTGACCTGGTCAGCGAAGTGCTTGACATGAGCAAGCTTGAAAGCGGGGAAGTGGAGCTTGAGTTGCGCTCCACGAACCTGGTGGCGCTCAACGACGAGGTGTGCGAGATGCTTGAGCGCCAGGCCGGCGAGTTGCACGTCACCATCATCAAAGAGCAGGACCGCATCGAGCATCCGTGTGTCATGGCAAGCCAGACTCACTTGAAGCGCGTCATCATGAACATTGCGAGCAACGCGGTGAAGTACAACAAGCCCGGCGGCACCGTGCGCCTATCGTGCGAAGAGCTGCATGCGGAAGGCGCCACGGCCATGTACCGCATCACGGTGGCCGACACCGGCATTGGCATGAGCAAAGATTTCCAGCAGCACCTGTTCGAGCCGTTCAGCCGCGAGGTGCAAAAGCTTGAGGCGCAGCCTTCGGGCACGGGCCTGGGCACGGTCATCGCCAAGCAGCTGACGGAGCTGATGGGCGGCACCATCACGTTCGATAGCGAACTTGACGTGGGCACTACGTGCGTCATCACGCTGCCGTTGGTCATCGACTTCGACGCACAGCAGCGCAACGAAGAGCTGGACAAGCAAGGCGACGTCACGCTTGCGGGCATGTCCATCTTGCTGGTAGAGGACAACGAACTGAACCGCGAGATCGCGGAGTTCGTGCTTGACCAAGCCGGCGCGCACGTTACCACTGCGTTCGATGGGCGCGAGGCCGTGGATGCGTTCGCCGCCGCCGCACCGGGCACGTTCGATCTGGTGCTCATGGACATCATGATGCCGAACGTGAACGGCTACGAGGCCACGCGCGCCATCCGCGCCATGAACCGCACCGACGCGAAGTGCGTGCCCATCGTGGCCATGAGCGCCAACGCTTTTGCCGATGACGTGGCCTATTCGCGCGAGTCGGGCATGAACGACCACCTTGCCAAGCCCATCGACGCCGACAAGCTGGTGCGCGCGCTGGCGCGCTACCGCAAAGACGCGTAAACGAAAGCGGGCCGCCTTCGTTTCGAAGGTGGCCCGCTTGCTTACCCTGAAGGATGTTGGAGCCCAGCAAGACGATGCCGGCTCCGTTTCGCCGTCGTCCGCCCTCGTTTGGCTATCGTGGCTCTACTCCAGCACGCCCTCAAGCGTTTTCAGCAACGTGGGAATCTCGATGGGCTTCGAGATGTGCTCGTTCATGCCCGCTTGCTGGTCGCTTGAGACGTTCCGTGAGCAATATCGCATCGACAACATGAAAACGGCCGAGCTGCCACAAACGCCGGGGCTTTCGGCATACGTGGCGAAGGGCAACGCGAGCTGCTCACCGTGCTGAACAAGACCATCGCCAACCGACATGAACCAGCTGAAGGTCACGCTGGTTAAGCTGGTCAACTAAACCGAGCTAGCTTTTGCCTATAAGCGCCCGTGGTCGCGCCCGCGCGCCTCCAGGGGCGTTTTCGCGTTCGGGCCGTCTTGCCGCTGACCTGAGATTTTGCCACGCCTGCGCGACGCAAGACCTTTTCTGTTTCTAAATCACCCCCATTTACCGGACAAATCGGCCCGGCCTCGCAGACGTGGCGGTCTTACCGGCCGGCAATGCTAAAGTGTCCAACTGTGTCCGACGTCCGGGCACCGCATGACGCCTTATTCCTGGCGCTGTGCGCGAAGGTCGAACTAAGACGAAAGGGGGAGGCAGCGTGGCACTGATCGGGTTCCTTATCCTGTTCCCGTTGCTTGTCGCCGGCGTGCTTTTGGTGGCGCGCAACGAAACGGCGCGGCGCGTGATCGTGTGCGCGGCGGCTGTCGTCATCGGCGTCGGCTCCATTTGGCTGGTTATGGCCAACCTGGGAACGCCGTGGCTGCAGATCGAATTCTCTTCTGGAGCGGTCGATGCGGTATGCACCGTCGTAGGCGTGGTGATTGCCGGTGTGGTCTTTGACTTCGGCGTGAAGTACAAAAACGCGCTCGCATGCATCCTCGCCGTGGTGCAGGTGGTAGGTTCGCTCGTGTTCGAGCTGGTGTTCGCTCACGGCATCGAGGTGCAGTACGGCCTGTACGTCGACAGCCTCTCGCTGCTCATGGCGTTCATCATCGGCGTGGTTGGCAGCGGCATCTGCGTGTACGCGCTCGGCTACATGGAAGACTTCCAGGCGCACGAGCCCGCCGGCGCAAAGGATCGCCGCCCGACGTTCTTCGCGCTTATGTTCCTGTTCCTTTCCGCTATGTACGTCATCGTGTTCTCGAACAACCTGCTGTGGCTGTTCACCGGCTGGGAAATCACCACGGTGTGCTCGTTTTTGCTTATCGGCTACACGCGCACCGAGGAGGCCATCCGCAACGCGTTCCGCCAAATCGTCATGAACCTGGCCGGCGGCATCGGCTTTTTGGTGGGCCTGTACGCCATCGCCGTGCAGTTCGGCACGCTGTCCATGCTGGAGTTTTTGCAGCTGGGCTCGGCATTCCCCGTGCTTGCGGCGCTGCCGGCAACGGCGCTTGCGTTCGCGGGCATCACGAAGGCCGCGCAGATGCCGTTCCACACGTGGCTGCTCGGCGCCATGGTGGCACCTACTCCTACCTCCGCGCTGCTGCACTCTTCCACCATGGTGAAGGCCGGCGTGTTTTTGCTTGTCAAGCTGGCGCCCATCTTCGTGGTGTGCCCGGTTCCCGCGGTCATGACCATCCTGGTGGGCGGCTTGACGTTCATGCTGTGCAGCTTTATGGCCATCTCTCAGTCTAACGCCAAGCGCGTGCTGGCGTACTCCACCATCGCCAACCTGGGCCTGATCGTTGCCTGCGCCGGCGTTGGCACGCCCGAGGGCATCTGGGCGGCGGCGTTCCTGGTGCTGTTCCATGCCGTGGCGAAAAGCCTGCTGTTTTTGTGCGTGGGCACGGCCGAGCATCACATCGGCAGCCGCAACATCGAGGACATGGACCTGCTGTTCGAGCGCATGCCGCGCCTGGCCCGCTTCATGATGGCCGGCATCATGGTCATGTTCGTGGCGCCGTTCGGCATGCTCATCGCGAAGTGGGGCACGCTCGTCACGTTCGCCGACACCGGCAACGTCGCGCTCATCATCATCCTGGGCTTCGGCTCGGCCGCAACGTTTTTGTTCTGGGTTAAGTGGCTCGGCAAGCTTTCGGGCATTGCGGCGCATCCGCTGAACGTCGAGACCACCGTGCACCGCAGCGAGTGGATTGCGCTCATGCTCATGGCCGTGCTGTGCCTGCTGTGCTGCGCAGGGCTTCCTGTCATCAGCTGGTTCGTGGTCGATCCCTACATCATCAGCGTGTACGGTACGTATCAGCAAGCCGTCAGCGATGCGAACCTGTGGGTCGGCGCCATCCTGTCGGTGGTGGTGTTCGTCGTCCTGTTCGCCGGCCTGGGCGCCAAGCAGGTCAAGCAGGCGCCTGTATACCTGTCGGGCATCAGCGCGAACAACGCGAATCGCACGTTCACGAACTCGCTTTCGGGCGAAACCATGGCAACGGCGCGCAACTGGTACCTTGAGGGCATCTTCGGCGAAGCGAAGATCACGCCCGTGGCCACCGGTGCTTGCACGCTCATCATCGTCGTCGCGTTCGCAGCAGCGCTCGTGTGCTCCTGCGGCATCATCTAGGAAGGGAGTGGTCTCATGTTTCTGATTCCGATCATCGTGGGCACCATCGCCTTCGCCGTGCTCGCACCCATCGTCGGCTGCCTGCTGGCCGGCCTTGACCGAAAGCTGTCCGCTCGCATGCAAGGCCGCGTGGGCCCGCCGATCCTGCAGCCGTACTACGACGTGCGCAAGCTGCTTGAAAAGGACCGCGCCGCCGTCAACAGCGTCGAGGGCACCTACATCACGTGCGCGCTGGCGTTCGCCGTGCTGGCCGGCGGCATCTTCTTCGGTGGCGGCAACCTGCTTCTGTCCGTGTTCGTGCTGACGCTTTCCAGCCTGTTCTTCATCCTGGCGGCGTACTGCACGCGCAGCCCGTACTCCGAGGTGGGCGCTGCCCGCGAGGCGCTGCAGATCATGGCCGAAGAGCCTATGAGCTTGTTCATCGCCGTGGCGTTTTTCCTGGCCACGGGGTCGTTTGACAGCGCGGCGGCCTTCACGCTGGACGCTCCGGCCATCACAGTGGCATGGCTGGCGTTTCTGGGCTTTTTGTTCATCCTCACCATCAAGATGCGCAAAAGCCCGTTCGACCTCAGCTATTCGCACCACGCGCACCAAGAGCTCGTCAAAGGCGTTACCACGGAGATGTCCGGGCGCACGCTGGCGAAGGTGGAGGTCATGCACTGGTGCGAGAACGTGCTGGCGCTTGGCTGGATCGGCCTGTTCTTCGTGTGGGGCAACCCCATCTCCATCGTGGTGGCCATCGTCGCAGCGGCGCTGGCGTTTTTCCTGGAGATTCTCATCGACAACAACTTCGCCCGCGTCAAGTGGCAGCTGATGCTGAAAAGCGCGTGGGCGGTGGCACTGGTGGCCGGCGGCATCAACATGGCCGTGCTGGTCTATCTGTAAGGAGCGCGTATGGCTTATTTCGCGAAATCGCCGTGGGTCATCCACTACGATGCGTCAAGCTGCAACGGCTGCGACATCGAGGTGCTTGCGGCGCTGTGCCCAGGTTTCGACGCTGAGCGCTTCGGCGTCGTGAACACCGGCAATCCCAAGCATGCCGATATCTTCTTGGTCACCGGCAGCGTCAACGAGCGCAACATCTCGGTCGTGAAGGAAATCTACGACCAGATGCTCGAGCCGAAAGTGGTGGTGGCGTGCGGCATCTGCGCATGCTCCGGTGGCATCTTCCACGACTGCTACAACGTCATCGGCGGCGTTGACCAGGCCATTCCCGTTGACGTATACGCCCCGGGCTGTGCGGTGCGTCCCGAGGCCATCATCGATGCCGTCGTCGAGGCGGTCGGCATCCTCGAAGAGAAGCGCGCCGCAATGAACGAACAGCGAAAGGGGGCGTAAGGCAGCATGGCCATTCCTGCAAACTATCAAGAGATCTCCATCGAAAGCCTGCCTGAGCTTTCGGCGCGGCTGAAGGCCGAAGGCCACCGTTTCGTGCAAGTGCTTGCCGTCAACACCGAGGCCGGCATCGACGTGCAGTACACGTTCATGAAAGACGGCGTGCTTGAGGCGTTCACCATCAAGGGCGTGCAGAAGGGCGTGCCCATCCCCAGCATCACCGACAACTTCATCGCCGCGTTCGTGTTCGAGAACGAGATCCACGACCTGTTCGGCGTCGAGATCCGCAACATCGCCATCGACTTCAAGGGCAATTTCTACGCCGTGGCGCAGCGCGAGCCGATGACCATCATCTCGCCTGCTCAGAAGGCCGCCCGCGACAAGGCGAAGAAGGCCGCCGCCGCTAAGGCCGAGCGTGCCCGCCAGGCCGCCGCGGCCAATGCGTCGTTCGTGACCGAACATCCGTATGCGAAGGCGAAGGTCGCGGGCGTGGCTCCTTCCGCTGCCGCTGCCGATATCGAGCTGAAGATGGCCGGCGCCGATCCCGAGAAGATCGCTCGCGTGAAGGCTGCGCTTGCCGCGAAGGCCAAGAAGGCCGAGCAGGAGGCCGAGGCCGCCAAGCCGCAGGTGTTCGACGAGCAGCTTGAGGCCAAGCTTGCCGCCATGGACCCCGAGAAGGCCGCGAAGGTGCGCACCGCCATGGCGCGCAAGGCAAAGCTTGCCGACATGGACCCCGAAAAAGCCGCGCAGGTGCGCGGGGCGCTTGCGAACGAGGCGAAGCTGGAGTCCCAGCGCGCCGTTGGCCAGCAAACGCCGCAGAAGCAGGCCGAGCTTGAGGCCAAGCTTGCCCAGCTCGACCCCGAGCGCGCGGCGAAGGTGCGTGCAGCGCTAGATGCGCGCGCCCGTCAGGAAACGGCGAAGGCCGAGCACGACGAGAAGGTTGCCGTGCTTGAGGAGCGCCTGAAGAACATGGATCCCGAGAAAGCGGCGCGCGTGCGTGCGGCGTTTTTGGAGAAGCAGCGCGCGGCTGGTGCCGGCGCCGACGGAAAGGCAGGTGAGTAAGCATGGGAAAGGCAACGGTCATCCCGTTCGGCCCGCAGCACCCGGTGCTTCCCGAGCCTTTGCATCTTGACCTCGTGGTGGAAGACGAGACGGTCCTCGAGGCCATCCCGCAGATCGGCTTCGTGCACCGCGGCTTGGAAAAGCTGGTGGAAACGCGCGACTACAACCAGTTCATCTACGTTGCCGAGCGCATCTGCGGCATCTGCGCGTTCGGCCATTCCATGGGCTATGCCGAAACGGTCGAGCAGCTTATGGGCGTGGAGATTCCCGAGCGTGCCGAGTACCTGCGCGTTATCTGGCACGAGCTGTCGCGTATCCACTCGCACGTGCTGTGGCTGGGCCTTGCTGCCGACGCGTTCGGCTTCGAAAGCCTGTTCATGCACTGCTGGCGCCTGCGCGAGCGCGTGCTCGACATCTTCGAGAAAACCACGGGCGGCCGCGTCATCTTCTCTGTGGTGAAGGTAGGCGGCGTGCAGCGCGACATCGACAACGACATGTTTGCCTACATCAAGCAGGTGCTTGCGGGCATCACCGACGAGTACAAGCAGATCGTGGCAACGCTGCTTACCGATTCTTCCGTGAAGAACCGCCTGGTGGGCGTGGGCTATATCAGCCACGACGACGCCGTGGCGCAAAGCCTTGTCGGGCCGTTCGGCCGCGCGTCGGGCGTGAACTACGACGTGCGCATGCTTGGCAATGGTGCATACGGCAAGCTGTCCGACTTCCAGCCCGTGCTTGACAACGACGGCGACTGCTATGCGCGCGTGAAGGTGCGCTGCCAAGAGGTGCTGCAGTCCATCGACATCATCGACGAGATGATCGACACCATCCCTGCCGGCGATATCGCCGTGAAGGTCAAGGGCAACCCTACGGCCGGCGCCGAGGCGTGCAACGTGCTTGAGCAACCGCGCGGCGAGTGCTACTACTATGCACGCGGCAACGGCACGAAGTACTTGGAGCGCATGCGCATGCGCACGCCAACTTCGCAGAACCTTGCAGGCATGACGTTGGCGCTGAAGGGGTGCGATCTGGCCGATGTCAACAACATCGTGCTGACAATCGACCCCTGCATCAGCTGCACGGAAAGGTAGTGGCATGGGCGGATTCAAACTTGGAAAGATGACGTTCGGGTCGCTGTTCAAAAAGCCCGAAACGGTGCTGTACCCGGTGCAGAAAAAAGAGCCGCCGCGCGGGTTAAAAGGCCATGTGGTGGTGGACGTTGACACGTGCATCCTGTGCAGCCTGTGCCAGAAGCGCTGCCCCTGCGGCGCCATCGAGGTGGACAAGAAGGCACGCAAGTGGACGATCGACCACTTCCGCTGCGTGCAATGCGCCAGCTGCGTATACGAGTGCCCGAAGGGGTCGCTGACCATGGAGCCCACGTACGCCGCCGTTTCGCGGAGCAAAAGCGTGCACGTGTTCGAGGTGCCCGAGCGGCCGAAAACGGCGTAAAAACGTGTAGATGGGCAGCAATAGGTTGCTTAACCGTAACGTTTTATCGCGGGCTGAGTTACTATAATCTGGTAGCAGATTGCAGGCGGGGCGCTGCGGCGCCCCGCCTTTATGTAAGGCCATGGGGTAGGGAACGCATGTCAGCGAAAAACAACGAGCAGGTAACCGATCGCATTTTCACCATTCCGAACGTTATATCTTTTATCCGGCTGTGCATGGTGCCCGTGTACCTGGTGCTGCTGCTCAACGGATACGATTTGCTGGCCACGTTCATGTTCGCGCTGGCCGCTTGCACCGACTGGATCGACGGACAGGTGGCGCGCCGCACGCACTGCGTGTCGAAGCTCGGCCAGCTGCTTGACCCGGCCGTCGACCGCATCCTGATGATCTGCGGCGTGGTCGGCCTGCTTTTGGTGGGTCGCTTGCCCGCTTGGATTGTTGTGGTGGTGCTCGGCCGCGATTTGCTGATGCTTATCGGCGGTGCGTACCTGCTCAAGCGCTATAAGCAGCGCGTTGCCGTCATCTATCCGGGCAAGGTTGCCACCACGTTTCTGTTCGTCGGGTTCGCGGGCCTGCTGCTGAACATGCCGCTTATCGGCGGCCTGGGCTGGGTCTACGTCGCGTGGCTGCCCGGCTTCAACGGCGTTGCGTGCTCGTGGGGCATCTGGTTCGTGTACGCCGGCTTGCTTTTGGGCCTGTGCACCACCACGTACTACGTGCTGGCGGGTTACCGCAAAATGCAGAAGGCGAAGCGTCTTGAGGCGAAAGGTCGTCTGTAGTGGCTGGTGATCAGGGGCAGGTGCCTCCGGCGCGCAAACAGCCTACGCGTCGGGTCGGCGAAACGCGCTCGCGCCAAAGCTCATCTGCGGGCCGGCCTTCGCACGGCCAGCACTCTCGAACAAACGATTCAGCATCTGCCCGCTTGAATAGGCAAGCGGGCTCTTCGCGTTCTGGACGCTCTTATGAGCGTGGCGCGTCAACACGTGGCGTTTCCCAAGGTCAAAGGGTGCAAGGACGCGCGCAGCATGCTGGCGCTCGCAACCAGCCGTCCGCTCGCGGAAGGCAGCGCGACAAGGCGGCTGCTCCACAAGCTCGCCAGCGTTCTGGCCGTCAACAAGTTACCGGCACCGAAAACGCCGGGTTTCGACAGCCCGAGCTGTGGGTGAAGGACGACGCTAAACGGCGCTCAGCGCGCAGCCGCAATCACCAATCATCGTCTCGCTCGTCGGCGGGGGCGTCTGCTGCGGTAGGAACTTTGCGCTCCATCGGCTTTGCCGTGCTAGGTTTCCTGGCTTCGCTTATGCGTCTTGTCGGCAAAGGGTTTGCCTCGCTGGTTCGCAAAAGCCGCGTGGCGGGCGTTGTCGTGGTTGTTGCGTGCTTGCTTGCGGTCGGCGTGGGCGTGGATGGCTGCACCACGGCCGGCCGCGTCTATCAGGGCGTGCATGTGGGTTGCGTTGATGCGTCGGGAATGACGCGCGATGAAATCATTTCAGCTGTTGATGACGCGTATACGCAACCGCTTCGTGCGGCAAGCGTCACCGTCTTCGCATCGGACGAAGCCGCGGCTCAAACGGCCGAAGCGGCTTCTCAGCAGGATCAGCAGGACGCCGCCCTGGCCGAGCAGATGGCCGTCGACGAGGCGAAGGCTTCGAAGCAGGCGTGGGTTGCCGATGGGGCAGGCCTTGGCGTTGCCATCGATGCCGAGGGCCTTGCTGACGCCGCCCTTGCCGTCGGTCGCGACTCCGGCGGCGCGCTGTCGCGTCTTGGCGCGCAGTTTTTCGGGACGGACATTTCCGTAACGCCTACGTTCAACGATCAGCTTGTCGATGCGTTCGCAGCCGAAATAGATGCGGCCATCGGACAGCCGCATGCCGACTACGACATAGCCGTTTCGGGCGGCGTTGCTTACGTGCAGTCTGGCCATGACGGTTGGGAAGTGAATCGCTCGTCGCTGTGCGACCAGCTTGCTCCTCTTCTGCTGCAAGGCGGCGGTCAGATGGTGGCCCACACCGATTATGCTCCGCTGCGCATTACCGAGCGGGACGCCACGCAAGTCGCCCAGGCGGTCACCTCCGCGCTTGCCGGAGGTGCCGAGTTCGACTTCGAGGGAACGGCGTGGGAAGCTTCGGCATCGGAAGTGGGCGCGTGGGTTGCAACCACCATCGAGGGCGAGGGCGATTCGTGGCATCTGCGCCCCTATATCGACAGCGATCTTGCTAAGTCTTCTATGCTCTCCGGCATTCGGCAGTCTTCGGGCAACGCGCTTTCCGGTGTGTCGTTTTCTGCTGCCCAGGACGGGACGGTGACGGTGAGGACAAGCGGCTCGGGTTCGTTGCCGCTGGTGTCGGACGCCGCTTCGGCCTTGACCTCGGCGCTGTTCGGCTCCGGCAGCGACATCGAGCCAGCGCAATCTACGCCGAAGGTTGATGTTGCTTCTACTGCCATGCCTGCGGAACTGTCTCTTGATGATGCGCTTGCCTGCGGCGTCGTCGGGCCTATCGGTACGTACACCACGCAGTTCACGACGGGTGCCGGCACGGAAAACCGCAACCACAACATCGCGTTGGTCTCTCAGCTGCTCGACAACTCGATTTGCGCTGCGGGCCAGACGTGGTCGTACAACGACACCACCGGCAACTGCGATGAAGGAAAGGGCTTTTTAGGCGCCGGCGCCATCATCGACGGCGAATACACCGATTCGGTGGGCGGCGGCATCTGCCAGGTTGCCACCACGGTGTTCAACGCCGTGTACGAGTCGGGCCTGCCCGTCAAAGAGCGGCACAACCATTCGCTTTACATCGCCAGCTATCCGCAGGGGCGCGATGCGGCTGTCAGCTATCCTGAACTTGACCTTGTGTGGCAAAACGATACCGCCAACGATGTTTTGGTAAAGGTCTCGTGCTCAGAAGGGTCCGTAACCGCTACACTGTATGGAGTCGATTCCGGTTATCAGGTATCCACCGAAACCGGTCAATGGGAGAAGGGCAAGACGCATTCGTCTACCACGAAGGTCGACGATACGCTGGCCCCGGGTATCAGCTACGTGAAAACGCGCGGCACCGATGGTTCCACCATCGAGGTCACGCGCACGGTCAAAGATGCCGCTGGCAACATCGTGCGGCAAGACCTGTTCGCTTCTGTGTACGACCCGGTGAACGAAGTGGTGGTCAAGGGGCCGGACACGGCGGCGGGGTAACTTCATATCTAAGCGGCGATACGTTTTACCGCAAGCCAGGCGCCGCGCACAAAGAAAGGTAAGAGAAAGGTGTACTTCCAGCCGGAAATTGAGACGATGCCACGTGAGGAGCTGCGCGACCTGCAGCTTGAGCGCATGAAATGGTGCGTACAGTACGCATACGACAACGTTCCTTTCTACCAGAAGACGTTTAAGGAAGCCGGCGTCGAGCCGGGCGACCTGAAAACGCTCGAAGGCATCACGAAGTTCCCCTTTGTCCTGAAGCAGGACATGCGCGACAACTATCCCGACGGCCTGTTCGCCGTGCCGCGCAGCAAAGTTGCCCGCATCCACGCCTCTTCTGGCACCACCGGCCAGGCAACGGTTGTCGGCTCTACCGCCAACGATCTGAAGCATTGGGGCGAGTGCTTTGCGCGCGGCCTTGCCATCTGCGATTGCGATGAGAACTCTACCATGCAGGTCTCTTACGGTTATGGCCTGTTCACGGGTGGTCTGGGCGCGCACTATGGCGGAGAAACCGCCGGCTGCGCCGTCGTCCCCACCTCTTCTGGCAACACGAAGCGCCAGATCCAGATGCTTAAGGACATGGACGTCGACGTGCTGTGCTGCACGCCTTCTTACGCTCTGCTTATTGCCGATACGTGCATCGAGATGGGCATGAACCCCGCCACCGATCTGAAGCTGCACGCCGGCATCTTCGGCGCCGAGCCCTGCAGCCAGGGCATGCGCGAGGAAATCGCCGAGAAGCTGGGCATCCAGTATTGCGACGTGTACGGCCTGTCCGAAGTCATGGGCCCGGGCGTGGCGTTCGAGTGCAAGGAAATGAGCGGCCTGCACCTGGCCGAGGACCATTTCTTCGCCGAGATCATCGACCCACAAACGCTTCAGCCGGTTCCCGACGGCCAGTACGGCGAGCTGGTGTTCACCACGCTGACGCGCGAATGCTGCCCGCTGGTGCGCTACCGGACGCGCGACATCACGCGCATCATCTCCGAGCCGTGCGCCTGCGGCCGCACGCACCGCAAGATCGGCAAGATCATCGGCCGCTCCGACGACATGCTCATCCTGCGCGGCGTCAACGTGTTCCCGTCGCAGATCGAGCAGGTTATCACCGGCTTCCCCGAGATTGCCACGCAGTATCAGATCGTCCTCACCACGCGCGGCCCGCTCGACCACGTCGAGCTGCGCGTCGAGACCGTGCCCGAGTTCCCGTTCGACGAGATTCGCAAGCTTGAAGACCTCAAGAAGCGCCTGGCCGCCGAGTTGAAGAGCAACCTGCAGATTGCCGTGGACATCAAGCTTGTTGAGCCGAAGTCCATCGAGCGCAGCGAGGGCAAGGCAAAGCGCATCATCGACCTGCGAAAGGAGCAGTAGGCCATGATTTCCCAGCTGACTATTTTCCTTGAGAACGAAAAGGGCCGCTTGGCCGCCGCCACGCGTGCGGTGGCCGTTGCCGGCAGCAACATGCACGCGCTGTATCTGGCCGACACCGAGGACTTCGGCGTGGCCCGCATGCTGTGCGACAAGCCCGAGGCTACGGCCGAAGCGCTGCGCGGCGCTGGTTGGCGCGCAGCCGTCACGCCGGTGCTCGGCGTGCGCGTGCCCGACGTTCCGGGCGGTTTGGCGAAGCTGCTCGAGTTTTTGGACGAGCAGAACGTCAACGTTGAATACGGCTACTGCATGTCCGTCGAAGGCGGTCACGCGGTCGATGTGTTGAAGGTGGCTGGTGACGACGAGGTCGAGCGCAAGCTCGCCGACGCCGGGTTCGAGCCGGTTGCTCCGGAGGATCTCTACGTTGTCGACTAGCTTTCCCTTTCATAGGCAGGCTTGCAAGCACGCACGCGCACTCGCGTGCGTGCTTGTGTTCGTGCTTGCATGCACGCCGGTGCTTGGCTGGCCTGCGGCGGCTCACGCTGATGTGCGCAAAGCCGATACCGTATACGGTGAAACGGTGGATGCACGCGGCCTGGCCGTTGCGCAGTCCCCGAACATCGATGCCGAGCGTGCCATTGTCGTAGATGCCGATGGCACCGTGTATTTCGAGCGCAATGCCGATGAGGCAGCTAACATCGCGTCGGTCACGAAGATCATGACAGCAGCGGTTACGCTTGATGCCGTTGATGCGGGCTTGGTGTCGCTTGACACGAAAGTGACGGTGTCGGCCGATGCCGCCGAGGTGGGCGAGTCGTCGGCCGGCCTGCAAGAAGGCGACGTCATGACGCTGGAAACGGCGCTGAAGGCGCTGCTGGTACCTTCGGGAAACGATGGCGCCATTGCGCTGGCCGAAACCGTTGGCGCTGCGCTGCAGACTTCGGGGCAGGCAAGCGGAAACTCTGCGGTGGATGCTTTCGTTGCGCAGATGAACGCTACGGCCGCAAAGGTCGGATGCACGAACACGGTGTACGAGAATCCGCACGGTCTTGATTTCGACCAGTATGCGGGAAACCTGCACAGCACCGCTGCAGACCAGGCGAAAGTCGTTGCGTACGCCATGCGCAATCAAACGTTTCGGTCTATTGTCGGCGGTGGTTCCACCACCATCACGGTAACGCGCAGCGGCGCTGCGGCCGATGTGTTCCTGGAAACCACCGACGGATTCTTCGATATCAACGATAATGCCATCGGCGTGAAAACGGGCTATACCGAAAAGGCCGGCGCGTGCTTTGCCGGCGCGGTGAACAAAGATGGCGAAGAGCTGTACGCCATCGTGCTGGACTCGTCTTCGGAAAGCCAGCGCTTCTTCGATGCCGATGAGCTGTGCGAATGGGTGTTCGATCACAAGCAAACGTACCAGCTGGCCCACAGCGATCAGTCTGCGCAGATGAACGGCGCGTCGGTGCCGTTGGTGGCGCAGGTTGCTCACGCCGACTGGATCGACCGCACCATCCCGGCCACGTTTGCCGACCCTGCGGCCGCCGTCGAGGTGTTCGACCTTAACGGCAACGTCAGCCAGTCGGTCACGTTCGACAACGTTACGGGCGACGTACATGCGGGCGACAAGGTGGGTACCGTCACGTTCAAGCAGCGCAACCAGGTTGTTGCCACGCAAGATCTGGTGGCGTGCAAGGATGTGCCTGCGCCAAGCGTGTTCGAATCCATCGGCATCGCGTTCGATCGCTTCATGCGCGGTTTCTCTGGCGCGGATACGGTTGCCACATCGCAGCTGCTCAACACCACGCCGCTTATCGTTGACAAGACTTCTGCCGTTTAACTGCAAACACGAAAAAGGAGATTCACCATGGCGAATGTGTGCCCTGTTTGCAACAACCCTATCGATCCGCAGGACGCGGCCTGCCCGCAGTGCGGCTTCAAGCTGCAAGGCTCTACGCAGCGTTTCACGCCGCTTACCTTCGGCGAAGACGCGCTTATGTCCACAGCGAAAACGAAGCCCACGGCGGTGCTGCACGTGGTGCGCGGGCCACAGACGGGCGTGTCGTTCAAGCTGGGGGACAAGCGTCTGACCATCGGACGCAGTCCTCAGTGCGATATTTTCCTGAATGATATGACGGTGTCGCGTATGCACGCCTCCGTGTATCCGTGCGATTCGGGCTACGAGATTTCCGATGAGGCGTCGTTTAACGGCGTGTGGGTGAACAACAACAGCGTCGACACGTATCTGCTTGCCGACGGCGATGTCGTACAGATTGGCGCATTCTGCCTGGTTTATAAAGAGGAGTAACCGAGCTATTTGAGTTTTAGGCTTTAGGAGCGAATAGAGCAGGGGAAGACGGGGCGCTTTCCCCGAAAGACGGGAGCACTATGGAGCTGTTATCTGGCAACGAAGCAATCGCGCAAGGCGCGTGGGAGGCGGGGTGCCGCATCGGCGTGGCATACCCCGGCACGCCTTCCACCGAAACGCTTGAGACGTTTGCGAAGAAAGACGGCGTGTACGCCGAGTGGTGCATCAACGAGAAAGTGGCCGTGGAGGTGGGCGTAGGCGCTAGCGCCGCCGGCGCGCGCGTGCTTGCAACCATGAAGCACGTCGGTGTGAACGTGGCTGCCGACCCGCTGTTCACCACGTCGTATACCGGCGTTGGCGGCGGATTCGTCATTCTGGCGGCCGACGACCCGGGCATGTACTCGTCGCAGGACGAGCAGGACTCGCATTACTATGCGCTGTCTGCGCACATCCCCATGCTGGATCCGTCGGACTCCGCTGAGGCGCTTGCGTTCACGCGCGATGCGTTCGACTTGTCCGAGCAGTTCGACACCCCGTTCTTCATCCGCTCTTCTGTGCGCGTGTCGCATACGCGCACACCTGTTGAGTGCGGCCAGCGCGTCGAGCACGACCTGGTGCCTTACGAGACGAACCCGGCGAAGTGGGTCATGATGCCGGCGTTCGCCAAGCCGCGCCGCAAGGTGCAGCTTGCTCGCTTGGAGCAGCTTGAGCAGTGGGTTGAGACGTGCCCGTACAACAAGGTGGAGCGCAAGGGTACCTCCATTGGCGTCGTGTGCGCGGGTGCGTGCTATCAGCATGTACTTGAGGCGCTCCCCGAGGCGTCCGTATTCAAGCTGGGCGTTTCCTACCCGCTGCCGAAAGAGGCGCTGCGAGATTTCGCGTCCGAAGTCGATGCGGTCTACGTGGTGGAAGAGGCTTCCACGTACCTTACCGACGCGGTGCGCGCGCTGGGCATCGACGTGGCGAACTTCCCCTGCGGTCTGCCGCGCGATGGCGAGATGTCGCCGGGCCTGATCCGCGCCGCGTTCGGCGTTGAGGCACCTGCGCACCAGGCTGCGCCCGACGACCTTCCCGGCCGTCCGCCCGCGCTGTGCGCCGGATGCCCGCATCGCTTGGTGTTCAAGGAGCTTTCGCGCATGAAGGCCGTGGTCACGGGCGATATCGGATGCTATACGCTTGGCGCGCTGCCGCCGCTTTCGGCCATGGACACCACCATCGACATGGGCGCTTCCGTTTCCATGTCCCACGGCTTCGAGCTTGCGTGGGCCGGTACGGAGCATCGTCCCATCGTGGCCGTCATCGGCGACTCCACGTTCGCTCATTCGGGTTTGTCGGCGCTTATCAGCACCGTGTACAACAAGGGCGCCGGCACGGTGTGCGTGCTCGACAACCGCACCACGGCCATGACTGGTCGTCAGGGTAACCCGTTTAACGGCGAAACGCTGCAGCACCGCCCGTCGCGCGAGCTTGACATGGAAGGCGTCATCCGCGCCATCGGCGTTGAGGACGTGCGCACCGTCGACCCGAACGACATGAAGGCCGTTCGCCTGGCGCTGCGCGAGGCCACGCGCTCCGATGAGCTGTCCGTCATCGTGTTCCGCAGCCCCTGCGTGCTGATCGACCGCATCAAGAAGCCTGTTTACGTGGTTGCCGATACGTGCACCGCGTGCGGCGTGTGCTCCACGCTTGGCTGCCCGGCCATCGCCACGCGCGAGGAAGACGGGCATGCCATCATCGACGACACGCAGTGCATCGGCTGCGGCCACTGCGCCCAGTACTGCGCGTTCAAAAGCATCGTTTCCACGGCCAAGGAAGGGGAGTAAGCCATGTCGAGCGCTACCACCGTTTTGTTGTGCGGCGTCGGCGGACAGGGTACCGTCCTTGCCGCTGACCTGCTTGCCCGCACCGCGCTTGCATCGGGCTACGACGTGAAGGTTTCCGAGATCCACGGCATGTCGCAGCGCGGCGGCGCCGTTACCACCGTCGTGCGTTTCGGCACCGAGCCTGTTGCCACCATGGTGGCCGATGCAGGCTGCGCCGATTGCGTCGTGTCGTTCGAGACCACCGAGGCGCTGCGTAACCTGCCGTTTGTGCGCGAGGGCGGCTATCTGCTGGTTGCTGACGAGGCTATCAAGCCGCTACCGGTGCTTACCGGCAAAGCTTCCATGCCTGCCAACGCGCGCGAGAAGCTTGAAGCTGCGGGCGCCACGCTTATCCCTGCGGGCCCCATTGCGGCCGAGGTGGCCACGGCGAAATCCGTGAACGTCGTGCTGCTTGGCGCGCTTGCCACGCGCCTGGACTTCTCCGAGGAAGTGTGGGAGCAGGTCATCTCGCAGCGCGTTCCGCAGAAAACCATCGAGGCGAACATGCGCGCATTCCGTGCGGGCTATGAGTTCGCGAAGAAGGAGGCGTAAGTCCCCATGAGCGTCGAGCAGATCAGCGTGTTCGTTGAAAGCAAGCCGGGCCATTTGGCACGCGTCATCGATGGCTTCACGCAGGCGAACGTCAGCGTGCGCGGATACAGCGCTTCCGATACCGGCGATTACGGCATCGTGCGCTTCGTGGTGGACGACCCCGACAAGGCGCTTGGGGTGCTGCGCGATATGAACTGCGCTGCCACGAAAACGCCGGTGCTGTGCCTGCGCCTCGAGGACAAGCCCGGCGAGCTGGCGCGCGTTATGGGCGTGCTGTCCGCGTGCAACATCAACGTCAAATACAGCTATTCGCTCATCTCCACGTATATTTGCCTGTACGTGAAAGACCTTGAGCGCGCCGAGCAGCTGCTTGCCGAGCAGCCGGTCGAGCTGCTTGCTCAAGAGGATTTGAAGAACATGAGCGCTGACGTCGCCTAACGCGCGGCAGGAAAGAGTTTTGACGATGATCGATATTTCGAAAAAGGGTGCGGCCCTTGCCGCTGCCGCTGCGGGCAGGTTCGATGAGCTGCCCATCCACAACCCGGATGTTGAGTGCTGCTCTCGCGAGCGCATCCGCGCTATTCAGCTGGAGAAGCTCATCGCGCAGGTTGAATGGACCTACGAGCGCGTCGAGTGGTATCGCAACCAGATGGACGAGATGGGCGTGAAGCCCAGCGACATCAAAACGCTCGAGGATGTTCGCAAGCTGCCGTTTACGGACAAAAGCGCCCTGCGCAAGACGTTCCCGTACGGAATGTTCGCCGTTCCGCTTGAAGAGGTTGTCGAGCTGCACGCCTCTTCGGGCACCACGGGCAAGCCGATCGTCGTTGGCTACAACCGTCACGATATGGATGTGTGGAACGACTGCATCATGCGCCTGGTGCAGATGGCTGGCGTCGTGCCTACCGATCGTGTGCAGATGGCATTCGGCTATGGCATGTTCACCGGCGGCTTCGGCCTGCATTACGGCCTGCAGCGCCTTGGCTGCATGATGATTCCCGCTGGTTCGGGCAACACCGAGCGTCAGATTCAGATGATTCAGGATTACGGCTCAACCGTGCTGGTGGCCACGCCGTCTTACGCGCTGCACGTGTGCGAAGTGGGCGAGCAGATGGGCTTCGATTGGGAGAAGTCCACGCTGCGCGTCGGCCTGTTCGGCGGCGAACCGTGTCCGCAGGCCCTGAAGGCTGAGATTGAATCCCGCATGCATATCGTGTGCACCGACAATTACGGCCTTACAGAAGTCATGGGCCCGGGCGTGTCGGGCGAGTGCCTGGCATCGCGCGACATGCAGCACATTGCCGAGGACCACTTCCTGTGGGAGGTCGTCGACCCGAACACGGGCGAACCGGTGCCCGAGGGAGAAATGGGCGAGCTGGTGCTCACGCCGCTTGACAAGCAAGCTATCCCCGTGCTGCGCTATCGCACGCACGACCTCACGCGCGTCATCACGGAGCCGTGTGCGTGCGGCCGCACGTCGGCGCGCATGCAGAAGGTTCGTTCTCGCTGCGACGACATGCTCATCATCCGCGGTACGAACGTCTTCCCCAGCCAGGTGGAGGACGTGCTGTCCGGTATCGAGGGCGTCACGCCTCATTACCGTATCGTTGTGGATAACGAGACCGGTCTTGACCGTATGGTCGTGCATGTGGAGCTGAAGCCTGAGGCGTTTAGCGATTCGTTTGAGGAGATGGATGCGTTCCGCAAGCACATTGAGAAGGAACTCAAAAGCGTTATGCTGGTTGCTTCGAAGGTGAAGCTTGTCGAGCCTGGTGGCATCGAGCGTTCCGTCGGTAAAACGAAGCATGTAGAGGACCTGCGCAAGTAATGGCTTGTCCTTCCGAAATAGTCTGTAAGGCACCTGCGAACCGTCCCGTTGTGGGGCGGTTCGCTCCGTCTCCTACCGGCCGCATGCATGCCGGCAACATTTTTGCGGCGCTGATGGCGTGGCTGGTGGCGAAGTCCCAAGACGGTAGCATCGTGTTGCGCATTGAAGACCTGGATAGGGAGCGTTCGAAGGCGTGCTATGTCGATGCCGTGCAGCGCGATTTCGAAGCCTTGGGCCTTACCTGGGACAAGGGCCCGTATTTTCAGCATGATAGGGACGAGGCGTATCGAGAGGCGTTTCGTCTGCTTCAGAATAAAGGGTTGGTATACCCGTGCTTTTGCTCGCGGGCGGATTTGCACGCAGCATCGGCGCCACATCGCGGTGAGAAGTTTGTTTATCCCGGAACATGCAAGAATCTAACGGACGAACAACGCAAAGAACGCGCTTTGACGCGAAAGCCGGCGCAACGGTTGATCGTTCCGGATACCGTGTATGCATTTACCGATTTGGTGCAGGGGGACTATCGGCAGAATCTTGCTACCGAGTGTGGTGACTTTCTTGTTCAGCGCTCCGACCAGGCATTTGCCTATCAGCTTGCCGTGGTGGTCGATGACGCGGCTCAAGGCGTGACTTCCGTTGTTCGGGGCGTTGACTTGCTGTGCTCAACGCCGCAACAGTTGTATCTTCAGGACGTGCTTGGCCTTGAACACCCCGAGTATGCCCATATCCCTCTGGTCGTTGCCGAGACGAATCGTCGCTTGTCGAAGCGCGATCACGATGCCGCTATCGATGAGCTGCTTGCTCGCTTTGGTTCGCCTGAAGCCGTTATCGGGCACATTGCAGGTATTACCGGCATTGCAGCAACGTGTGAACCTGCAACACCGGAACAGCTGCTTAATGGTTTCTCTCTGGCATCGTTGCCGCACATGTTTGCAGACAAGGTTCAGATTGCTTGGCGTTAGACCTCGGTCCTGCCTTCGCTAGAAGAGCAGCGACAGCACGGTCAGTAGAATCACCAGCACAAGCACGTAGGTTGAAATACGGACGTTGCTTGATTTGAACTTGGCTTTGGGGTCTTTCGTGGTGCCCAGTTTCGTGAACAAACGCACCGTCAGAACCAAGAACGCAATCATGGCCACATCGCAACCGATCGAGAAGATTTGCGACATCGGCGGTACGTTCAGCGATCGGCCAATCTCGAAGAACAGCAAGCATACGTCAGCCGCGAAAAATGCAAACGTTACAGTTGCTGCTAGTTTACCCAGCAGTTGAGCAGTGTGCTCTTGTTGCTGCTTCTCGAAGTTCTTCGAATCGTCGAACTTGAAAACTAACGATAGGTAGCTGCCGCGAAGCAATTGCATGCCAATGATGGCCGAAGCACAACCAAGCCCCACCGCTACAAATATACGAAGTAGTTCAATCATGACGTCCCCTTACCTTGACTCCCTTAACGGTATCCCCTGGTGCCTCTACAGCATAATCGCTGCATTGCTGGCGAAAATCGCTGCAGTATACCATGCGCCCAATGCGATGTTGACACAGCAAACTTGCGACATGGCAGCTTGCCTGCTTTGCGGTGCAAGCGGATTAGCCAGCAGCGCTTTCAGCATAGGATATGCGGACAGAATCATGAAGGGAAGGGCAATAACCCCTTTGGTGAAATAGAATGCAACAAGTACTACGATGGCAATTATCCAGGTATATAGCACTGCGTGGTATGCCCTGCGTGCTTTTTCGCGCCCGAGCACTACCGATAAGGTGTGACGGTTTGCGTCGATATCCTTCTCGATGTCGCAAGTGTTGTTCGTGAACATAATGAGGCCCACGCCCAAGATTTCCGGAAGTGCCCATAGAAGTGCCACGGGAGTAAGGCTGCCGGAAAGCACGTAGTAGCACGCCAACGGGATAAGACCGCCCATCACCATGCCGCTTACAACTTCGCCGATAGGCAGATATGAGATGGGTGTTTTGCCGGCGGAGTACAACACCACGAACACAGCGCCGATGATGCCAATGATAAGAGGAATAATACCCGCCTGCCAAATGACGTAGATTCCCAGGGCAAAAGCAGTGATCAAAAGCCCAACGGCAAGCGCAAGTGCAGATCGTGGGTTCACGTTGTTGTAAAGCAATACAGCGTCTGATGGGTCGACGTCGTCATCGATAGAATCGGCGCCCTTCACGTAGTCGTAATAATCGTTAAAGGTATTGACGGACGATTGCATAAGGATGCAGATGGCAAGCAAAACGCAGGACATGCTGAACGATACGGTGCCTCCCGTTGCGGCTGCGCAGGCAACGGCAACAGACGTAGGGAGAATAGCTGCTGGCCAGGTGTGTGGTGCAGCTAGATTGCATGCCATGGTAAGCGTGAAACGTCCGAATGATTGCTTGTCTTGATTGTTGGCGTTGGTCATGTATGGTTATCGCTTTCTTATGTCTGTTTGCCAGAGCGAGCTGCCGGCATTCTTGATACGTTCGATTGTTTGGGCTCTCAGCGTTCTGCCGAGTCCTTTGAGTGTGCTTGCAAGAAACCGCTTCGTGTCTACGTCGAGTTTTGACCCGGCTCCCATGACGGTTGCCATATTCGAGGCTAGATTTGTTTGAAATTCCGCCCAGCTGGTTGCATTTGTTTGCGTTATCAAATCGTAGATGGTTTGAATGAACCGTTCACGCTCAGCAGGCGTTTTGCTTCGTAGCCATGTGTCCAGCGCGTTGTCGAAGAACTGCGCCGATGCATTGAGGCCTTGCTGGTAGACAAAATCATCACCTTCAACCTGCCACGTGAAGGGGCGGTGCTGAAAGAGAGCGAACGCCGATGCCTGCACCACTTGGTAATCGTCACGGCGCTCCAAAATCATACCGAATGCGGATGATTCGGGAACCATCTTATGCAGCTTTTGCTCATAAGAAGCGCTCGAGCGGCGAGGGGAGGGGTCTTCCAAAAACGAGGGCCCATCGTGATCGTACACGGCAATGATTTTCTGGTACGTAGCTCCATCAGTGCACAATGCCGCATACTGGGCTAAATTGCCCCCTTTGGAGTGTCCGCCTAGTATCAATGGACAATCGGTCGCAGACGATACGCCGGAGAGGTACGCCACCGCCGATCGTTGAGACGGTATGACGGCTTTGTATGAAAGATTGAAGTCTTCCTTCCAGCCGGTAAGCGTTCCATCGGTGCCACGGAACGCAACGTAAGCTACTTCGCTATACTTTCCATAAAAGAAGAACGTTGAAGCGGAAAACTGCTTGTCTACAGCATCGGCCATTTCGTTGGTGAAAAAGGCAATGGTGACGTCGCGATAGCGACGGCTTGCGCGAAGCGCTGCGATAAACTGCGTGGTCTCATCAGCGTCTTTGAGCCAGCTTCCGCTTGTCAATTGTGTGTGATCGCAAAGTGCAAGGATATCTGCAATCAAGACGCGTTGTTCGGTATGTGCATCAAGCGTAACATTGGCGCCTGCAAACTGCTCAAGTGGGGAAGCGGTATCGAAGTTGAAATAGCACAAGGAAGAGAACACCAGCGAATCAACGGGGTTAAACGGCGATTCGGCGAATGTTCTTTGTTCGCGTTCGATATACGTTACGATTGAGTCCATACATTCCATTCTAAACGTTTTAGCTGGTTAGGGAGAGCATCATGAAAGTCTGCACGCCGATAACCATTCGTTATGCGGAAACCGACAAAATGGGCGTGGTATACCACGCTAACTACCTGCTGTATTTCGAGGACGCTCGCACGCACTTTCTTGAGGCGAACGGGTTTCCGTACAAAAAAATCGAAGATGCTGGGTACATGTCTCCTGTTGTAAGCTTTACCGCCAACTATGGCCAGCCTCTTCGTTATGGTGATGTTGCTATCGTGCGTACGTGGGTTTCGGAATCAAAGGGTACGAAAACCACGTATTCATACGAAGTATTCAAGGAAGGCGACGACTTGGAAACGGCTCGTCCTTGCTGCACCGGTTCGAGCGTGCATTGTCTCGTTTCCTCGGATACGTTCAAGCCGGTAAGCATCAAACGTGAGATGCCTGAGCTATTTGCGCTCTATGAAAAAATTTGCGAATCGTAACCTCTTTGCATAACGCTTAACTATACGCTTTGGCATAACGCCTCGGGTCTGCAGGCATTTGCTCGAGAAGACCTGTTGCAAGTTAACGTTCATTGACTAACTCTTGAGGATCCCAACGTTGAGCATGCCTTCTGTCGTTTACGGCTTCCTGCGTTTCTTGAAAAGGTTTACCGGCTGATAAGGGTGATGCAATAGCCGCAGGGTTGATGCAATAGCCGCGCATTACGCCTTTTTAGTAACGCCAGGAGCTCATAGAATTATGATATCGCGATCTGTCTGCTAGAGAAGCAGCTGAGCGAACGTCGATTTTGCTTGCTGGTCAACTTCCCATTTCTTGTCTTGTAACGAAAGCGAGATGGTAATGGGATCGTGCTGCTTGGGTTGAGCGTTTTGTAGGTAATCCAGCGAGTTCTCCGCTATGGTTTGAGAGAGCTCGTCGTCGGTGAGGTTCGTTCCCGTTCCGTTTGCTGAACTGGTTTCAGCGTCGCTCTTGAGGGTGCTTGTTGCATCTGACAAGCTTTTGCACGTGATAGTTACGGATGCTTGAGCGGTAGCTTTATTGGCTTCAATCGAGTTGATTTGATAATCGAACCCATCAAGTAGGGAGCTGCAGAATGATTTTGCATCAATATTTACGTTTTGCAGCGCCTGTTGCGTGTCTTCGGAAACGAGAGAGCTTATAAATTGATCGTCATGGCTTTTGATGGTTTCAAGCTCAGTGGTAAGGGCTTCGGTGATGCGCTCTTCATCAGACGGCCCGCATCCGTTGAGTGCGATGATGGCGCAAGAGAGCAAAGCCAGCAGGCTAACGGAGATTAGAAGGCTCTTTGCCTGCAATAGATGCATCTTGCTTGAATTCATATGAGCCTTCCTGGTTGTTAAGTACATGGTGCAGAAACGATAGAGGCATGAGCAACTAACAATCGAACCTCTGTTCGGTATTATACTGAATATTACAAAAGGTTGCAATAGATCGAATCTAGTGAGGGAGAATGATATGGCTACGTACAATCATGAAGAAATACGTGCTTGGGGCTGGCTTTTGTCCGAGTTGAAATCCATCGCTCAGCGCGAAGGCGTTGAAGTGACGCTTGACGATGAAGATCTGTATATCACAGCTCCACGGGCTGGGTATCCGTTGATCATGCGCAAGTTGTTAAGCGCGGCGGCCATTAAGCCAGAAGACGATGCGGTCATTCGCGCAATTGCCGATAATACCGAGCCTGGAGAAGATTATGGCACTACGTATCAAAGGCTAACTTTGGAAGACCAAGGCGCGTTGATGCTTGAATCTATGCGCTTTGACTCGAATATGATTTCAGTCGAGGATGCTGCTGCTCGGCTGTCTGCTTCCGAACAACGCGTACTGTCGTTACTGAAGGATGGAAAGATTCAAGGGCTGAAAATCCACGGCGTGCAGTTCATCTTCGATTCGTCAATTCAGAAGATCCAGTAAACAGTTAGGGTGTTCCTAGAAGTAAGAGTGTCCAGTATGCGCATTGTCGACCACAAGGGGCCTTGGCATAATCATTGCACTACGAATTAATTTAAAAATGTCTTGCGTGTGAGAATGTTCGGAATGCGATTAGGTGATTAAAGAAGCAAATGACGATTAATGACTATACAAATAGGAAATCCATTCACCTATTTTCAGTTAGTTTACATAACATATATTATCGATACATCGTTAACATTCTTCTCGCAGGTTCGCAGGTTCGCAGGTTCGCAGGTTCGCAGGTTCGCAGGTTCGCAGGTTCGCAGGTTCGCAGGTTCGCAGGTTCGCAGGTTCGCAGGTTCGCGCTATGTTACAGAGCATCCGTATTGAAAGGTTGCCTAAACGAGATAAGGAGCTTGTTGTCTGCAACAGATTCGGTTGTCCTGTTGCAGACACCAAGGTGCATGCGTAGCTGCGCTTATCCCCAAGCTGATGTGCCGGCTGATGTTGCTGCGCCTAAACTTCCGGCTGCTTCACCATACTGACCGCTTTGGAGCATTTCGAGTACTATCGGGTACATAAGATACATTGAGATGCCATTTAGGACGAAGGCAACCGCGCATATGATGAGCGCTGTTTTTGCAGACTTCTTCAGTTTTAGTGCCGCTTGAGCGATTGAAGGTTCTTTATTCGCAAGTTCATTAAGCTTACGATACGCCAAACCTGCGCATATAAGGCCGATGGTTCCTAGAAGCATCCCGCCAATGAGCAAAGACAAAGGTCCTGCAATGTATGCGAACGTGATTTTGCTTTGCGCTGATCGCAAGGCCTTCGTGTCTTGCGCATTCGGCTGAAACGTTCGGTTTGCCTCTTGCGAATTGTGCTGAGTTGAATCGATTAGCTGAGAAGGCCCGTTGCTGCCAATGTCCTTGGCTGTACTCTGCTGAGGTTGGCTCATCAATTCCTTATTGCTTTGCGTATTGTTTTGCAATGCATGAACAGGGTCATTGAGGGAACCATCTTGTTCGCTGTTGTTTACGCTGTTTTTGCCTGTTTCGTTATCTTTCATAGATTACTTCTACTCGCTAACTCCGCTGCTGCCAAAACCACCCTCGCCCCGTTCGGTGTTTGAGAGCACAGCTACGGGCGTGAACGACATATGCGGTACTGGCATGACAACAAGCTGTGCAATACGGTCTCCACCATGAATCGTAAACGGTTCATGCGGATCGGTGTTTTGCAAAATGACTTTGAGCTCACCACGGTAATTACTGTCAATGAGACCAGGGGTATTTACAACCGTTATGCCGTGCTTGATAGCTAAGCCGCTTCTAGGCAATACGAAGCCTGCATATCCTTCCGGGAGAGCGATTGCAAGCCCTGTGGGCACTAATGCTCGTTCAAATGGTTGTAATGTTAGAGATTCGGAAGCGCGTAAATCCATGCCGGCATCTCCGCTGTATGCATAGGATGGAATCTTAGCAGCTTCGTTAAGGGCTTTGATTTCAATTTTGACTTCTGTCATAAGCGTTATTTCAATCCTTCGAGTGCTGCCGCAAATTCTTCGACATTTTGGAAGTCTTTATAGACGCTGGCAAAACGTACATATGCGACGTCGTCGAGCTTTGCAAGCCTGACAAGCGCCATATCGCCGAGCTCTTTTGAGCCGATTTCGTTTTTAGAGGCATTGCGAAGTTCTGCTTCTATGCTGTCGATAAGTGCGCCCAGCTGCTCGGGTGCTATAGGGCGTTTTGCACATGCAATAAGCAATCCTCGCATGAGTTTTTGGCGATCGTATGCTTCCGAAGATCCGTCGGACTTGATGATGATAAGCGGGCTATCACCGAGACGTTCGTAGGTGGTAAATCGTCTACCGCATGCGAGGCATTCGCGCCTGCGGCGGATGGTGCTCCCGTCGTCCGACGGACGTGAGTCAACTACTCTTGATTCAAGATTTCCGCATGCTGGGCATTTCATGCTGTGCACTCCTTAGGCTCGACAGCACGTAGCCTAACATACTAGATATGGGCTTTGACACCCTTGATAACGAGAGTGCACCAAATCGTAATACTAAATATATGGCGCTACCTGCGATTGATATTTGCAAGCGCTAGAACAGGATAACGGCAAGTGCGATTGCAGTTCCGATTGCGGCAATAGCTGCCGTTTCGCGTCGGGTTGCACATTGAGGAGCAATACCTTTTGCAGTTCCCGATGAAATTGAAAAAGACTCATCAAGATAGCTTGCAATCAAATGAATGCTCCGCACTGATGCATTGGCGAATCGACGAAGTGAATTGGCTGCATGGCGGGGCTGCTGTTGTGCATCAAAGGGTGTTTGCTTGGGAAACGCAATGATGCGCGTGTGACGAATTTCGGCCTGAGGCTTAAGAGCTGCCGACCCAGCAACTGGGAAAAGACTTTCGCGATGTTGCATTTTCTTTCTCCTTTGCCCTTGCGTAGAACCTTTGTTCGCATATATAATAAGGCGAACAAAGGTTCATGTCAATGATTTCTTGAAACATTTGTTCGTGTTGACTATAGGAGAAAGGAAGGCGCATGTCCGATAAAATTACGAAGCGCCAGCAAGCTGTTCTTGATGTGATTGAACAGTGCATTCGCGAAAAGGGCTACGGCCCCACTGTGCGCGAGGTGTGTCAAGCGCTTGGCTTGTCCTCCCCTTCTACCGTGCATGTGCATTTGAAGGCGCTTGAGGAAAAGGGGCTCATTAAGCGCGATCCTTTGAAATCACGTTCCATTGCGCTTACTTACCCGCTTGATCACACTGAAGAAGCAACAAGTATTCCGCAGGCTGAATATGACAACCTTGTTACCATTCCCCTTGTTGGCAACGTGGCTGCTGGTATGCCGATACTAGCTGAACAGAACATCACCGATAACATTACGCTCCCCACTGAGATTGTTGGTGATGCGCCTTCGTTCATGCTGTCGGTTCGCGGCGAAAGTATGATTAAAGCAGGCATTAACGATGGCGACTACGTTGTTGTAAAAGAACAGCCCGTTGCGAACAACGGCGATATCGTCGTCGCTATCATTGATGACGGGGCTACGGTTAAGCGATTCTTTAAAGAGCAGGATCATATTCGCCTTCAGCCGGAAAATTCTTCTATGGAGCCCATCATTACCGCTGATTGCTCTATTGCCGGTAAGGTGGTTGCGGTATTTCGCAGGCTGTAGGTTATAACCAGCTGCGGGGTAGAACCGGATGCAGATTGTAGTCAGCTGCTGATTGCGTGTTTGACTGCTAACCGATGATGTCGGGCTGACGGCTGGCAAACTGCGGGTGAAACAGCTGACAACGCTTCGGCTACCGGGAAGACTTACAGGTTTTTGTCGTAATCGTCCTGCGAATGTTGTTCGATAACTTCGGTGGACGCGTTCGTTTTTGATTTGGCAATGTAGCTGTTCTGTAATTCGGCAGCTTCGCAACTCCCCTGTTGTTATCGCAGGTTGAATTGCAAAGCTGCCGTTGTTCTCCTGATGGTTTGCTAGTTTCGCTCTACGACGTAGGGGGCAAAGTCGTTCGCGAAGGCCGGTGGTGCAAGAATAGTCAAATGAGTTCCTGTTTCGGTATGGTCCTCGGTAAGCACCCTGCATCGTTCGTGGGCTATAGATACCAGGTTTCCCTTGTTGTAAGGAATCAGCACTTCTAGATGGGAATCTTGGGCTGATGCGATGTGGGCGATTCTTTCAATAAGCTCATCGATTCCGAAGCCGTCTGCGGCCGAAACCAGCATCGCGTCGTATCGGCGTCTTAACGCTTCGCGCTGTTCTTCTGAAAGCAGGTCGCATTTATTGAAAACCAGCAACCTGGACAGGGATTGAGCGCCGATCTGGTCGAGCACTTCTTCTACCGCTGATATCTGTCCCTCGAATTCCTCGGATGAAGCATCCACAACATGCAGGATAAGGTCCGAACCGGTAATCTCATCAAGCGTTGATTTAAACGCTTCTACCAGCGTGGTGGGCAACTTCTGGATGAATCCAACGGTGTCGGTGAGCGTTATTTCTCGACCTTCGGGCAGTTCGTATTTCCTTGTTGTAGAGTCTAGCGTCGCGAACAGCTTGTCGTACGCTAGGACGTCTGCGTTTGTTAGACGATTCAGCAAGCTGGATTTGCCGGCGTTCGTATAGCCGGCTAGCGATACCTTGAACATGCCGCTTTCGTAGCGAGATTCTCGCTGAACCGCTCGGACTGCTGCTAGGTGTTCGAGCTCGCGCTTGATTGAGGTGATGCGTTTTCTGACCAAGCGGCGGTCAACTTCAAGCTGGCTTTCGCCTTCGCCAAATCGCGAGCCCACGCCGCCACCCATGCGGTTTGAGGCCAGGTGGGCCCACATGCCACGCAATCGCGGAAGCAGGTATTGATTCTGTGCGAGCCGAACTTGTAGCCTGCCTTCCTTGCTTGTTGCATGCAATGCGAAGATGTCAAGGATGAGAGCGGTTCTGTCGATCACTTTAAGGTCGCGATCAACGGATTTCTCGAGATTCGATTGCTGCGATGGAGTAAGCTCGTCGTCGAAGATGATAAGATCGGCGCCGTTGGCGCGGCACAGGCTTGCTATCTCCTCCACCTTTCCGCTTCCTACGAACGTGCGTGGATTTGGGGCATCAAGCTTTTGCGTGGTAACTGCTACGGTGTCTGCGCCTGCGGTGTCGGCCAGGCGTTCGAGTTCGGCTAACGAAGAACTCAGCGGCCATTGTTGTCCTGGGCGCTCAACGCCTACCAGCACGGCTTTCTCTCGCTTCTGTTCGGCTACGCATCGCGCTCCTTTGACAAGCACGGATTCATATTCCGACATTCGAATACCTTCCTGCTTATAGGTAAGCCTGAGCGCTACATGGAGATGGCTGTAACGTGCTCGCATGTACCATTCGGGCTTGGAAAAACGAATGAACGCAAGCAGTGGCTTGCGTTCATCGATACTACCATATTCGTATTGCTTGGCTGAGTTTTACACTTCCACCGTGCCCTGGAAAGACTCGACTGCAGGGCCCGTCATCATAACATGGTCGTTCTCGTCCCACAGGATATGAAGCGTGCCGCCTCGAAGCACGATGTCGTTTTCCCTGCCAGAGCGGCCGGTCAGCGCTGCAGCTACATTCGTGGCGCAAGCGCCGGTTCCGCATGCAAGCGTTTCGCCGCAGCCGCGCTCGAAAACGCGCATATCGATGGCGCCAGAACGAACATGCGCAAACTCCACGTTCGTCTTTTCAGGGAAAGCCTCGTGCGACTCGTAGTATGCGCCGATCTTATTCAGATCAAGCGTTGCAAGCGATTTGTCGTTTGCGTTCGTGAACAGTTCATCGCTCAGTTGCGCGAAATCATCGATGAAGCAGATAGCATGCGGGTTGCCCATGGAAGCGCAGGTGAAAGCAAACGTACCCCACGGAGAGGTGATGGCAACGTCCTTTGCAAACGCCGCACCGTCGGCGCTGGTAGCATTCGCGGGAACGTTAACGGGGACATCGCTGGGCTCAAGAATGGGATGGCCCATATCGACCGTAGCGCGCGTCATCTTGTCGCGGTCGTCAACCTCGAAGCTGATGGGTTTCGGGCCGGCAAGCGTGTCGGCAACAAACTGGCCGTCGCTTGCTTGAACGTATCCGCGATCAACGAGATATTTTGCGAAGCAACGCACGCCATTGCCGCACATTTGGGCCAACGTGCCATCGGAATTGATGTAATGCATGTAAGCCGCGCATTCGCTGCGCTCTGACGGGCGAACCAGGATGACGCCATCGGCGCCAATGCCGAAATGGCGATCGCACAGCAGGGCAACCTGTTCTTTCGTCAGGTTGATGTCACGCGAAAAATCATCCATAAAGACGAAGTCGTTGCCAAGCCCGTGAAGCTTTACAAAATCAAGTTCCATATAGTTTTCTGCACGCTCCTTGTTCGTGTACTAGTCAGAATTTAGTTTATCAAGCACGGTGAGTGCTTCTGCTGCGAGCGCGTCGGTATCCCCCGAATCTGCGCAAAGCCAGTGAATACGCTTATCTTTGCGAAACCATGTTCTCTGGCGTTTTGCATATCGGCACGTTGCCGTTTTGATGGCTTCTATCGCTTCTTCAAGGCTGCATGCGCCATCGAGTGCGCTGACGATTTCCTTGTAGCCAATTGCCGACGGTGCGGTAACGCCTTCGCGAAAACCATCTTTCAGCAGGCCTTTCACTTCTTCGACTAAACCCTGCTCAATCATGTGGTCAACGCGAGCTTGAATGCGCGTGCGCAAAATGTTCGGCTCAACGGCAAGTCCGATGAATACCGCCGGAACGTATTGCTCGATATGCGCAAGGCGCTCCTTTTGCTGGGCGTAGGAGGTACCGTCTGCAAGCAGCTCGAAAGCTCGTATGACGCGCTTTACGTCGGCTGGTGGGATAACGCTTGCACTTTGCGGGTCGACTTTCTGCAGTTCGCGCCACAACGCTTCGACACCGTGCACGTTCGCGAAGGTGTTCCACTTGTCGCGAATAGCGTTGCCGACTTGCTCCCCTTCGGGAAATTCATAAGCATCGATTGCCGCTCGAACGTAGAATCCAGTCCCGCCAGCTAACACGCTTCGCTTTCCGCGTTTGTCGATATCGCGAAAACAGGTGCGCGCATATGCCTGAAACAGCGCAGCCGAATACGGTTGACCGGGATCTACCAGGTCAAATCCGTGGTGCGGGACAATGCGCTCAGATGCGGGAAGCTTGCCCGTTCCAATATCCATGCCTTTATACACTTGCATGGAATCCGCGCTTACCACTTCCCCGTTAAGACGCGCTGCCAGTTGCTGTGCCATATCGGTTTTGCCCGATGCTGTTGGCCCGACAACGCATATGACGGGGCGTTTGAGCGTGAATGTTCCGGTTGTTTGCTGGGTGCTAGCCATTATCAACGATGGTTCCAGACAGGTACCAGGTTTTGGCTTCGTCAACCTTCACGTTTACGATGGAGCCTTCCAATGCATCTGCAGATACGCCTTCGGGCAGCGGTGCGTGCACCGTTTGATTTTTCGGGCTTTTGCCGGCGATCAGCAGATTGTCGCGCTTCGATGTGCCTTCCACCAAAACGGGAACGGTGCGGCCCAGGTCAAGCTGGTTCTTTTCGTAAGCATGTTTCTGCACGATGTCGACAAGACGATCGAAGCGCTGCTGGATGACCTCGTGCGGCGTGTTGTCGACCATCTTTGCGGCGGGCGTGCCTTCGCGCTTTGAATAGATGAACGTGAATACCTGATGATAGCCAACGGTGTCGACAAGGCGCGCCGTATCCTCGAAATCTTGCTCGGTTTCACCTGGGAAGCCGACGATGATGTCGGTTGACAGGGCGATATCAGGGCAGGCGTCGCGCAGCTTGTCAATGAGCTGCAGGTAATGAGCGGACGTATAGCGCCTGTTCATGGCTTTCAGCACGGCATCAGAGCCCGATTGTGCGGGAAGATGAAGGGCCGGCATAAGCGAGCGCAACTTGCCGAACTTAGCGATTACCTCGTCGGACAGATCCTTTGGATGGCTGGTTGCAAAACGCAGACGTTCGATGCCTGTTTGATCGAGTGCATCGAGGATTTGCGCAAAACGCGGGCTGCCGTACAAGTCGCGGCCGTAGGAGTTCACGTTTTGCCCCAGCAGCGTGATTTCCTTCACGCCTGCTGCGACATAGCGTTCTGCTTCAGCAACGATATCCTCGATGGGACGCGATTTTTCACGGCCGCGTACATAGGGAACGATGCAGTATGTGCAGAAGTTGTTGCAGCCGATGGTGATGGGCAGCCATGCTGCCCAGGAATGCTCGCGTGCCGTGGGCAATTCGGTTGGGAACGACGTGGAAGCGTCAAGCACCTCAACCTGGTGGCCGCCTTCTTCGATAACGCCCTGTAGCAAGCGCGGAAGCGATGCGAGGTTATGCGTGCCGAACACGACATCTAGATGCGGCAGCTTTTTCGTAAGCTCTTCCCCATCACGCTGGCCGATGCAGCCACCAACGGCGATGATGCGCTTCTTTAGAGGGGAGTCATCGCGCAGCGGCACGTTTTTGAGCGAGGCAACCTGGCCATATAGTCGCGTGTCTGCAGCTTCGCGCACGCAGCACGTCATGTACACGAGGATATCGGCTTCTTCAACGGTTTCAACCATCAAGCCGCCGAGACCTTCAAGCATGCCGCTGATGCGTTCGGAGTCGTGCTTGTTCATCTGGCATCCGAACGTGCGAACGCAGAAAGTCATGTTCATGAATGGGGTTTGCATACAGAGGTGTTCCTTGTTGTAATTGTAAAATATTGAGGCTATTACTAGTCTTTAGCTGGCGTTGATACAGTAGTTCCGTGCAGCTGACGCGATTCAACGGCGAAACGGATGGCGGTACGATATTCGCCATCGATAACGATGTCCGCGAATGAGGGAATGCAGGCAATCTCGATGCCGACAGGTGATAAAAAGCCGCGAGAAATGGCGATGGCTTTGACAGCCTGGTTCACAGCACCTGCGCCGACAGCTTGGATTTCCACCGGAACGCCGTCTTTTATCATGCCGGCAATAGCCCCGGCTACCGATGCGGGCGAGGACTTTGAAGAAACTTTCAAGCACCCGGATTCAGGTGCGTCATGTGCCGTGTCCATGCATTTTCCTTTTCGTGTTTCGTTCAGTGTGCGTTTATGCAATCGAGTGAAATGCAGGGTAAATTGTACCCATTCGGTCACCCGTCCGCAACATGATGTGGAGGCGCTGTGCTAGCGCAGCTTTATCAAAGGGATGCTGATGTGCAACGCGTCTTTTGCCACCCGGATGGTTGGTTCCACGTCTTCTTGCAGATAGTAGTCGCGCGCAAGGTTTCTAAACGCGGCTTGGATGTCGTTCGCGAATACGGCGGCGTCGTTTTGCGCAATCTTCAATCCGCGTGCGTCTTTTGCTTCGTGCTTGTTTGAAACCTTGATTGACGGCTGCTCATCCGAGTTTTGCTGCGCCGCTAATGCCGAAGAAATGCGCGCGAGCAAGGGCGCCAACGGGGCGATTTGCCCATCCATGATTCTGCGGGCGGATCGCTCCGACATTTCAAGTCCTAGCTTTGCCGCAACTTCAGCGAACTGCGCCGGATTGGTAGTAGCTGCTAGTCTTTGGCATATGGGAAGGTTGTCGACGCCACCTGCTTGGTTTCGTGCCTCTGCGGTTATCGACGAAAGCCCTAAGGCGTATAGCGAGGCTGCGATATCGGTTGCCGATCCCAGGTACACTTGGCACGTTGCGCGCGATTCGATGGAAAACTCGCAGGCAGTGCGCATGATGTTCTTAGGTCCCCGAACAGATACCGTTCCTGATTCGCCGAGGTCGAATTTGGGAAACGTTGACTGGTCGGTTTTCTCTGAAAGCTTATCCAAGTTCGTTTGGATAACGAAGGCGGAACCGCCTTGTTCTTGGGAGGCGACGATTTCGGCGGATTCGGCATTGACGGCAATGGAATACAGCGCCATGCCTCGCCCATGGATGCCCCATTTGTCCATGTGCATCGAATCGAGTTTCGACGTGACGCGCGGTTCGAACACGAGTTTCCTCATATGAGCCGGCACACCATCGCCGTTGTCGATCATGACGATGCGGCGGTTGTTGCCGTCTCTGGTGCAAGCGACGAAGACAGCAGAGGCGTGGGCGTCGCGAGCGTTGCGCAGCATCTCGATGACGATATCCTCGGTGCAGCGGATGTCTTGCGCTGCTTGGCGTCTTTCGGCTTCCGAAGACCTCAAACGAACGAAGCCACCTCCGAGGTCTGCTTCGACTCGGAGGTGGCTTTCGCCGCAGACGTCTTCTATAAACGAGGCAAGCGTGCCGTCGCTCATATCATTCGCCTTTCTTGCTACTTTGCGATGCCGATTGCGCGACTTTCGCGGATGACAACAACCTTTACCTGACCGGGGTACTGCATCTCGTCTTCGATGCGCTTCGCGATGTCGTGCGCAAGCACGGTGGTTTGAGCTTCGTCGACAACGTCCGGTTCAACCATGACGCGGACTTCGCGGCCGGCTTGGATGGCATACGTGCGCTCGACGCCCTTGTAGGAGTTGGCAATTTCCTCAAGTTTCTCAAGACGCTTGATGTAGGCGTCCAGCGTTTCCTTGCGGGCACCGGGGCGCGCAGCGGAAACGGCGTCAGCGGCCTGCACGAGCACATCGAGTACGCTGTTCGGCTCTACGTCGTTATGGTGCGCTTCGATGGCGTGCACGATGGAAGGCTTCTCGCCGAAACGACGTGCAAGATCAGCGCCGATGACGGCATGACTGCCCTCGACCTCATGGTCAACTGCTTTGCCAAGGTCGTGCAGTAGGCCTGCGCGCTTTGCGGGAACAGGGTCAAGTCCAAGCTCGGAAGCCATGACGCCAGAAAGATAGGCGACCTCCAGCGAGTGGTTCAGCACGTTCTGACCGTAAGACGTGCGATAACGTAGACGGCCGAGCGTGCGCACCAGCTCAGGGTGCAGGTCGTGAATGCCCGTGTCGAATGCAGCCTGCTCGCCAGCCTCCTGCACGCGCTGGTTCACGAGCTTTTCTGCCTTGCCGAACATCTCTTCGATGCGCGCGGGATGGATGCGGCCGTCGGCAATGAGGTTTTCCATGGTGACGCGGCCGATTTCGCGGCGAACCGGGTCGAAGCACGAGATGGTGACGCACTCCGGCGTGTCGTCGATGATGAGGTTCGTGCCCGTGAGCTGCTCGAACGAGCGGATGTTGCGACCCTCGCGTCCGATGATGCGACCCTTGAGGTCACCGGACGGGATATGGATGGCGGAAACGGTGGTTTCAGCCGTGTGGTCGGCGGCAACGCGCTGAATGGCCAGGCTGAGGATGGAGCGAGCCTTCTTGTCGGCCTCGGCTTTCGTGCGCGCTTCAGAATCGCGGATGATGGCGGCAGATTCGTGCGCCACTTCGTCTTTCAGCGTGTCGAGGAGCTCGGTTTTCGCTTCGTCAGCCGTCATGCCGGCTACTTGCTGCAAACGCATACCGATTTCCTGCTCAGATGCATCAAGATCGCGCTGGCGACGCTCAAGCTGGCCCTGCATGGAAGAGATTTGGTGTTCGCGGGAATCGAGCGACTGTTCGCGGCGATCGAGCGATTCTTCACGCTGGTTGACGCGCTGCTCGGCGGCGCGAACCTCCTTCAGACGCTCTTTGTTTTCCGCCTGCGCCTCTTGGCGAAGTCGCAGTGCTTCGTCCTTTGCCTCAACGACTGCTTCACGGCGCAGCGTATCTGCCTGGCGTTTTGCGTCTTCCACGACGTTGTGCGCTTCTTCAGCGGCGCGCTTCGTCGAGGAGTTTGCAAGGTACTTCGTTACGATGAAGCCAACGGCGATGCCCGCGATGGCGCCAACAACAAGCCAGATAATGGATTCCATGCGTTCCCCCTTTCGTATTGGGTTGGATAACAGTAGGTTTCAGGTTTCCATTGCATAAAAAATCCCGGCATGACCGGGCAAGAGCGTACGTGCGCAAAAGAACTGGACGTATATGTTTTTCGTTATATACAAACAGTGCCGCTGCGGGCACATGTGCTCTAGCTTGTTTCCATGATAAAGGTTCGTAAACATTTCGAAAAGGCCTGCACACCAAAAAGCCGGTTTCTCCTGGAGAAACCGGCTGGCATGGCGCTAGAGGAAGCGCCATCGTTATGCGTATGGTTGGTGCTGCTATTAGAATTCGGCTTGTAACGAATTGTCGGTTTCGTGCTCTTCTGACCAAATACGAGCCGCCGAAGCCGACACGGATGCGCCGTAGCCTTTTTGCATGAGCTTGCGGTAGGCGGAGTCGCGAAGTCGCTTCCCTCGGGGTGGTTTCGCGTCAAGGAAAGCCAACGCTCTGGCAAGTTCGTCTGGCCCTGTTTGCCCCTCGGTTGCCTCAAGATAAGCAGTTACGCTGTAAGGGTCGATATCAAACGTTACGAGCTCTGCGGCTATTCCCTGCAACCCACGGCCTTGGGATAAGCGGCTGCGAACAAGCACGTCCGCGAAGCGTTCATCGCTGATAAGGCCGCAGCGCAACGCGCGATCGATGGCGGCTTGCGCAACATGGTAATCGAAGCCGTCTTTTTCAAGCCGTGCTTGCAAAGCCTTGCTTGCATGTTCTCGCATGCAAGCAAGGCGCTCGATCTTGCGAAAGGCTTGCTCTTCGGTAAGGGCTTTCGGCGCATCCTTGCTAGATTTCTGCCCAAGGGAATCGCATTCGTCCGATTGCATGGACGCCATGCGCTTCCGGCTCCCCTGGCTTGGCTGTTTCGCGCGGCTTCTAGACCTGGTTTTACCCTTACTATGCTGTACGTCAGCGCTTGGGGAGTTTTCTATCTGACGGATCCTGCGCTTTAGCTCTTCAATCGAAGGCGCTGCTTCGTGTGGCATGCCTTATCGCTTTCCTTTTGGCTTTGCGACCGGGTTCACCGCGTCGAAGTCTTCCTGCTCGCGCGTAATGATGGGGATGTCGAACGCTTCCCTGACCTTCGTTTCAAGCTCGTCACGCAAATCGGGGTTTTCCTTCAGCGTTTTCTTCGCGGCTTCGCGGCCCTGGCCGAGACGCTCTTCCCCGTAGGTGTACCAAGCGCCAGATTTTTTTGCCACACCTGCTTCTACCGCCATATCGACGATGCATCCCTCACGGGAAATGCCTTCGCCGTACATAAGGTCGAACTCTGCCTGGCGGAACGGCGGGGCCACCTTGTTCTTGACAACTTTCGCACGTACGCGGTTGCCGACGATTTCTCCGTCGCGCTTGATGGAGTCGATACGACGCACGTCGATGCGGACGCTGGAGAAGAACTTGAGTGCGCGGCCACCTGTGGTGGTTTCGGGGTTGCCGAACATCACGCCGATTTTCTCGCGCAACTGGTTGATGAAGATACAGGTGGTGTTCGACTTCGACAGCGAACCTGCAAGCTTGCGCAGCGCTTGGGACATAAGGCGCGCCTGCAGGCCTACCGTGGTGTCGCCGATTTCGCCTTCGATCTCAGCGCGGGGCACCAGCGCCGCAACGGAGTCGATAACGACGCAGTCGATGGCGCCTGAGCGCACGAGCATATCGCAGATTTCAAGCGCCTGTTCGCCGGTGTCGGGCTGAGAGATGAGCACTTCGTCGATGTCGACCCCGAGGTGCGCGGCATATACCGGGTCAAGCGCATGTTCGGCATCGATGAACGCGACCACACCGCCGAGCGCCTGAGCTTCGGCGAGAATCTGCAATGCGAGCGTGGTTTTACCGCTGGACTCAGGTCCATAGACCTCGATGATGCGGCCGCGGGGCACGCCACCAATGCCAAGGGCGGCATCGAGCGGGAGTGCGCCGGTGGGGATGGCGCCGACGTTGAGGTCTTGCCCCCCATCGCCGTACTTCATGATGGCGCCTTTGCCGAACTTCGTTTCGATTTGGTCGGTGGTGACCTTGAGCATCTTGAGTTTTTCGTCGTTCATGCGCGTATGACCTTTCTTCATGCGCTGTGCGAAATGCAGCACGTCTTATTATACGAACGTCTGTTTGCGAGTCAAGCGATTTAGCAAACATCGGTACGGTATTTTCATGGTAGCGTGTAAATCTTGCAGACCTTTTGCCGATAGAGCGAGCGAAAGCACGCGAAACCTTACCGATGTGCACGGCCGCAGCACGTTTCCCCTTGCAAAACAGCTTGCAGCGATGCGCGGTCGCAACATCGCTGCAAGCTTTCATCTTGTTCTGGTTAATTATTTAGAAGCAGAAACGGCGTTTTCCATCAGGCGCAATGCGTGGCGTGTGGTCTGTCGACGTACCTGATTCCTGTCTCCTTCGAAGTGCACGGTTTGCGAGGAGACGTTGCCATTGCACGCAATGCCGAAACATACGGTTCCCACCGGCTTGTTCGGCTCGGCGCCGCCGGGCCCGGCGATTCCGGTAACCGCTACGGCCGCGTCACACCCCAGCGCGCTGCATGCGCCAACTGCCATTTGCTCGGCAACCTGGCAGCTAACCACGCCATGCTTGTCGACGGTTTCTTCGGACACGGAAAGCTCGGATTCCTTGACGGAAACCGCGTAGCTGACAACGCCTCCGCGCATCACGTCGGAACTTCCGGGGACTGCGGTAAGGGCGGCGCTGATCATGCCGCCTGTAAGGCTTTCGGCGGTTCCGATGGTAAGGCCTTGCTGGCGCGCCTGGGAAAGCACGGATGCGGCCAAGCTTTCAAGCTGGCTGTCGGTAACCTCGATGCCTTCGGCTTCCTTGGCTTCGTCGGAGGCCTTCGCGGCCCCGCCGTTGCCCTCTTGTGCAACCTGCTTGCTTTCGGCTTCGTCACGCGAGGCCTTTGCTTTCTTGCCCTTGCGGGGCCCAAGGCCGATAAGATCGCGAGCTTTCGAGATGTAGTCAAGCATGGACACGATGGTAAGCGCAAGCGCCACGAACATGACGGCCCAGCTGAGCACCCACATCATGTCGCAGAACGCATCGATAAGCGTGCCCATCATGTAGCTGTCCTTCACGGTGAACATGACGATGGCGATCATCTGGAACACCGTTTTGAACTTGCCGTACCAGCTGGCCGAAATGACAACGCCTTTGCTTGCCGCCACCATGCGCACGCCCGATACAATGAACTCGCGGGCCACGATGATGAGCGCCACCCAGCTTGGCAGCACGCCTAGCTCGATAAGCGCCAACAGGGCGGCAACCACCAGGATCTTGTCGGCCAGCGGGTCCATGAATTTGCCGAAGTCCGTCACCTCGCCGCGCGAACGCGCAAGGTAGCCGTCAAGCCAATCGGTGCACGAGATAAGCACGAAGATGCCTGCGGCGATGAGGCTTTTCGAGTATTCAGCGATGTCGGGCAGGTTGAACCATTGCGGCCACGGGCTAAGCAGCGCCACCACGAACACGGGCACCAGGCAGATGCGCACAAGCGTCACGATGTTCGCGGGGGTCCACAGGCGCGTGGTGGTTTCCGGCGCGGCCTCGACTTGCAGCTGAGCCATGGGCTATTCGCCTTCCATTTCGTAGAGCAGCGTGTCTGCGATTTTGACGCGGACTACTTCGCCGGGTTTTCCCTGGTCGACATAGGTGACACCGTCGACTTCCGGTGCTTGGCACATGGCGCGGCCGAACAGCTGGCCGTCCTCTTCGGTGCCTTCGACCAGCACGTCGACCGTGCTTCCCACGCGGCTAGCGATCAGCGGCGTGCACACGTCGTCTGCTAGGTCGCGCAGGCGTTGCGCGCGGAAAGCCTTTTCGTCGTCTTCAACCTGGTCGGGCAGGTCGTATGCGCGCGTGCCCTCTTCGCGGGAGTAGGCGAACACGCCGATGTAGTCGCACAGGCCCTCTTCCACGAAATCGCACAGCTCGTCGAAGTCGTCTTCGGTTTCGCCGGGGAATCCTGCGATGAGCGTGGTGCGCAGCGTGACGCCCGGCACCATGTCGCGAACGTGCTCCATGAGCTGCTCGTATTCCTCGCGCGAACCCTTACGGTGCATGGCCTTCAAGATGCGCGGCTGCACGTGCTGCAGCGGGATATCGAAGTAGTTGCAGATGTTGTCGTGGTCGGCAACGGCTGACAGCAGCTCGTCAGTGATGCCCTCAGGCTGGATATACATGATGCGGAACCAGGTATCGGGAAACTCGTCGGCTAGTTTGCCTGCAAGCGTGCCGAGGCTTGACGGTTCGTCAAAGTCTTGGCCCCAACGGCCCGTATCCTGCGCAATGAGCACGACCTCGCGCACGCCTTCGGCCACGCGATCGGCCACATCCTGGCGTACCTGTTCGTAGGGGAAGCTGTGGTAGCGCCCGCGGATATAGGGAATGGTGCAGTACGAGCAGAAGCGGTCGCAGCCGTCGGAAATCTTCACATAGGCAGATACCGCGCGCGTGCCGTCAAGGGCGATGGCGCCTTCGGGCACCGCACCCAGCGTTGCGCTGCGCAGATCTTTCAACACGCTGTCGGTAAGGCCAAGTGCGCCAGCAACGATGGACGAGATGTCGTCTTCTTTGCTGCACGGAACAAACGCGCTTGCTTCCTGCAGCTCGTCTGCCAGCTCTTCACCGTAACGCGCCGGCATGCAACCTGCGACGATAAGCGCCGCACCTGCGGCTACGTTGGGCATGCCCGCAACCTCGAAAATGGCCTCGAGGCTTTCCTCGGTGGCGCTTTGGATGAACGAGCAGGTGTTCACGACGACTGCGTTGGCCGTTTGCGGGTCGTTTGCTATGGCGAAGCCGGCGCGGCGCAGTTGCGATTGCATGCGTTGCGTGTCCACTTCGTTTTTTGCGCACCCCATGGTGACGAACGCGACGGCGGGCGGGTTCGTGCTAGAGAAGTTGGTGTTCGGTTCCACGAAAATCCTTAGCGATAGTTGACGTACTGAAGCGGTTGGCCGTAGTCCTGGCCTTTAAGGAACGCGATGACTTCCTGCAACGTGTCGCGCGAGGCGGACGAAACGCGCAGCTTGTCGCCCTCGATAGCCACTTTGACCTTGAGTTTCGTGCCTTTGATGTCCTTGTTGATTTTGCCGGCGGTTTCTTTGTCGATGCCCTCGACGATGGTGGCAACCTGGCGCACGCTTTGGCCCGTTGCCGCCTGAGGGTCGCCCCACTTCACGGCCGCAAGGTCGATGCCGCGCTTGATGAGCTTGCTGCCGATGATGTCGATGACCTGGCGTGCAACGAAATCGGCGGGCGCCGCCACGGTGATGGTCTTCTTCTGCTTGTCGAGCGTGATCTCGGCGCCGGAGCCTTTCAGGTCGTAGCGCTGCGAGAGCTCCTTTTTAGCCTGCTGGAAGGCATTGTCGACTTCTTGCATATCGACGCTGGATACCACGTCGAAGCTGGATTCTTTCGCCATGTCAGATCCTTTCGGTTTCGTGCTTGTAAGCGTGCTGAAGCGATGCACGCCGAGCTTATTGATAGGTGGTAGAGGTGCCGGTTCCCGTGTTGCTTGAGGTGTCGGCGCCTGTTGACCCCGTGGAGCTTGCCGTGCCCGTTGCATTAACGGCGGTTCCCGTACCCGTTGCAGATTGCGACTGGGTAGAGGTGCCGGTTCCGGAATAGGTGCTGCTAGTGCCTGACGTGCTTGCGGACGTTGACGCGGTGCCGCCCGTAGAAGTTCCGTTCGTGGTTGCGGACGTGGAGCCCGTCGTTGACGTGCCGTTCGAACTTGACGTGTTCGTAAGGCCGTCCACTTTCACGTTCGGGTGGTCTTGCGCCCATTGTGCCAGGTAGTTTTGGAAGTTGACCGTGGCGGTGGGCATGCCCGTGGTGGCGTCGTTAACGAAATCGACTGCTTTGCCGTCCATGGTGACGGTGAAGCCGCTTGACACCCACGAGGCAAGGCTCCACGTGCCGGACACGTCGACCGTTTTGTCTACCGGGCCGGTAAGCATCTCCTCGGTGGCCTGGCCGTCCTGCGTGATGACCACATAGGCCGTCTGGCCGCTTGCCAATTTGTATTGCACCGTCACGCTAGTGGGCGCGGTTTCAGCGGACTGCGTTTGCTGCGACGTGTCGTTCGAGGCAGACTCGCTGGTGCTGCTGCCGTCCGCCGACGTGTCTGTGACGCCGGTGATGGGGACCTTCGCCACGTCTTGCGAGTTCGAAGCGCCCTTGTTGCCGAACAGCAGCGCGATGATGACCACGAGCAGCACCAAGATGACTGCCGCAACGATAACGTACGGCAGGCGTGTTTGGTTTCCGCTGCAGCCCATGTTCTGCGACCCGGAATAGAAATTCGTGAACTGCGCAGCACCGCCGCCACCGACGCGACCTCCGCGGCGGCTTTCGCTCTCGGCGCGCGCTGCGCGGGATGCGAGCGGCTCGTGATATTCGTGCGTGCTGGCGTTCGAGCGGCTGCGGCGCGTGGTGCCGCCTTGCGTGCGGTCCGAGCGGCGCGAGGGCGTGCCGTCGCGGCCTTCCCTGCCCGCGCGCTGGCCTTCGCGCTGCCGCGCGCTTGCCTGGCGTGCCTCGTGGTGGGAAACAGAACGCCGGCCTGAAACGTGCGCAGGCGACTCCGATTCGCCGCGCGTGCGACCGACCTGGTACGCGTACGCTTCGTCAAGGTACATGCGCGTGATGTCGCTGGGGTTAAGCCCCACCAGACGTGCGTAGGCGTTCACCATGTTGCGCGTGTAGCCGCGTGCCGGCAAACGCGAAAAATCGTTGTTTTCGATGGCTCGGAGGATGTCGGGGCGAATGCGCAAGCGACGGGCTGCCGACTGAACGTCGTAGCCTTTTCTTTCGCGAGCTTCGCGCAAGACGGTGCCGAATGAAACCTGCGCCATGTCTTCTCCTTATTAGTTGTCGCCGTCGTGCTGCTCGAACGCTTTCAGCGTTTCAAGCTCCATGGCGTCGACGAGCACTTCTCGAGGCTTGCTGCCGTTTGGCGGACCGACAACGCCTTTGTCTTCAAGCATGTCCATTATACGCCCAGCGCGTGAGTAGCCCACTTTGAGGCGTCGCTGGATATTCGATGTGGAACCCAGGCCGCTTGACACTACCAGGTCGGCTGCTTCCCAGATAAGCGGGTCATCGTCTGCGCACGTACCGCCGCTTGCGTCGGAGGGACACGAGCCAGGCGTGATGAGGTTCGTCGACAGAATCTCCGAATGGTATTCCGGTTCTCCCTGCCCGCGCAGCTGCTCGACTACGGCGTTGATCTCGTCCTCGGACACGTAGCAGCCTTGGATGCGCATGGGCTTGGCGTATTCGGGCTTGCTGAGCAGCAAGTCGCCCAATCCGATGAGGTTTTCGGCGCCGGGCGTGTCTAAAATGACGCGGCTGTCGATGCCGCTGGCCACGTTGAACGCGATGCGGTTCGTGATGTTCGCCTTGATAAGGCCCGTGACGACGTTGGTGGACGGGCGCTGCGTGGCCACGATAAGGTGAATGCCGGCCGCGCGCGCAAGCTGCGCGATGCGGCTGATGGAGAATTCCACTTCCTTGCCAACGTTCATCATGAGGTCGGCAAGCTCGTCGATGATAATGACGATGTAGGGCAGCTCGTCGCCCAGGTCGTTCTCGGGCGGCTGCTCCCCTGCCTCTTCGGCGGCCTTCGCGGCAGCCTGCGCCGCCTGCACTTTGGCGTTGTATTGCCCGATGTTGCGCGCGCCCACTTTCGAGAACACCTTCAGGCGGCGCTCCATCTCGGCAACGCCCCAGCTGAGCGCGCTAGCTGCTTCTTTGGGCTCCGTGACAACGGGTACGTACAGGTGAGGGATGCCGTTGTACGGCGTGAACTCAACGCGCTTCGGGTCGATCATGATGAAGCGCACTTCGGCGGGCGTGGCGCGCACGAGGATCGACATGATCATGGCGTTGATGGACACCGATTTACCCGAGCCGGTGGTGCCGCCGATAAGCAGGTGCGGCATCTTCGCCAGGTCAGACACGATGCAGTGGCCCTCGACGTCTTTGCCGATGGCGATTTGCAGCGGGCCGGGACCGGCGTCTTTGATGACGTCGCCAAGCAGCACGGTTTGGCGCGTGCGGTTCGGCACCTCTATGCCCACGTAGTTCGTGCCGGGAATAGGCGCGAAGATGCGCACGCCCGGCGCGGCCAGCGCCAGCGCGATGTCGTCTTCAAGCGCGGTGACGCGACTGACGCGCACGCCGGCGGGCAGATCGACCTTGAACAGCGTGACCGTCGGGCCGGCAACCCAGCCGACTACCTTCGCCATGATGTTGAAGTCTTCGAGCGTTTCCTGCAGGCATGCACCCGTTTCTTGCAGCTCGGCATCGGTTGCCAGGTCTTTTTCGGGGTTGGTTGATGTGGCAAGCAGATCCATGGGCGGCAGCTCGAAGCCCTGTTCGGGGCGCGGTGTTGCCACGGGTGTGGGAGGCTTCGACGAGGGGCGCGGTGCCGGTGCCACGCCGCGTTCAACCGGCTTGCGGCGGCCGAGCTTGCGCGTCAAGGCTTGCGGCTCCGCTTCGGCGGCGCGCTTCGATTGCTCTTCGGTTAAGGGGCGGGACGCGGCGACGGTGCGCGCTGAGCGCCTGCCCTTCGGCTTGTCGTCATGGTCGAGCACCTGCGTGGGGGCAGATTCGAGTTCGGGGTCTGCAGCACCCACTTTGCGAATGCGGTCGGCCGGTCGGCTGACGCGGGCGAAAGGCGGCGCGGCAACAACGCCGTTTTCAGCCTCGGCGGCCTCTTTACGCTCTTCGGCGTAGGTGCGGAACTTCTGGATGATGCTGGACAGCGAAAACCCGATGATGACCAGGCCGGCGATAATGATGCCGATAAGCACGATGGCGCTGATAACCTGGCCAAACAGCTTCAGTCCACACCAGGCAATGGCCGCGCCGATATAGCCGCCGCGCGCGGTAAGCTCTGCGGGCAGGAACAGACTGTCGGTGGCATCTGGGGTGGTTTCCGGCGTGAACAGCGAAAACAGCGAAAGCGCCGCCACAAACACCAGGGCAAGGCCCAAGCTGACGCGCACGGGGATGCTTTGCTTTTCGACGCGCACAAGGCAGGCGGCCCCGATGGCCACCAGGAAAAACGGCAGCAGGTACGCGCCCAGGCCTAGGCACAGGTGCAGTGCCTGCGACACAAACGACGTTACCACCGCATCGGTGGGAATGACGGCGGCAACGAACAACACGATGCCAAGCAGCGCCACCACCACGCCGGTGATGTCGCGCTTCGTGCGCTCGTCGAAGATGCGAGGTTCCGGCTGCGGCGTCGGTGCGCTTTTTTGAGCGCGTTTCTGCGCAGGGCTGGCCGCTTTCGACTTGCTTTGCGCGGTTTTCTTCGCGGGCGCCTTCTTATTCGATTGTTTGTTCGAGGCAGTTCGGGCCACGCCCTCCCCTTTCGTTCGCGAATCGTGTGCGGTGTACAGCGAAACGAGCACCCGGGCCTGTGCCTTGGGTGCTCGTAAGTGGTGCTACGTATGCAGGGCGCGGCTACACGTCGAGCAGGTTGATGACGGTCATCGGGCGCGTCTTCGTGCGCTCCCACAAGATGGACAGCAACGCATCGCGCGCGGCCTTCTTCAGCTCTTTGCCCGAAGCGCCCTTGGCAAGCGCTTTCGTCATGGCGCTTTTCACGCTTTTCTCGCACTCGGAGGCAAGGTAGGCGTCGTCGCCGCTCGTGATGCCGTGCATTTCCACGGACACGTTGCCCACAACGGCCTTCTTGCGCGAAGAGACGGCCACGGCCACGGCGGCAAAGCCTTGCGAGCCAAGCGCCGTGCGCTCTTCGAGCACCTGCTCGGACGTGTCGCCCACCGACAGACCGTCCACGAACACGATGCCGGACTGCACCGTCTCGCCGTGCTTGACTCCCTTCGTGGACAGCTCAAGGCTTTCGCCGTTTTCGCAGATGAACACGTTTTCAGCAGGCACGCCCACCGCTTCGGCCAAGCGTGCATGAGCGCGCAGGTGCGTGGCCTCGCCGTGCACGGGCATGAACGCCTTCGGCTGCACGATGGTGAGCATGATCTTCAGTTCCTCGGCGGATGCATGGCCGGACACGTGCACGCGGGCGCGAGACTTGTCCCACACGTCGGCGCCGATTTTCGCCAGGCTGTTCACCACTTTCGTGACGGCCTTCTCATTGCCGGGCACGGGCGTTGCCGAGATGATGACGGTGTCGCCGGGCTCCATATCGATGGTTTTATGCTCGCCGGCCGCAATACGTGCAAGCGCGGACAACGGCTCGCCCTGGCTGCCGGTGCACATGATGACCACCTGCTCGGGCGGGATGCCCTTCAGGTCGTACGCGTCGATGATGTCCTGGTCGGAGATCTTCAAATACCCAAGCTTGCGTGCGATATCGGTGTTCTGCACCATGGAGCGGCCCGTTACCACCACTTTGCGGCCGTTGGCCACGGCGGCGTCGCAGATTTGCTGCAAGCGATGGATATGGCTGGCGAACGATGCGACGATGACGCGTCCCTGCGCCTGGGAAATGACGCGCGAAAGCACCTTGCCCACTTCGGCCTCGCTGGGCGTGAACGTGGGGTTCGTGGCGTTCGTGGAGTCCGACATCATAAGGTCGACTCCTTCTTCGGCGAAGCGCGCCAGCGCCCCGAAGTCGGTGTGCACGCCGTCGATGGGCGTTTGGTCGAGCTTGAAGTCGCCTGTGTGCAGCACGTTACCGGCCGGGCTGCGGAAGAATACGCCAACAGCGCCGGGGATGGAGTGGTTCACGGCGAAGAATTCGGCCGTGATGCAACCGAGCTGCACCTTGTCGCCAGGCTTGATTTCCACGAGCTTCGCGTTTTTGATGCGATGTTCCTTGAACTTGCCCTCGATAAGGCCCAGCGTCATCTTCGTGCCGTAAATAGGCACCTGACGATCAAGGTCTTTGATGAGGTACGGAAGCGAACCTGTGTGGTCTTCGTGGCCGTGCGTGATGACGATGCCGCGCAGCTTATCGGCATGCTGCAGCACGTAGGTGTAATCGGGAAGAATCAGGTCGACGCCCGGATGGTTGTCGTCGGGGAACATCAGGCCCGCATCGTCAAGTACCATGTCGCCTTTGCACTCGAACACGGTCATGTTCTTGCCGATGGCGTCAAGGCCGCCAAGCGGGATGATCTTCAGCGTGGCGTTTTTATCTTTCTTAGATGAATCGAACGTGCGTTTTTTCATGGAGCGCGAACGCTTGCGGTGCTCGCCTGCGTTGCCTTCCTTCGAAAGTTTCGGACGCTCCAGGTCAAGCTTTACGTGCTTGACGGATTGCGTCTGCTTGCTGCCACCTTCAGCGCGCACGTCATCATTGCGCTGGGGGCGCTTGTCGTTTTGGCTCATATACTATTTCCTTACTGCCTACGCACGAAGCGGGGCTGCACCCGTGCAGCCCCGCTTCGCCTCCTGGCTAGAGGACGCCGACCTCGCGCATGGTGTGCTCAAGCTCGGCAGACTGCTCAGCCGTGGCATCCACCAGCGGCAGGCGAACGCCGCCGACGGGGAAGCCGGAAAGCTTCAGTGCCTCTTTGACCAGGATGGGGTTCGCTGTCTTGAACAGCCCTTCCATGAGGGGCATGAGACGCTCGTTCGCGGCAGCGGCTTCTTCCCACTTGCCTGCCGCGCACAGATCGACGATCTCCTTCATGCGAGAAGGAGCAACATTGCCGATCGTGGAGATGACGCCCACGCCACCCAATTTCATGATGTCGTAGGTGGCGGAATCGTCGCCGGAGTAGACGCAGAAGCCTTCGGGCGCGCCTTCGACGATTGCCTTCACCTGATCAAGGTCGCCGGAAGCTTCTTTCACGGCGACGATGTTGTCGAATTCGTTTGCAAGGCGCAGCGTGGTTTCGGCCTTCATGTTCACCACGCAGCGGCCGGGGATGTTGTACAGGATGATGGGCAGCTCCACGGAGCCGGCAATAGTGCGGAAGTGCTGGTAGATGCCCTCTTGCGGAGGCTTGTTGTAGTACGGCACGACGCACATGAAGCCGTCGACGCCCAGCTTTGCCACATCGGAGGCGAAGCTCACCGTGTCGGCCGTGCAGTTGTCGCCCACGTTGGCGATAACGGGAATGCGGCCGTCAACAGCGGCGACCACAGCTTTGAACAGCTCGATTTTGCCGGGATAGAACACCGTGGGGCTTTCGCCGGTGGTGCCGTTGATGATAAGCGAGTCGGCGCCGCCCTTCACAAGGCGGTCGGCAAGCTCCTGAGCGCGATCAAGGTCGAGCTCGAGGTTTTCCTTCATGGGCGTGACCATGGCGGGGATCATGCGACCAAAGCGAGGCTGCTCCATCTTATGGCACCTTTCTGTGCAAGCGCGCGACATGATGCCGTGCGCGGTTTCCTGCTTGAATTCAACAGTCTTGTATTATGCCACGGCACCCTTGCGGGCGCCGTGAAGTCTACTAAATTGTCACGTGAGCACGTCGATTACGCTTGTGGCGCGACGTTAGCCCATGAAGTTTTCCAGGCCCACGATAAGGCCTTCTTTGTCGCCGACGCTGCGGATGCCTAAAAGCACGCCGGGCATGTAGGACTCGCGGTCCCAGGAATCGTGACGAATGGTGAGCGTCTGGCCCATGGAGCCGAACACCACTTCCTGGCTAGCCACGTAGCCCATGGAGCGCACGGAATGAACCGGTACGCCGCTGATAAGCGCGCCGCGCGCACCCTCGGCACCGGCGATCTCGGTTTCCTTGCCCGGAGCGGCGCTGACGCGGCCGTCGCGCGCCTGCGAGATGATCTCGGCCGTGCGAACCGCCGTGCCGGACGGCGCGTCCTTCTTGTTGCAATGATGGAACTCCAGCACCTCGGCTTCCGGGAAAAACGGCGCTGCCGCTTTCGCGAACTGCATCATGAGCACGGCGCCCGTTGTGAAGTTCGGGGCATAGAACAGGCACGTGCCTGCGGGGGCCAAGGCCGCCAGCTCCGTGAGCTTGTCGTTGGACAGGCCCGTGGTGCCCACGACGCAGTCGATACCGGTGGGAAGCGCCGCGCGCAAATTGCCTTCCACCACCGAGGGCTGCGTGAAGTCGACGAACACGTCGAACCCGCCTGCGGCTACGGCCTGCTCGACCGTTTCGTACACGGCGAAGGCATCAGATGCCCCGTGGGGGTCGATGCCGCAGGTCACCTGCATGTCATCGGCGGCGGTGACGGCGTTGACGACGGCGGACCCCATGCGTCCGGCGAAGCCGGAAACTGCAACGTTGATCATAAGTGCTCCTTAGTGCTTGGGGCCGGCGGCGATCAGGCGATTACCGCCGGCGCTTGGCGATACCAAAACGGCGGCCTGCGCTAACAGGCCGCCGAAACACTACATCTATGCCCTACTGGACGTCGTGACGACGACGCGGGGTGCGGTTGGCGCGGCCGGGGCGCACGTCGCGCTCGCCGTGGCCTTCGTGCTTGCCGCCCTTGTCGTGGTCGCGGCCGCCGCGCTTCTCGCGCGGAGCCGGAGCGCTGCCTTCGGGGGCATCGGGCTTGTCGAGGCGATCGAGGGAAATCTTGCCCGTCTTCGGGTCAACCTCGAGTACCTGGACCTTCACCACGTCGCCCATGGACAGCACGTCCTCCACCTTGCCGACGCGGCCGTTGGCCACGCGGGAGATGTGCAGCAGGCCGTCTTTGCCCGGCGTCAGCTTGATGAAGGCGCCGAAGTCCTTGATGCCCACGACTTCGCCTTCATAGATTTCGCCGACCTCCGGCTCCTTGACGATGCCCAAGATCATGGCCTTGGCGGCCTCGCCCGCAGGGCCCTCGACGGCAGCGATGTGGATGGTGCCGTCTTCCTGGATGTCGATCTGCGCGCCCGTCTCGTCCTGGATGCCGCGGACAACCTTGCCGCCGGAACCGATGACGTCGCGGATCTTGTCGACCGGGATGTGGATGGTCTCGATGCGCGGAGCGGTGTCGCGCAGGCTTGCGCGCGGCTCGGGCAGCTCGGCCAGCATGGCGTTGAGGATGAACGCTCGGCCTTCGTGGGCTTGCTTCAGCGCGCGGCCAAGGATTTCAGTGGACAGGCCCTTGGCCTTGTTGTCCATCTGAAGGGCCGTGATGCCCTTCGCCGTGCCGCACACCTTGAAGTCCATGTCGCCGAGGAAGTCTTCAAGGCCTTGGATGTCGGACAGAATGACGACGTCGTCGCCTTCCTTGATGAGGCCCATGGCGATGCCGGAAACGGGAGCCTTGATCGGCACGCCGGCGTCCATGAGCGCCAACGTGGAACCGCAGGTGGAAGCCATGGAAGAAGAGCCGTTAGACTCCAGAATCTCGGACACCACGCGGATGGAGTACGGGAACTCGTCCTCGGAGGGGATCACCGGCAGAAGCGCGCGCTCGGCCAGTGCGCCGTGGCCGACTTCGCGGCGCTTCGGGGCGCCCATGCGGCCGGTTTCGCCCGTGCAGTACGGCGGGAAGTTGTACTGGTGCATGTAGCGCTTGCCCTCGGCCGGGTCGATGGTGTCAAGGCGCTGCCACTCGTTGAGCATGCCAAGCGTGGCGATGGAGAGCGCCTGGGTTTGGCCGCGCTGGAACAGGCCGGAGCCGTGCACGCGGGGCAGGTAGCCCGGCACGATGTGCAGCGGGCGAATCTCGTCGGGGCGACGGCCGTCGGCGCGCTCGCCCGTTTCGATGACCATGGCGCGCATGGCGTGCTTCTCAAGCGCCTTGAGGGCGGCGGCGATGTCGGAGCCCCAGGCGGCAAGCTCTTCCTCGCTGAACTGCTCGGCCTTGATGCGGGCCTTCAGCTCCTCGACCTTGCCCATGCGGGCCTGCTTGTCGGCGTCTTTCAGAGCGGCGGACATCTCGTCGAAGAACGGGTTCACTCGCGCGTCGATGGACGGATCGGCCACATGGATGGGCCACTCGACCGGCGTGATGTCGCAGCGGTCGAGGAAGCGCTGCTGGGCGCGACAGAATTCGGCGATGGCCTCCTGGCCGAAGTTCATGGCGCGCAGCATGAGGTCTTCGGTGACCTCGTTCGCGCCGGCTTCCACCATGGAGATGTAGTCGGCCGTGCCGGCGATGGTGAGCTCGAGGTCGGAGGTCTCCTGCTCGGCGTACGTGGGGTTGACGATGAACTCGTCGGTTCCCGGGTTATGGGCGATGCGCACGCAGGCAGCCGGGCCGTCGAACGGGGCGCTGCCAAGCATCAGCGCTGCGCTGGCGCCGCCGACGCAGATGCAATCGGGCGGGTTCTGGCCGTCGCACACCAGCGTGGTGGCAACGATGTGCACCTCGCGCTTGAAGCCGTCCACGAAGCCGGGGCGGATGGGACGGTCGATCATGCGAGCGGTCAGCGTGCCCTTTTCAGACGGACGCGCCTCGCGCTTGAGGTAGCCGCCGGGGATACGGCCGACGGAGTACATCTTCTCCATGAAGTCGACGGTGAGCGGGAAGAAGTCGTAGTTCTTTTCTTCCTTGGAGATGACGGCGGTCACGAGCACGGTGGTGTCGCCCTGCGTGACGAGCACGGCACCGGTGGCCTGCTTAGCCAGTTCGCCCGTTTCGAAGCGGTACGTTTTGCCGAAAAGTTCGAAGGACTCGACGATCTTTTCCATGTGGTGTTCTTTCTTTCTCTTCTGCCTTAACTGCCCTAGTGCAGCTAAGCTTCTTTGGCCTTTCGGTACTTATGGTTCCCTGTGGCCGCGAGCAGGCGCGCCCTTGCACGTCCGACCGCTATGCAAAAGCCCGCGCGGGCTGCGCGGGCTTTCGTTGACTAGATGTTGTCGCGGATGCCGAGCTTCTTGATGAGGGCACGGTAGCGCTCGATGTCGCGTTCCTTGATGTACTTGAGCAGACCGCGACGCTTACCGATGAGCATCATGAGGCCACGACGAGAATGGTTGTCCTTCTTGTGGGTCTTCAGGTGCTCGGTGAGGTTGCGGATGCGCTCGGACAGGATTGCAACCTGCACGTCCGGATTGCCCGTGTCGTGCTCGTTCGCGCCGAATTCGGCGACCAGTTCTGCCGTACGCTCTTTCGAGATGCTGAGTTTGCTAGGCATAGCTTAACTCCACCTTTCCTGCGGGTCTGCCCCGCCTTCCGTGCAGCTTGTGAAAGCTGCGCTCTACGTGCTTTTCGCTGAGATCCATGCAATATGGGAACCAAGTGAAAAGTGTTTGCCGAATGGCAACTTGTCAATTGTATGCGATGACCTGGCGCGTTCGCAAGATGCACCTGAGCGCGTCACAGCATGCGCACATCTTTGCACCGGCCGGCGAAGCGAACGCCGCAGTCGCCGTTGTCCCTGGTGCGCTACTCCGCCGCGCGGGCTGCGCGCAGGCCTTGCACCAGCTGATCGGCGCACGACGTGGAGCGGCGTCCGCACGTGTTGCCTTCGAGCACGCATGCCACCTCGTCGATGTTCTTGCCTTCGATGAGCTTGCTGATGGCCTTAAGGTTACCGTCGCAGCCGCCGACGAAATCGACGTGCTTGATGGTGTCGCCGTCAAGGTCGATGTGGATTTCGCGCGAGCACACGCCGCGGGGTTGGTAGGTATACATGTGTTCTCCTCTCGTCGATGATGCAAGTATGACAGACGCGATAAGGTTCTTTGCGCGTCTCCTAAAACAATCCGCAGGTGAACAGGAACGCCAGCGATTTAAGGTTCGTGGATGCGTGCATGTGGGCCCAGGCCTGGCATAGGCGCAGCACGCCGAAGACGGACGATTGGTCGATATCCGCGTGCGCGATGTCGGAGAAACGCATGCCCAAAAGCGCGCGAGCCCACGATATGGTGGCGGCGTTTATGCGCACGGCGTCGGGCGTGACGCAGGCTTGGCATTCCACGCCGCCTTCGGCATAGGAAAACGCAATGCCCTGCGCTTGGGCGTCAGCCTGTTGCGCGTCGATGGGCTGGCCGCACAGGCAGCAGGAATCCAGCGTGGGGCGCACGCCCGCGAACGCGAACGTTTTCAGCAGGTGCGCGGCTGAGATGGCGGGCGCGTGCAGCGCATCGGCGCCATCGAGGGCACAAAGCGCGGCGCTAGTGCATGCGAACAGCTTCGGGTTCTCCAGATCGGCTTGCGTGATGCGGTCGAGCAGCTCAAGCATGGGGGTTGCCGCCGCAGTGCGCTCGATGCTTTGCCGTAGCGCACCGTTACCCGCGCAGAGGCGCACTTCCTTCACGATATCAAGCGACCTGCCGCGCGCGAAGAGCACGTCGGCTTCTGCGCCGAGTTCCAACCGGGAAGCGAACTGGCTGGATGGCCGGCGCGCCCCTTTTGCCACGGCCCGCAGCTGACTGCCGTTTTGCGCCAACAGCGACAAGATCAGGTCGGTCTCCCCTAGCTTCGTTTTGCGCAGGACGATGACGCGCGCCGTGTAGGTTTGCTGCGCCACCGTTACTGGAACGACACGCTGGTGACGTTGTCGGACGAATCGAACGTGATGGTGCCCGAGACTTGCTTGGAGTCGCCGGAAACGCTCAGCGTTTGCCCCAGCACGGTCACCGAGGTGGAAGCGCGGCCCGTTGCGGTGAACGACACGGTGTTGTCGCCCTGGTACGTGACGCTATCGACCGACGAAACGGTGAACGCCGAGTTATCGGACGCCTTCAGCGTGTTCGAGGCCAGATACGACCGGGCTGCCTGCGTCAACTCGCTTCCGCGCGATTTCGCGATGTTGATGGTGACGACGGTATCGGATGAAGCCTTCGAGCCAGCTTGCGGGTCGCTGCCGAGAAGCGTGCCTTCGGGAACCGTCTCGTTATACGTATAGGTGGAAGCGGCTTGAAGGCCAGCAGCTTCGATGGCGGACACAGCTTCGCGGTACGTCATGCCCGTGATGTCGGGAACGGTGTAGGCTTCGGCAACCGTCAGCGTGATGGCCGTGGAAGCCTTCGCTTTTTCGCCTTCGCCGGGGTCTACCGACAGCACCGTGCCTTCGGCCTCGTCGGAGCGCTTCGTTGTAACGGTAACGTTTTCAAACCCGCTGTCGGCCAGCGCTTTTGCGGCATCGTCTTGGGTTTTGCCCACCACCGCGGGAACAGTGCGCGACGTGGAGACATGGATGACCACTTCGGAGCCCTCTTCCTGGCGCGCGCCGGCGCCTGGATCCATGAGCAGCACCAAGCCTTCCGTGGAATCAGAGGGCACCGTGGTGGCACGCACGGTGAAGCCCTTGTTCTGCAGCAGGTACGTTGCGTCGGACTGCGTCATGCCCGTGACGTCGGGAATGACCTTGCCGCCCCACATCTCGAGATAGTACGTGACCCCCGCAGCGGCTGCTGCGGCAAGGACGAGCACAAGCGCGATGATGATGGCGGCTTTTTTGCCGCGGCCGGCGCTTTCGCGCGCATCGGGGGCTTTGAAGTCTTTCTGCTTCGGCGGCTCGACGCCTTCGATGCGCGGCATCTGCATGGTGTCGCCGGCGCTCCATGCCGATTTCGGCGGTACGTATCCGGGATTCACCAGGAACTCGTCGAAGCCGGACAGGTCTGCCCCCGTTGTTGGGCGTGGCTCGGGCGCGGTCAGCTTCGGTCCAATGACCTGGGTTTTCTCGGCCTCAAGTGCCACGGAGCGCAGTTCGCGGACGTCAAGCACGTGCGTGCGGTCGTTATCCTTGATGTCAAGGTCGCTCAGGGCGTTTCCTAGATCGCACGTTTCGCTTGCCTCGAGAGATGCCGCTTTAGGGGCATCGTCGGATTCGTTGTTGCCGTTTTCAGCGGCGTTGTCATCTGCGCTGCCTTCTGACTCATTGGCATCTTCTTCGGGTTTTGCCTCTTCGACGTCGGAATCTTCGTGCTCGGTTTCCGATTCGACTTCATCGTGAGGCTCGTTGTCTTCGCTTTCGGGCAGCGGAAGCGCATCATCGATTTCGTCCGCGATTTCTTGTTGTGCAACGGGCTCGTCGTCGTTGAATTCGTCGACGGGCTCATAGGAGAACGCGCGCTCGGGCGTGGTCATGCCAATGCCGGATACGCTGATATTCGGCAGGCCCTCAAGGGCTTTGCTGTCGGCCTGAGTTTCTTCGGGGGTGTTATCGGCCGCAAGCCGCGTTCCGCATTCGTCGCAGAACTTCGCTCCTGAACGATTATCCGTATGACAATGAGGACAAATCATGCCGAAACTCCTAGCACAAACCTTGCAATCACAATAGCCCTATTGTAGCGAACGCGGCCGGGTCGACCGCGTTCGCTTTGTCAACATGCGCGAAAGGATTACAACCCTTCGCCGTAGCCGAAACGCCTGATTTGCGTGGCGTCGCGGCGCCAGTTCTTCTTCACCTTCACCATGAGGTCGAGGTATACGCGGGTGCCGAGCAGCTGTTCGAGGTCGGCACGCGCTTCTTGGCCGATGCGCTTGATGGCCTGGCCGCCCTTGCCGATGATGATGCCCTTCTGCGAGTCGCGCTCCACGTAGATGCGTGCCAGAATACGGTTGAGGTTCTTCGCCTTTTCGTACTCCATGTGCTCGATGGTGACGCCGATGGAGTGCGGTACCTCGTCGCGGAACGTGCGCAGGATCTTCTCGCGGATGAACTCGGCCACGATGACCTCGATGGGCTGGTCCGTTTCCATGTCGGCGGGGAACCATGCCGGGCCCTCGGGCAGGAAATACTCCACTTCCTCGATGAACGCGTCCACGTTGTGGCCCGATTCGGAGCTCAGTCCCACCATGGCGTCCCAGTTGGCCAGCTTGTCGGCGGCTTCGGCCTGCGCGTGCAGCTGCTCTTTCGTGACCAGGTCGGATTTCGACAACACGCAGATTTTCTTCGCGTGCTTGCAGTGCGGGCCGTCAAGCTGGGCCGCCACCCACTCGTCACCGCGGCCGACGGGCTTGGAGGCGTCGATGAGCATGGCGATGACGTCGACGTCTTCAAGCGCCTTGAGCGCCGAGGTGTTCAGCTCTTCGCCAAGCGCGTCGTGCGGCTTGTGCAGGCCAGGCGTGTCCACGATGATCATCTGCATGTCGTCGCGCGTGTATACGGCGCGGAAACGGTGGCGCGTGGTTTGCGCCGTGTTCGACGTGATGGCGATTTTCTTGCCCATGATGGTGTTGAGCAACGTGGATTTGCCGGCGTTCGGGCGGCCGATAAGCGTGACGAAGCCGGATTTGAAGCCGTCGCCCGAAGGCGGCGCGGCGTGTCCGAAGTAGGCGTCGAGGTCCATAAGTCTCCTTTGAGGGTTGGGTTGCTAGGAAATGAAAAGCGCCAGCAAGCGCGGGGCGAACACGATGATGCCCACAACCAGCGACGCGATGGCGCCAGCTAGCGCCGCGCCGGCCGCGCAATCTTTCGCCTTGCGTGCCAGCTCGTGGTAGCCGGGGCTTGCCAGGTCCACCACGGCTTCGATGGCGGTGTTAAGCGTTTCAAGCGCGAACATCATGCCGATGCACACGATGACGGCAAGCCACGACGCCGTGTCGATGCGCAACGCGAAGCCGAGTGCGATGGCAACAACGGCGAAGCCGGCGTCGATGCGCAGGTTGCGCTCGCCGCGCACGGCTTCGGCAAGGCCGCGTCCTGCGTTTGCGAACGCAGAGCCAAGCTTGTAGCGCTGGCCCAGCCCTTTCGTGTCGGCAGTGCGCACGAAAGGCTTCGTTTCGTTGGCGGGCATGGCTTAACGGCTGTTCCAGGCTTTGAGGATTTCGTCCTCAAGCGCTTCCATGACCTGCGCTTCCTCTTCCACGATGTGGTCGTAGCCGCACAGGTGCAACAGGCCATGCACGAACAGCAGGCTGATTTCCTGCTCGAACGTGGTGCCGAACTCATGCGTTTGGCGTTCGGCCACATCGGGCGCGATGACCACGTCGCCCAGCTCGTACACGTCGTCGAAGCCTTCTGGCACGATATCGGAAAGCTCGTCTTCCACACCGTCGCATTCGAACGACAGCACGTCGGTGGGGCCAACTTTCCCGCGATACGTTTCGTTGAGGTTCGCGATCTCGTCGTCGGTGACGAAGCTTAGGGACACCTCGGTGTTTTCGGGTTTGTGCTGGTGATTCAGCACGAATTGCGCCAACTCCACCAGCGGCATGTCCTTCAGGTCGTCTTCGCGATAGTCGTAATTAATTTGCACGTCCATGATTTGCCTTCTTCTGCGCGCTGTGCGTTTGCGCGCGATCGTACGCCGAGACGATGGCGGCCACGAGCGTATGGCGCACCACGTCTTTGCCGGAAAACTTGCAGAATGAGATGCCGTCGATATCGCCGAGGATGTCCTCGATGCCTTTAAGGCCCGAAACGCCGTGCGGCAAATCGAGCTGCGTGATATCGCCGGTAATGACCATTTTCGACCCGAAGCCCAAGCGTGTGAGGAACATCTTCATTTGCTCGGGCGTGGTGTTTTGCGCTTCATCGAGGATGACGAAGCTGTCGTTGAGCGTGCGCCCGCGCATAAACGCCAGCGGTGCGATTTCGATGACGTTGCTTTCGATGAGCTGCTGGGCGCGCTGCATGTCGGTCATGTCGAACAGCGCGTCGTACAGCGGGCGGATGTAAGGGTCCACCTTTTCGGAGAGCGTGCCGGGCAGAAAGCCAAGATTCTCCCCCGCTTCCACCACCGGACGCGTAAGGATGATGCGCCCTGCTTCCTTGCGCTTGAGCGCCGCCACGGCCATGGCCATGGCAAGGTACGTTTTGCCCGTGCCCGCAGGGCCGATGCCGAACGTGACGGTGCTGTTGCGAATAGCATCGACATAGTGCTTCTGGCCTGCGGTTTTGGGCCTGATGGCACGGCCGCGGTACGTGAGCAGTATGTCTTCGCGAAGCGCCGTGGGCGAAAACTCCGCGTTGCGCAGAAGCTCGATGGCACGGGCGACGTAGCCCGAGTCGGGGACATCGCCGGCCTCTACGTGCTTGATGAGCTCCGTGAACAAGGCAGTGAGCGATTGGACCTCGATGGGGTCGCCTTCAAGCACGATGGAGTCGCCGCGCACGGTGATACGCGAGTCGAACGCCTCTTCGATTTGGTGCAGCAGGCAATCGCCCGGTCCGACGACCAGCGCCATGTTCACCGATTGCGGCGCGGTCAAGGTGATGTGCGTGTTCTCTGTCATGGGCGCTAGTATAGCACGAGGAATTTCGCGTTTTTGCGGCGCGGCCTGGACGTTCACGGCCTGCACAAGCTAAAGCGTTACGGGCATGAGCGCGCCTGCCTTGACACCTTCGGGAGCCGGCAGCTCGTGGTAGCTTTCCGTCATGGCCACGCCGTTTTCCTCGATGAGCGCCAGCTCTCTGGTGCCGGCTCTGTTTTCTCGATCTTGTTGGCGTAGTTGCTTGGCAAGCGCGCGTAGCGTGCGGGCGCGTTCGGCACGCATTTCGTGCGGAACTTGATCGGTGCGCGCAGCTGCGGGAGTGCCCTCGCGCTGCGAGTACGGGAACACGTGGATTTTCGAGAAGCGGCAGCGTTGCGCCACGTCAAGCGTTTCTTGGAAATCCGCGTCCGTTTCGCCGGGAAAACCGCAGATGATGTCGGTAGACAAAGAAAGCTCGGGAAGCTTTGCATACAGCTTGTTTACCAGCGCCTCGAATTGCTGCGCCGTGTACGGGCGGTTCATCTCGGCAAGCACCTTCGTGGAACCCGATTGCAGCGGCAGATGCAGATGGCGGCAGATGCGACCGTTCGAGCGAGCCATGACGTCGATGAGCTTGTCGGACACGTCGGCCGGTTCGATGCTTGAGATGCGGAAGCGACACGGCGGCTGACCCGGTTCGTGCACGTCGGCGGTGTCGTCGAGCAACGCCTGCATGAGGCCGTCGAGCATAAGGACTTCCCCCTGGCCGCCATCGAAGCGATACGACCCCAGGTTGATGCCGGTCAGCACGATTTCGCGGGCGCCCGCTTCAGCGAGCGCCTTGCATTCTTCGCGCACATCGCCAGCGTTGCGGCTGGTGGCCCGCCCGCGCGCAACGTGCACGATGCAGTACGTGCAAGCGTTGTTGCAGCCGTCCTGTACTTTCACACCCACGCGTGTGCGAAAGCCGTTGCCAACGGCCAGTGCGTGATATCCCGACTTCAAAGGCCCAACCAGCTGGTCAATCACTTCATCGACCTGCAGTTTTCCCGCAACATGCACGCGGCCCGGCGCCATGGCCGTGAACGCATCGGCATCGATGGCCGCTGCGCAGCCGGTTACCACCACGTGAGAAAGGTCGTTCGCGCGCAGGGCATGGCGCACCGCCTTGCGCGTTTTCTTCTCGGCTTCGCCCGTGACGGTGCACGTGTTCACCACCACGATGTTCGCGGCGGCTTCGTCGGTTTCCTGGCAACCGCGTGCGAGCAGGCCCGATGCGAACGCATCGGATTCCACGCGGTTGACCTTGCAGCCAAGATTCACGATGGCGAAGTTCATGCGCGCTCCTTTGCGCCCAGCCCGCCCAGCTCATAGAGCACCAGCGCCGGCGCCACGATGCCGGCGGTTTCCGTGCGCAGGATGGAGCGGCCCAGCGATACCAAGCTTGCGTGCGCGTTGCTCGCCAGAAGTGCCTCCACTTCTTCCGGAGCAAGTCCGCCCTCGGGGCCAACAACCACTGCGATTCGTGCTTCGACCGGGGGTTTTCCTACATTAGCTAGTGCGCTTGCAAGCGCTTCGTGTAGCACGGCCGTGCCCGGAGCCTCTTCCCAGCACACGAGCACCGCGTCGAAACCCGCCAGCGCGGCGCACACCGCGGGCAGCTTCATGGGCTGGTTTACGTGCGCCAAGCGCGTTTGCCCCGACTGCATGGCGGCGCTTTTGGCGATGGCTTGCCAGCGCTCGGTTTTCGCAGTTGCTTTCTTCGCGTCTACTTTCATGATGGAGCGTGCGGCGGCAAACGGTATGAATTCGGCGACGCCCAGTTCGGTGGCATGGCGGATGACGGTTTCCATTTTGTCGCCCTTCGCCAGGCCCTGCACCAAGCAGACGTGCGGCATATCGCTTGCCTGGTCGAGATGGCCGGCAATGCGCACGACGGGCAGCGCCTCGGCAAACGAGACTATTTCGCATTCGAAATAGTCTTGGGCGGCATCGACGACGGCAACATGTTCGCCCGGGGCAAGGCGCAGCACTTTAGCGTGCTTGGCATCATCGCGCGAAAGCGCAAGTGGAAATTCCGCTTGCGCTTCTTTTGCGAGCACCTGAACGTTTAGAAAGAAGTGTGGAAGAGACACGAAGCTCCTTCGCTAGTTGAACTTGTCGCGCAGCTTCTGCAGCGGCGTGCGCGCCTCGGAAACGTCTTCGCCCAGTTCGTGGGCCAACTGCTCAAGCAGCTCGCGCTGCTTTTTCGTAACCTTCTTCGGCACCACCACGGTAACGTGCACGTACATATCGCCGCGAGCATCGCTGCGGAAGCGCGGCATGCCGAAGCCTTTCACGCGCACGATCTGATCGTTCTGCAGGCCCTCGGGGATGCGCACCTTCACCTTTTCGCCCTCGAAGATGCCGTCGACCTCGATTTCAGCACCAAGCGTTGCCTGGACGATGGACACGTTCGCGCGGCAATGCAGGTCGTCCCCGTCGCGTTCGAAGAACTCGTGGGGCTGGATGCGGCACGTGACAATGAGGTCGCCCGAGCGCGCACCGCGAAGGCCTGCCTCGCCGAAGCCGGTCAGGCGCAGCTGCTGGGCATCGCGAATGCCCACGGGCACCTCGACGGTGACGCGCTGACGGTCGGGCACGCGGCCCTGGCCTTCGCACTCGGGGCACGGGTTGTCGATGGTTTTGCCCGTGCCGTTACACTTGCTGCACGTGGTGGCCGTTTGCATGTCGCCCAGGAACGTGTGCTGCACGGTGACCACGCGGCCCTTGCCGCCGCACTCGGGGCAGGACACTTCCTTGCCGTTTTCGCCCAGGCCCGTGCCGTCGCAATCCGGGCAAGGCGCCAGGCGGTCGTAGACGATTTCCTTTTTGGCGCCCGTGGCAACTTCCTCAAGCGTCAGTCGCAGGCCAACGCCCATGTCGCGGCCTTCCGTGCGCTGCTGGCGCGCACCGCCGCCGCCCGCGGCACCGCCGAAGAAGCTGCTGAAGATATCGCCGACGCCGAAGCCGCCGCCGAACAGGTCGTCGAAGTCGACGTAGCCGTTGCCGCCATAGCCGCCGCCCGCGGCGCCCGGGACGGTGCCGAAGCGGTCGTACTGGGCGCGCTTGTTGGCGTCGCTGAGCACATCGTATGCTTCGTTGAGCTCTTTGAACTGGTCTTCTGCGTCGGGAGCTTTGTTTACGTCAGGGTGCAGCTCGCGCGCTTTGCGACGAAACGCCTTCTTGATATCCGCCTCGGTTGCGTCGCGGGAGACGCCGAGAACTTCGTACAAGTCCTTCGCCATGGTGTTTCCGTTCTACCTTTCTTCGGGGCGCGGTACGCTGCCGGCCCCTTGTACCACCTAGTTATCGCCTAACGCGGCGCCAGCGATGCGCACCGCGCGAATTACCTTCGAATAGTCCATGCGCGTGGGGCCGATGACGGCCACGACGCCTGCCGCGTCGCCACGCCCGTAGCGGCTGGCCACCACCGACACGCCCGAAAGCGCTTCGGCATCGTTTTCCGAACCGATGCGCACGCTAGGCGCGCCCGTGCATGTCTGCGCCGCGTTGTCGAGGATGTGCAGCAGCACCGTGTCGTCTTCAAGCACCTGCATGACGGGAAGCAGCGCCTGCGATTGGCTGAACTCGGGTTGCGCAAGCAGCGACGTTACGCCCAGGCTGTGCGCGCGCGACGTGTCGCCCTCGCGCATGCACGAAAGCACCTCGTCAAGCGTCATGCGCACGAGCGGGTTGCGGAACGCCTCGGCCATTCCCTGCCCCAGGCCGTTTTCGATCTCGTGCAGGCTGTTGCCCGAGAACACGTCGCCGAGCAAGTGCTGCACGCGCGCAAGTTCGTCGCTGGGCACCTCTTCGGCGAATTCCATTTGCCGATTGAACACCTGGCCGTCTTCGGTGACCACCACCACAAGCGCCCGGTACGGCGTGAGCGAAATGAGCGAGACTTGCTTGATATGCAGGTCAAGCACCGAAGGGGCAAGCACGATGGACAGGCAATCGGTCAGCTTCGTGAGCGCCGACGACGTTTGTTCCACCAAATCGTCAAGCTCCGATGCGCTTTCGCGCAGCTTGTCTGCCGCCTTCTTGCAGCGCTCGTCCTCTTCTTCGCGGCCTTCCTGAGCAAGCAGGTTGTCGACGAACGCGCGATACCCTTGATCGGTTGGGATACGGCCGGCCGAGGTATGGGGCTGCGCGATGTAGCCGCCGTCTTCAAGCACCGAAAGCTCGTTGCGCACGGTTGCCGCGCTGACGCCGAGCTGGTAGCGCTCGGTCAACGTACGCGAGCCCACCGGCAGAGCGCGCGCCACGTATTCCTCGATCAATGCCGCCAACACTTTTTGACGTCGATCTGAAAGCACGCTTCTCCACCATCCTTTCGCATGTGTACCACTCTTTGGTATTCGGTTTCGTAGCAGATTATATTAGCAGCCCGGCCGGCGGAGTGCTAATACTGCACCGAATTGTAAGAATTGCGAAGACGAAGGCGCCCGCGTGCCCCGATACGTGGTTACGGAGCCAGGTCAAACAGCGCGCCATACAGATCGTTGCCGCACAACCATCCGCGCTCAGTCGGGCGCCAACGGTTGCCCTCGTGTACCGCAAGCCCCTGCTGAGCAAGCTCTTCAAGCACGCGTCGCACGTCGGGCAACTGGCTTTCCGCCTGCGTGATCAGCTCATCGGAAACGCCGCGCGACATGCGCATGCCCAACATGAGGTCTTCCGCGAACATCTCGGCGCGGTTCAGGTCGTCGGTGACCTGTCCGTCTTGCACGCGCATGCGGCGCTGGTCGTTTTGCGTCATGGACGCTGCGCTTTTCCCGATACCCAGGTACGGCACGCCGGTCCAGTAGGCGATGTTGTGCTTGCAGGCATAGCCGGGCTTGGCGTAGCTTGCAACCTCGTAGCGCTGATACCCTGCCGCCTGCAGAAGCCGCGCGGCGACTTGCATATGCTCGGCTTCGACGTCGTCGTTGGGCTCTTCCATCTGGCCTGAGAGCACCATGGCGTCGAATGGCGTATGCGGCTCGATGGTAAGCGGGTAGATGCTCATGTGCGTTACCCCCTGTTCGATAGCCGTCTGCACGCTGTGCTCGAGGGAGGCGGTGGTTTGCCCCGGAATGCCGCACATCAAATCAACGCTGACGTTGTCGAAACGCTCGTGCGCGGCGGCGACGGCGCGCTTGGCCCCCTCGGCGTTATGCGCGCGCCCAAGCGTAGCCAGCACGTTGTCGTCGAAGCTTTGCACGCCGATGGACAGGCGGTTCACGCCGAGTGCCCAGATGTCTCGCACCATGGCGGGCGTGAGGCTTTCGGGGTTCGCTTCCATGGTGCACTCGACGTCGGGTTCAAGGCGCATGGACAGGCTGAGCGTGTACAGCAGCATGGACAGGCGGCTTAAGCCCACGTGCGAGGGCGTGCCGCCGCCTAGGTACACGGTTTCGATGCTGCCAAGTTCCCCTTCGCGGGCTTTGCGGCGGATTTGCAGGCAGAGCTCTTCGATGTATTCGTCGATGAGCGGGCTGTCCTGCTTTACGGCCGATGTGGTGAAATCGCAGTAGGCGCAGCGCTTCACGCAAAACGGCAGATGCACGTACAGGGCGCGGTAGGGATCATGCATGGGCGCCCGCAATCTCTAGCAGCTCGTCGAACACGGCGTCGAAGTCTTCGACGCCTACGCATGCGTTGATTTTCCCGCGCGCCGCCGCGGCTCCGGGAAGCCCGGCCATGTACCACATGGCGTGCTTGCGCATGCGCACGATGTTGCGGCCTTCGCGCTGGGCAAGCAGGCGCGCATGGCGCCGCGCCATGGCGATGCGCTGCTCAACCGTGGGCGCCACGGGCGGGTGCTCACCGGCCAGCGCGGCTTTGGCCTGCGCGAATATCCAGGGGTTTCCCTCGGCCGCGCGAGCGATCATGACGGCGTCGCAGCCAGTTTGCTGCTTGATAGCCGCCGCATCGGCGCCGCACTTCACGTCGCCGTTGCCGATGACGGGGATGCTGACGGCCTGCTTCACGCGCGCAACGGTGCCCCAATCGGAGCTGCCGCGGTACAGCTGCTCGGCAAACCTGCCGTGCACGGCCACCGCGCAGGCGCCCGCCGCTTCCATGCGCCGGGCGAATTCCGGCGCCGTTTCCTGGCCTTGCGCCCACCCTCGGCGAAACTTCACCGTTACGGGGTGGTCAACGGCAGCGCGAACCGCGCTGACGATGCGTGCGGCAAGGTCGGGGTCGCGCATAAGCGCGCTGCCGTCGCCTTTCGTGACGATTTTGCGCGCCGGGCAGCCCATGTTGATGTCAAGATATGCCAGCGAATCCCCCACGGCCTGCTCGATCCACGCCGCCTGCGACGCCATGACGCCAGGCTCGTGGCCGAACAGCTGCACAGCCACCACGTCTTCACCTTGCGCCAGGTCAAGCAAGTGGCGCGTTTTCTCGTTTGCATAGGAAAGGCCCTTCGCGGACACCATTTCCGTGTAGGTCAGATCAGCGCCCTGCTCGCGGCACAGCGTGCGAAACGCCATGTCGGACACGCCGGCCATAGGCGCCAGCAGCAGCTGATGGGATGCGAAAAAATCGTACATACGTCCTATCCTATACCGACCGCACAAGGCGCGGCCGACCGCTTCATGCGCGAATGCCAAAAGGTTGCGAAAGCCGGAGCCCATGGTCTTTCGCAACCCCGGCTCCGGCTTCATGCGCTACAACGATGAGAGGATGCCTACGCCCGACACCAGCGTGAACACCAGCAAGCAGACAAGCGCGACGACCACGACCACGCAACCGCAGCCGGCCGCCTTCGTGCTGCCGCCTTGCGCGCGTTCGAGCTCGGCTTTCGCCTTGTTCTCGTCGAATGCGTCGTCAAGCCAGCTTCCCTCTTCGCGCGAACTTTTGCTCATATGACCCGAGTCCTAATCGTCAACCTTCAAAATGGCCATGAACGCCTCTTGCGGCACTTCCACGTTGCCGATGGCCTTCATGCGCTTCTTGCCTTGCTTCTGCTTTTCCAGCAGCTTTCGCTTGCGGCTGATGTCGCCGCCGTAGCATTTCGCCAGCACGTCTTTGCGCTTGGCTTTCACCGTCTCGCGCGCCAGCACGCGTCCGCCGATAGCGGCCTGGATGGGCACTTCGAACATCTGACGTGGGATGATGTCCTTCAGCTTCTCCGTAAGCACGCGCCCGCGCTCATAGGCTTTGTCGCGGTGCACGATGAAGCTGAGCGCGTCGATGGGCTTGCCGGAAAGCAGGATGTCAAGCTTCACCAGGTTCGACGGCTTGTACCCATCGAAGTCGTAGTCCAGGCTTGCGTAGCCTTTCGTGTTCGACTTCAGCTTGTCGAAATAGTCCATGATCAGCTCGGACAGCGGAATCTCCCACAGCATCTCCACCGTGTGCTGCGACAGGTAGTTCATGGTAACGAACGTGCCGCGGCGCGCCACGGTAAGGTCCATGACGGCGCCCACGTAATCGGGCGGGATGAGGATCTTCGCCTTGAGGTAGGGTTCCTCGATGCGCTCGATCTCGCCTGGGTCGGGCATCTCCTGCGGCGAGTGCAGGCTGATCATCTGGCCGCCTTGGCGGTACACGTGGTACTCCACCGACGGCGCCGTGGCCAGAAGGTCCAGGTTGAACTCGCGCTCCAGGCGTTCCTTCACCACTTCCATGTGCAGCAGGCCCAAAAAGCCTACGCGGAAGCCGAATCCCAGCGCGTGCGATTTTTCCGGTTCCCAGATAAGGGCCGGGTCGTTGAGCGACAGCTTCTCGAGCGCCTCTTTGAGCGGCTCGTACTGGTCGGAGTCGATGGGGAACAGGCCCGTGTACACCATGGGCTTGGCCTCGCGGTAGCCAGGCAGCGGCTCGTCCACGCCGCCTTCGGCCAGCGTGATGGTGTCGCCCACCTTGACGTGCGACAGGTCTTTCAGGCCCGTGACCAGGTATCCTACCTCGCCGACGGAAAGCTCGGGCAGCGGCTCTTCCACGGGGTGGCGCGCACCGACCTCTTCGGCCTGGATGACCTTGCCCGACGCCATAAGGCGCAGCTTCTGGCCTTTGTGCATGGAGCCGTCCACCACGCGCACCAGCGCCACGACGCCGCGGTACGGGTCGAAATAGCTGTCGAAGATGAGCGCGCGCAGCGGTGCGTCGGCGTTGCCTTGCGGCGCGGGGATGTTGTACACCACCGCTTCCAGCAGGTCGTGCACGCCCACGCCCGTTTTGCCGCTTGCCAGCACGGCGTCGTCGGCTGGGATGGCAAGGCCGTCCTCGATTTCGGCCTTCACGCGCTCGGGCTCGGCCGAGGGGAGGTCGATCTTGTTGATAAGCGGGATGATCTCCAGGTTGGCGTTCATGGCCATCATGGCGTTGGCCACCGTTTGCGCCTCGACGCCCTGCGTGGCGTCCACCACCAGCACCGCGCCTTCGCATGCGGCCAGGCTGCGGCTGACCTCGTACGTGAAGTCGACGTGGCCGGGCGTGTCGATGAGGTTGAACTGGTACGTTTCGCCGTCATCAGCCGTGTAGCTGACGCGCACGGCCTGGCTTTTGATGGTGATGCCGCGCTCGCGCTCGATGTCCATGCTGTCAAGCAACTGCGCCTGCATGTCGCGGTGCGCCACCGTGCCCGTCATCTCGAGGATGCGGTCGGACAGCGTGGACTTGCCGTGGTCGATATGGGCGATGATGCTGAAGTTGCGAATATGCGAAGGGTCGGTCATGGCCTCGGCTTTCATATAACGGGCGCGCAGCGACTTTACACGCCGCTGCGCGATTTTGCGTTTCGCTCGATTCTATCAGGGTTGCAGGCGGGCTTGCCGGCCAAGCACTACAATTCCACGTCAGCGGCGCCGGCCGCCTGCGCGCTTACCGTGACCAGCTTCGCCTTCACCTGGCCATCGTTGGTGCACACGGCCCACGTGCCTTCGGGCAGCGTGATGGTGGCCTCACCCCCCGACACGGACTGCGTGGACGTTTGCTCGGGCACGAACTTCGACCCGTCTTCGGAAATGAACGTGGGCTTGCAGACGATCACCTGCGAAGCGTCCGTTTTCACGTGCACCTCGCCAGTGGATTGGGCGGCCGATTCCGGTTGCGCCACGTCATAGGTTTGCTTCTCGTCGGAATGGCACGACGCGCACGCCTTTCCCTGTTCGATGATCTCGTGCTGTTTCGCGCCGCACCCGGCAAGGCCGCACGCGCCGACGGCAAGCGCCGCCGCGCACGCCGCGGCAAGAACCTTCGTCCGCATTATGGAAAACCCCTTTTCTTCCGTTTGCATCGAACGAAAATGTGCATTCCTCTGCACAAGTTTCAAAATGTCTGTGCGCTTGCGCGCAACATGCGGTATTCTATCGCATTGCGTATCCGGCGCGACGTTCGCTCACAAAACGTGAAAGCGAATCCGCAGACAAGGCTGCACGAAGGATAGTCGTAGTGCCGGGTGGCCGATTGGCTTACCTGAACGGGAAAACCTGACCGTTCCGCATATGCATCTTCTTGAAAGGTTTGCGCCTGATGGCGGCATATGCCAATCTGTCATCCGCGCATTTCACTCCTTTTGCCTGCCGGTTTCGCAGGAAGGCCCTGAAGGGCACACCACGTATCGAAGGAGTTTCGAAATGGCAAACATCAAGAGCCAGAAAAAGCGCATCGTAACCAACGAGAAGTCCCGTCAGCGCAATCGCGCCTGCAAGTCCGAGCTGAAGACCGCCGTGCGCGCTGCTCGCGAGGCCGTTGCCGCTGGCGATGCTACCGCCGCTTACGCCAAGGCGCTGTACGCCTGCCGTCTGCTGGACAAGGCCGCTTCCAAGGGCATCATCCACAAGAACCAGGCCGCGAACCGCAAGTCCGGCATCATGAACCTGGTGAACACCATCGTCACCGACGAGGTGCGCGCCGCTTATGTGAAGCCCGAGGCTAAGAAGCAGGAGTCCAACGGCAACAAGAAGGCTGCTCGCAAGGCTGAGCGCGTTGCTGCCATGAAGGCCGCTTCCGAGGCCAAGGCGCTGCGTCGCGCCGAGCAGCTGAAGCAGGAAGCTGCTGCCGCCGAGCGCAAGGCCAAGGCTGCTGCTGAGGCTGCCGCTGCCGAGGCTGAGGCCGGCGAAGGCGAAGAGGCTGCTGAATAGCCTGCTGCTTTAGTTTGAGTGCGAAACGCCCCGGATTTCCGGGGCGTTTTTTGTGTTTGGGGCGGTTGAGATGGGAACTGGCAGGTGCCGGCAGGGAACGTGCGGACATGATATGGGGGCTTGTTGCTTGGTTGGTTTGGTTGCAGCTGCCCTGCTCGACTGGCGTCTTACGCCATTCCTGATTTCTGCGAACGGGAAAGCAGCTGCGGTATTGCTACCTTAGCGCCGTTTGGCGGTGATGCCGACCACCCATTCGCGAAATGCGGCATCGGGGTCTGCGCCGCTTTTCATGGCCTGCTCGGTGTTACGCGCGCTGATGAGCGCGGCGCGCAGCTCGTCTGCGGTAAAGCGGCGAGCGCAGGACACGTGGTCTTTCACTTGCCAATCCTGCTTCGGCCGCGCCTTCTCGTTCGCGATTTTCGCGTAGTCGGTGAGGGCGGCGGCAAGCGCGCGCGGCGTGGTGTTGCCGCGGGCAGCCATGCTTTTCGCGCAGATGAGTTCGCGCAGGCGCGCCGTGCACATGGGCATAAGCGCATGGGGCGACACCGAGCGCATGCGCTGCAAAAGCAGCAGGCAGCGGGCTGTGTCGCGCGCGGCGAACGCGTTCACGAAATCCCACGGCTTTGCCTCGGCCGTGCGGCTGACCAGCTGCAGCACCTCTTGTTCTCCAACGGCAGCCGTGCCGGTGTGAGCCAGCACGATCTTCTTGATTTCGGCATCCAGATGCACGGTGTCTTCGCCGACCAAGCTTACGAGCGTGGCAGCAGCGCCTTCCGAGAACGTGACGCCGTGGCCGACGGCCATGGAACGCACCAGTTTCGGTAGGTCGCGCGCCTTCGGGGGCGCGCAGTCGATGACGGCGGTTTTGCCGTGCTTGGCCACTGCTTTGTACAGTCGCGTGTTCTTCGCCAGCTTTTCGGCTACTAACGCCAGCACCGTGGACTCGCACGGTGCATCAAGATAGGCAACGATCGGCTCGGAATCGGCTTTCTTGAGGTTGTCGACGCCGCGCACCTCCACCAGGCGCACATCGGATGCGAACGGGATGGTGTTGCAGGCGTTCACCACGTCGTCGCCGGTGAATTCCGCGCCTTCGAACACGTCGGAGTTGAACGACAGGTCGCCCATCTTCGACAAGCGTTCGCGCAGGCGTTTCATAACGGCGTCGCGTTTGAGAGCGTCTTCGCCGTTGACGAGATAGACGGGCAGCAGCGCCGCCCCGGTATGTTTCGTATCAGTCATGCGGCCATTCTACCGCAGGCAGCTTACCTCGATGACACGTTCCGTGAATCTGCAGACCACGTCCCCATGCTCGTCGGTGCGCAATATGGTGCTTCCAGCAGCTTGCAGGGCGTCAAGGGTGTTTGCGGCGGGATGGCCATAGCGGTTGTGAGCACCCACCGAGACGAGCGAAATCTCAGGTTGCAAGGTGAGGGCCTGCTCCTCGGTCAGGGCGTTTTTCGATCCGTGGTGCCCTACTTTGTAGAGGTCAACATCTCCAACGCTCCCGTTTTCAATCATGGCCGCAAGCTGGTCGTGCTCGGCGTCGCCCACAAGCAGGCTTCGCCACTCCCCTTGCCCGTCTCCGTTGACGTCCGCATCTGCAAGAAGGCACACGCTGTCGGCGTTGCCGCCTTCGTCGGTGAATGCTGCTGGCCAGATGCAGGTGAGGGTTAAGAACCCCGCAGTTATGGCGTCGCCTTGAGACAACCCTGCTATGTTGCGCTCCCCTACCAGCTGGCAAGCGTTGTTTCGCAGGGTGCCGCACGATGCGCATGCGCAGGTAAGCGCATCGTTTGCTACCAGCACGCGATCGGTTTGCACGGCGCCGCGCAGCGAAGTGAGCGAACCCATGTGGTCGTCGTCGGGATGCGTGATGACGATGGCGTCAAGGTGGGCGATGCGTTGTCGCGCCAGCGCTTCTCGCAGCATGTTGTCCTGGTTACCGGTATCGATGAGGATGGCCTTCCCTTTGCTGCGCACTAGGATGGCATCGCCCTGCCCTACATCAAGCGCAATGATTTCCGTTGCTCCGTTTTGGCCGAAAGCAACAAGCAACGCGCCAACGAGCAAACAGCCGGCAACGCTAGCACAAGCCCATCGAAGGTTGCGGTGCCGGCGCTTCTTCGTGCTTGGCGTTGGCCACCACAGCCACAGCGCCGCAGCGCAAGCGAAGCCTAGCGCCAGCGCGGCACCTAAAGACAAGGTGACGGGTATGCTGGCATACGGGATACACGCCACGGCGTGCGTGACTGAGCGCAGCAACCAGGCTAGCCCGCAGGCCACCGCAGCCATGCACCCTGCGGTGGCAGGAAACGCAAGCGCCACCATGCTGCAAAGGATGCCGGCCGTGCATACCGGCCCGAAGAGCGGGCCTGTTGCCATATTCGCAAGCGGTGCCACCAGGGGAAGCTGGGAAAACAACGCAGCGGACAGGGGCGTTGCTAAAACCGAGGACGCCAACGTCAGCGCTAGGGCTTCGCGCGCAAAAGCGGGTACCCGTGGTGCCAGGCGCTCGATCCAGCGATCGGTGAGCGAGCCGAACAGGACGATGCCCAACGTGGCGAAAGCCGACAGCGCAAACGAAGCCGATAGCGCCGCAAGCGGGTCGAGCGCGATGAGACCCGCCATGCAAACGGATAGCGAAGACAACGAAGAGGCCCGCCGCCGCGCCGTCCAAGACAACAGCCCCGCAATGGTCATCACTGCCGCACGAACAGCGGAAACCGGGACGGCGGTCAGCACAAGGTAGGCGAGCACCAGCGATATTTGCAGTGCCATCGACAGGTTGCGTGGTAGTCCGAGCAGCCGGACGGCCGATGCAACGAATGCGACCATGATAGATAGATGAGCGCCCGATACGGCCACGACGTGCGCTAACCCGCTGACCTGGAAGTCTCGGTATGTTTCCTCGTCAAGTGCGCCGCGCCATCCGCACACCAGCGCGGAGGCAAGTCCGTTGTCGATGCGTTGCGGGTGCGTCAGAAAGGTGATTGCCCGCTGCCGGATTGCGGTTAGCATACCAAGGACGTCTGCTCGTCCAACCTGTTCGCACGTGCGCAGCTTGACGTTTGCCACGGCGCCCTTCTGCCAGCAATACGCTTCACGTGTTTGCGATGGAGCGCTTACGGTGCCGTAGCCTTCGAAAACGTTTCCATACGCTACCGTTGGCGTATCTTTAGGAAACGATACCGTCGCCACAACCGATGTTGAAGAGCTCTCGACGGTAACGCTCGCAAGGCACGATGTTCCAAAAGAGCCGCTCGAGCCGTCTGCAAGCGCAACAATGGAAAGGCGGCCTGACATATTTTCCGCCGCGGTTTGCTGAACGTGCAGCGTGGCGGCTTTTGCGCATCCGAGTGCGCCACCAGCTAGCAATCCGATGGCCAGCATCCAAGCAAGCGCGAGTTTTCGTTTTCGCCACCACAGCAACAGCAGCACAGAGGCTGCAATCCCATTGGCTAGGGCAGCGGCAATGCATGCGATGGCTTCTGCCTGCATAGTCAACGTCAGCGTCGCGGCGCTTCCAGCCCACAGTCCTACGGCAAGCGCCAGCGCTACGGGGATGGTGGGGCGCGCGGGAAACACGTGCGAGGTAAGGTCTTGCTGTTCGAGCGCAAAACCATCGTTGAGCAACTCGCTTTGGGCAATGGCTACCCTACGCATATCGAATCGGCCAGTGAAGCGAACTTCTTGTCCCCTATGCCTGATACGCGCTTGAGGTCTTCGATAGTTGCAAACGCGCCATTCGTCTTCCGATCGTCGACGATGCGCTGAGCTAACGCCGGTCCCACGCCGTTGAGCTGCTGCAATTCGTCTGCCGTAGCGCTGTTGATGTTGACTTTGCCTGGCGCAGCGGAAGAGGTGTTTGCGGAAGCGGCCGATGGGTCGATGCCTTGACCAGGCTGATCGGATGCTGCCTCCGGCACGATAATCTGTTCACCATCGGTCACGACGCGCGCCAAGTTAAGGGCATCGGCTGCCGCCGCATCGGCAAACCCGCCTGCGGCATCAATGGCCTGCTGTACGCGGCTTCCTGCCTGAAGCTCGTACAGGCCTGGCGCGGCAACTGCTCCCCCGACATGCACGAACACGCTTTCCTTAGCCGCTGCTTCGCTGTCCTCGGAAGCCTTTTGCGCCGATGCGTCTTCCTTATGCGAAATGGTGAAATCGCCCGCATTCGAGCCTAAGGCCGAAGCGATGCCGAACCCCGCAAGCGCCAGCACCACCAGCACCGCTGCCGTTATGCCAATCATGACGGGCAGCTTCACGCCACCTATATGCAGTTTTGCGCGCAGCGAATCTGCGTAGCGAACAAAATCCATGCCGAAGGCTCCTTTCTGGTTGCGGAGCCAAGCCTAGCGTACGAACCTTGCAGACCTTATGCCGATATCAGCGCCTATAGCACGCGCAACCTTGCAGCTTTATACGCTTGCCGCGCATCGCAAGCCCCTCCGCAATCACCCATGGCGCACGCCTCGCTATACGCAGGCAGCACGTCTTGTACTCGTTTTCGCAGATAATCGCGCCAAAACAAAAGCCGCCGGCTTATAACCGGCGGCTTAGTCTTCCGATGCGAGGCGTTGCCCTACGCTTGCGCTTTGCGAGATTTCTTCGGCTTGTAGCCCGGGCAGCGGTAGTCGTGCGGCTCGGCGGCGTCCGCAATCTCGGGCACCCATTCGTCGATGGGCAGCAGCGCTTCGGCGGCAAGCACGTCTTCAAGCTGCGCGTGCGTTTCGGGGCTGCGCGGCATGAACAGCGTGCAGCAGTCGGGCGCGTCCTGCGAGGAGATTTCGAACGTGCCGGCCTGCTGGGCCATGTCGATGATCTCAAGCTTGTCGGTGCCGATAAGCGGGCGGAACACGGGCAGCTCGACGGCTGCGTCGGTACAGCGAATGTTGTCAAGCGTTTGCGAGGCAACCTGGCCCAGGCTTTCGCCGGTGACCAGCGCCTTCGCGCCTTCGCGCCTGGCGATTTCCTGCGCTACCTTGAACATAAGGCGGCGATACATGATGACGCGCAGCTGCGGCGGCACCTTCAGCGATATTTCACGCTGGTAGTCGCCGAACGGCACCACGTACACGCGTGCAATGCAACCGGTCTTCTCCAGCACGTGCGCGATATCGTCGACCAGGTACTCGCTGGTGTCGGACGTTTGCGGACGGCCCGAAAAATGGACGCCGATGCACACGGCGCCGCGGCGCGCCATGCGCCACGTGGCCACCGGGGAGTCGATACCGCTTGAAAGCAGGCAGGCCACCTTGCCCGAGCTTCCCACCGGCAAGCCGCCCACGCCGCGTACGCTGCGCGCATATACGTATGCAGCGTTCTGCACAACCTCGACGCCAACAACGACGTCGGGGTTTTTCATCTGCACCTTTTTCTCGGGATGCGCCTCGCACAGCGCCGCGCCGATGATGCGGTTCATGTCCATGGAACCGACTTCGAAATCCGTATGGTTGCGGCGCGCCTGCACCTTGAAGCTGGTGAAGTCGTCCACGTCGGCCATGGCGGCCAGCGCCGCTTCTTCCATCTGCTTTAAATCGCGCTCGCACTTATAGCCCGACGAGACGCGCGCCACGCCCGGAACCTTGCGGATGAACTCGGCGCAGCGCTTTTCCGTTTCCCAATCGGTACCTTCGCGCAAGAACACGCACAGGCGACCCGAGATACGGTGGATGGTGACGATGTCGAAATCGGTGAGCAGCGCCTCAAGGTTTTTCAGCAGGCGCATCTCAAACGTGGAGCGGTTGTGGCCCTTCAGTCCGATCTCGTGATAATGCACCAGGCAGATACGCTGGAATTCAGTCATGACAGGTCCTTCAGGTGAAGCGGCATGCAGGGGCGCGGTTTCGCGAAAAGCACGGCGGCGCGTGCTGCCAAGGGATAAGCGTTCACAGCAAAAGCCCCCTGACACGTTGCCTCTGAACTGGAAGTTCACCGTGCGCTTTCACGCACGTGCTTCCAGGCAGAACAAGGTGCCAGAGGGCTTGACGGCGGGAACCCCGCCGCAATGATTACCAGACGCGGACTAGTGGTTCTGCGCGTCGATGGTTTCGGGGTCGTAGGACACGTCGCCACGAGCGATTTCGGCAAACGCCATGGACAGCGGCTTCTTGTCGGCAGCCTTGGCGATTTCCACGGCCGTTTGCAGCTGGATGGCGCGGTCGCGCTGGCCACGCATCATGTCGTTGATGTCGTGGGCGCGCTTCGACGCCAAAGCGCACAGCAAGAAGCGGTCGTTGTCCGTCTCGTTGAGAAGGTCGGTGATCCTGGGTTCAATGATGCTCATACGGTTTCTAACCTCGCGTTTTCTCGGCTTGTTCGTTGACGTAGGAAACGAGGGCGGCGCACGCCTCGTCCAAATCATCGTTCACAAGCTGTATATCATACTCCATTTTCCGAGAAAGCTCCACCTTTGCAGCGGAAAGACGCTGCTCGATGACCTCCTCGGTTTCGGTTCCGCGGCCGCGCAGGCGCGCTTCAAGCACTTCCATGGAAGGCGGCTCGATGAAAATGAGGTGCGCCTCGGGCACCTTCTCGCGGATTTGGAATGCGCCCTGCACATCGATTTCCAGGATGACCTGCTGGCCAGCCGCCATGTGCTCGGCTACGCTTGCGCGCGGCGTACCATAGCGGTTCGAGCTGTACTCGGCCCACTCAAGCAAGCCGTCGGTATCGATGAGCTGCTGGAATTGCTCGGGCGTTTTGAACTGGTAGTGAACGCCGTCGATCTCGCCTTTGCGCGGCGCGCGCGTGGTTGCCGAAACGGACACCCACGCATCGGGAACCGCCTGCACAAGTCGGGCCACCAAGGTGCCTTTACCAGCACCCGATGGCCCGGAGATGACGAACAGGTTGCCGCGACGCACGAGCTAGCCCAGACGCTCCAGCAGCGCAGACTGCTGGCGCTCGCCCAAACCGCGCAGACGACGGCTTTCAGCGATCTGGAGCTCCCTCATAACCTTCTCGGCCTTGGCCTTGCCGTAGCCGGGCAGCGTCTCGATGAGCGTGGAAACCTTCATACGACCGACGACCGGGTCTTCCTTCATATCGATGACCTGAGCAAGCGTCAGCTTGCCAGCCTTAAGGTCGTCACGAACCTGCGCGCGCTTGATGCGAGCAGCCTTGGCCTTTTCAAGGGCCGCCTGACGATCTTCAGCGCTGAGTTGAGGAATAGCCATCAGTAATCTCCTTCGTGTTCTTCAAGCGTTGCCGTGATACTAGCACGTCACGCGGCAACGACAACCTGTCATTCGAGCAAACCACAAAAAAGTTTTCGCCAAAACACGGCCTGCACCTCGGATTTCTTTGAAACCGAGTGCGCGAGCCGCCATTGTAGGGCAACGACGACGCTTGCGCAAACGCGTAGGCTTCGCGTCATGAACGCGTTACCGAATCTCCCTAATCAAGCTCGGCAACAATGGCGTCGAAGGCGGCGGCGGGGTCTGCGGCCTGCGTGATGGGGCGACCGATGACGATGTGAGATGCGCCGTTGGCGAACGCCTGGGCGGGCGTGGCCACGCGGCTTTGGTCGCCAAGGGCGGCGCCGGCCGGACGCACGCCGGGCGTGACGATGAAGCCTTCGGGGCCCAGCACGTCGCGCAGCATGGCAGCTTCCTGAGGAGACGCCACAACGCCGGAAATGCCGGCGCGTTTTGCCTGCTCAGCAAGCACGTTGACCTGTTCGGCCATGGGACGGGTGACGCCGGTGTCGGCAAGCGCGGCCTGGCTCATGGACGTTAGCACGGTAATGCCGAGAGTGACGGGCACCTCGAATCCGTATTCAGCAGCAGCGCGCTCGGCGCCTTTCTGCGCCGCGCTCATCATGGCCACGCCGCCAACGGTGTGCATGGTCATCATGTCGGCACCAGAAGCTGCGGCCGAATACGCCGCGCCCTCGACCTGGTGCGGAATGTCGTGGAACTTCAGGTCCAAAAACACCTTGAAGCCGCGCTCCTTCAGCGCATACACCACCGCCGGGCCGTTGGCATAGAACAGCGTCATGCCAACCTTCATCCATTTCGCCTTGCCCTGCAGCTTATCGGCCAGGTCGAACGTTTCCTCGATGTCGCAGTCAACGGCTACGATGACGCGGTCGCGCGCGGGGATGTCGGAAAACGAGGTTAGCATTGCAAAGCTCCAATCAGTTCGTTGACGTCTTTGACGCCATGACGCTCGCAGTACTCGGCGATGCCGTCGATGACGTCGATGGTTGCCTGGGGGTTCACGAAGTTCGCGGTGCCAACGGCCACGGCCGTGGCGCCGGCAAGCATGAACTCCACCGCATCGGTGCCGCACGCGATGCCGCCCATGCCCAAAAGCGGAACCTTCACGGTGTTGTGGCACTGCCACACGCAGCGCAGCGCTACGGGCTTGATGGCAGGGCCGGAAAAACCGCAAAGCGGACGCGCTGTGACGGTGCGGCGGCGCTCGGCGTCGATGGCCATGCCCATGAGCGTGTTGATCAGCGAGATGGCGTCGGCTCCGGCAGCCTCGGCGGCGCGCGCGATCTCGGCGATATCGGTGACGTTCGGCGTGAGCTTCACGATAAGCGGGCGCTTCGTGGCGGCGCGGCACATGCTCACCACGCGCTCGACGGACTCGCCGTGCGTGCCGATGGTCATGCCGCCGGCATCGACGTTCGGGCAAGAGATGTTCACCTCGTATGCGTCGACGGGCGCGTCTTCAAGCGCCTCGATGACCTGCACGTATTCGTCGAAGCTGTGACCGGAAACGTTCACGATGGTGGTGGCGCCCACCTCGGCCAGCCACGGCAGCTCGTGGGCCTTCAGGTGCGCCACGCCCGGGTTTTGCAGGCCGATGGAGTTCAACATGCCGCTGGCAACCTCGGCGATGCGAGGGCTGGCGTTGCCCTCCCAACCGTTGAGCGACACTCCCTTCGTGGTGACGGCGCCCAGCGCGCTGACGTCCACGAAGTCGGCGTATTCGCGACCTGCGGCAAACGTGCCCGACGCGGTGGTGACGGGGTTCTTCATGGCAAGCCCGCCCAGGTTCACGGCCATGTTCACGCTGGTAGGAGCGCTGGTTTCGGGAAGCCGCTCGTTTTCGGTCATCTACCACACCACCTTTTCAGCATCGAACACAGGCCCGTCGACGCATGAGCGGCGCTTGCCGTCGACGGTGTCGACGACGCACGACAGGCATGCGCCCACGCCGCACGCCATGCGCTTCTCCATTGAGATCTGGCACGGCACGCCCGCCTGCGCGGCCTGACCGGCCACGATCTTCATAAGCGGCTCGGGGCCGCAGCACGCCACATAGTCGTAGCGTTCGCCGTTAACGCCCGCGTCAAGGGCTTCTTGCGAAAGCGAGGTGCAGAAGCCCGCGCGGCCGAACGACCCGTCGTCGGTAGCCACGGCAACGCTGCCGTTGACGGTTTGCTGGTAGCGCTCAAGCGTCACCAGGGCCGCCTGCGTCTGCGCGCCCAGCACCACGTCCACGTGCACGCCGGCAGCTACCAGTTCCTGGCACAGCATGAACAGAGGGGCTGCGCCCACGCCGCCAGCCACCAGCAGCGCGCGCTTGCAGCCTTCCGGCGCATTCCAACGACGGCCAACGGGCCCGATGAGCTCGCTTTGCGGTTCGGCGTCGGCAGCTTCGGGCGCCAGTCCCGCCAGATGGTTCGTGCCGAATCCGACAGTTTGGTACAGCACGTCAAGCGTGGCGGTAGCAGCATCGGCCGCGTACACCGAAAACGGGCGGCGCAAGATGTGGCCCTCCATGCCGGGAATCTTCATATGCACGAACTGACCGGGTTCGATGGCGGCCGCGATAGCCGGCGCCGAAAGCGTCATGAGATACAGATTCGGGCCCACGCATCCGTTGCTTAGAATGCGCGCCCGCTCGTTCACAAGCGCCACGGGGCTCCTTCCCTCGTTGGATGGCCGCGCCTGCGGCCGGATACATTGCCAGCGATTGTATCATTGCTGCAGCTAGATGACGCAAAGTGGCCCTTGAAACGGCAAACGAACACGAAAAAGGGACGCTTGCAAGCAAGCGTCCCTATAAAGCCTAGCGCAGGGCGGAGCAGTTATGCGGTAGGCGCGGGGTCAAGCGGCAACGTGTGCTGCGGCAAGTCCTGGAGCGCGATGACGGTCAGGCCGTTTTCGCGCGAGGCCTCCATGCCGGCCACCATGGCCTGCGCGCCGGCAAGGTTCGTGACCTGCGTGATGCCGTGTTTCACGGCCTCGGTGCGCAGCTCGTAGCCATCGTTGCGCGTGGCGTGGCCGAACGGCGTGTTGATCATAAGCGCGATCTGGCCGCCCACCAGCATGTCGCGCACGTTCGGCGTGCCCTCGTGGATCTTCTTGACCGTGGTGCAATCGACGCCGGCGGCGCGCAGCGCGCGGGCCGTGCCGTCGGTGGCCACGATGTGGAAGCCCAAGCGCACGATGTCGCGCGCGATGGACACGATGGGGCGCTTGTCGCGGTCGCACACGCTGATGAACACCGTGCCGCCTTCGGGCAGCTTGTAGCTGATGGCCAGCTGCGTTTTCGCATAGGCGCATGGGAAGTTGTACGCGATGCCCATGACCTCGCCCGTCGATTTCATCTCGGGGCCCAGCACCGTGTCGGCGCCCGGGAAACGGCCGAACGGCATGACGACCTCTTTCACGCTGAAGTGGTCGAGGCGACGCTCGTCGGAAGGTAAATCCATGCTGGCAATGCTCTCCCCCGCCATGATGCGCGCCGCGGCCTTCGCCAGCGGCACACCCGTGGCCTTCGACGCGAACGGTACGGTGCGGCTTGCGCGCGGGTTCGCCTCGATCATGTAGATGACCTGGTCTTTGATGGCGAACTGGATGTTGATGAGTCCTACGACGCCCAAACGCAGCGCCAGGCGGCGCGCGATGGCGCGCAGCTGGGCCTGGATGGCGTCGGACAGCGCGAACGGCGGCGTGCAGCAGGCCGAGTCGCCCGAGTGGATGCCGGCCATCTCGATGTGCTCCATGATGGCGCCCACCCATACCTGGTTGCCGTCGCACAGCGCGTCGAGGTCAAGCTCTACGGCGCCTTCCAGGAAGCGGTCAAGGTACACGGGATGGTCGGGCGTGATCCTAGCGGCCTCTGCCATGTACTTTTCAAGCTGCGAGCCGTCGTAAACGATGCCCATACCGCGCCCGCCCAGCACGTAGCTGGGGCGCACGAGCAGCGGGAAGCCGATCTGGTCGGCCACGACGCACGCTTCTTCGAACGTGGACGCCTGGCCGGCAGCCGGGTACGTGATGTTCAGCTCGTCGCAGATGGCGCGGAAGCGGTCGCGGTCTTCGGCCAGGTCGATGGCCTCGGGTTTCGTGCCCATGATGTGCACGCCGGCGTCCTGCAGCGCCGCGGCAAGCTTCAGCGGCGTTTGGCCGCCCAGCGTCACCACCACGCCGTCGGGCTGTTCGACGTCCACGATGTCCATGACATCCTCGAACGTGAGCGGCTCGAAGTACAGCTTGTCGGACGTGTCGTAGTCGGTGGACACCGTTTCGGGGTTGCAGTTCACCATGATGGTTTCGTACCCCGCATCGTGCAGCGCGTAGCTGGCGTGCACGCAGCAGTAGTCGAACTCGATGCCCTGGCCGATGCGGTTCGGGCCGGCGCCCAGAATCATGGCGCGCTTGCGGCCGCGCGCACCCGGCGCCTCGGTTTCGTCGGCGTCGTAGGTTTTGTAATGGTAGGCCGTTTTGCTGGGGAACTCGGCAGCGCACGTGTCAACGGTTTTGAACGCCGGCACCACGCCGAGCAGCTTGCGGCACGTGCGCACCGTCAGCTCATCGGAACCCGTGAGGTGCGCGATTTGCGCATCGGAAAGCCCCATGCGCTTGAGCAGGCGAAACGCGTCGGCATCCAACTCGTCCAGGCGCATGCCGCGCAGGTTTTCCTCCACCACCACGATATCGCGCATGCGGCTGATGAACCACGGGTCGATGCCCGTGGCTTCGTGCACCGCGTCGACCGTCCAGCCGCGGCGCAACGCCTCGGCCATGTAGAAGATGCGATCCTGCGTGGGACGGCCTACCAAGTCGTCAAAGTCGTCCTCGTCGAGGATCTCCTTGCACTTGCCGTCGGCGTTCAGGCCCGCGCGCCCGTTCTCAAGCGAACGCATGGCCTTGCCAAGCGCCTCTTCGAACGTGCGGCCGATGGCCATGATCTCGCCCACGGCCTTCATGCGGGTGGAAAGCGTATCGTCGGTGCCCTGGAACTTCTCGAACGCGAAGCGCGGCACCTTCACCACGCAGTAATCGATGGACGGCTCGAAGCACGCCGGCGTTGCCTTGGTGATGTCGTTGACGATCTCGTCGAGCGTGTAGCCGACGGCCAGACGCGCGGCGGCTTTCGCGATGGGGAAACCGGTGGCTTTCGACGCAAGCGCGGAAGAGCGCGACACGCGCGGGTTCATCTCGATGACCACCATGCGCCCGTTGTGCGGGTTCACAGCGAACTGCACGTTCGAGCCGCCCGTCTCCACGCCCACCTTCTCCAAGATGGCAAGGCTGGCGGCGCGCATGCGCTGGTATTCCACGTCGGAGAGCGTTTGCGCAGGCGCCACGGTGATGGAGTCGCCCGTGTGCACGCCCATGGCGTCGAAGTTCTCGATGGAGCATACGATGATGCCGTTGCCGGCGCGGTCGCGCATGACCTCCATCTCGAACTCTTTCCAGCCTTCGATGGATTCCTCCACCAGCACCTCGCCCGCCGGCGAAAGCTCAAGGCCTTGCGACACGATCAGGCGCAGCTCGTCTTCGGTGTGCGCGATGCCGCCGCCGGCGCCGCCCATGGTGAAGCTGGGGCGCAGCACCACGGGGTACCCAAGCGCCTCGGTGATGGCCAGCGCGTCTTCAACGGAGTACGCGTAGCCGCTGCGCGCCGTTTCGATGCCCAGCTCGACCATGCAGTCGTTGAACAGCTTGCGGTCTTCGCCGCGCTTGATGGCGTCAAGGTCGCAGCCGATCATTTCCACGCCGTACTTGTCCAGCACGCCGGATTCGGCCAGCTCAACGGCGGTGTTCAGACCCGTTTGGCCGCCGAGTGTGGGCAGCAGCGCGTCGGGATGCTCTTTCGCGATGACCTGTTCCACGAACTCGGCCGTGATGGGCTCGATGTAGGTGCGATCGGCCATGGACGGGTCGGTCATGATGGTGGCGGGGTTCGAATTCACCAGCACCACGCGGTAGCCCTCTTCTTTGAGCACCTTGCACGCCTGCGTGCCGGAATAGTCGAACTCGCAGGCCTGACCGATGACGATGGGGCCCGAGCCGATGACGAGAATGGTTTTGATGTCGGTGCGCTTAGGCATTGCAAGCCTCCTCACAAGCGCCCTCGGCGCCGAATTTCCATCCGGCCAAGCGGTCGGCGGCGATGTCGATGTCCAAATAGTCTTCGCGACCCTCCATCAGGCGCGCAAACGCCGTGAACAGGTAGTGCGCGTCGGTGGGGCCAGGGTTGGCCTCGGGATGGTACTGCACGGAAAACGCCGGGATGTCCAGAAACGCGATGCCCTCGGCCGTGCCGTCGTTGAGGTTGACGTGCGTCAGCTGGATGCGGCCGAAGCGTTCGTTTTGCACCACGGGCGCGATGCCGGCGCGCACCCAGAAGCGCAGGTCATCTTCGTGGCCCTTGAAACCGCCGGACAGCTCGGGCACCAGCGGGCCCAAGCTGGGGAACAGCAGGCCGAAGCCGTGGTTTTGCGCCGTGATCTCCACGCGGCGCGTGCGCAGGTTCATGACGGGATGGTTGCCGCCGCGGTGGCCGAACTTCAGCTTCTCGATGTCGGCGCCGGCCGCCTTGCACATCATCTGGTGCCCCAGGCAGATGCCGAAAACGGGCACCTTGCCCAGCAGCTTCTCCACCTGGGAATACGTGCCTTCAACCGCTTCAGGATCGCCCGGGCCGTTGCTGAGAAACACCCCGTCGGGCGCCTGCTGCAGCACGCGCTCGGCCGGCGTGTCCCACGGCACGCACGTCACGTCGCAGCCTGCGCGCACCAGGCCATCAAGGATGGAGCGCTTCACGCCGCAGTCGTAGGCGACCACTTTGAAGCGAGGGGCCGGTGCGGGGGCTTGCGCGAACGCGTGGCTTTCAGGCAGGTCGACAATACCGTGAGTAAACGGCTTAGAGCAAGAAACGGTTGCTGCAAGGTTCTGGCCCACCAAGCTTTCGCTTGCGCGCACCTTTGCCAGCAGGCTTTCCTTGCTGAGGTCAAGCGTGGAGATGATGGCGCGCTGTGCGCCATGGTCGCGTACGTGGCGCACCAAAGCGCGCGTGTCGACGCCTTCGATGGCCACTACGTTGTGCTGTCGCAAGAACTCATGCAAGGAAAGCTTGCTGCGCCAATTGCTGGGCGTGGTGCACATGTCGCGCACCACCAGGCCGCGCAGTGCCGGCGCGGCGGACTGGGCGTCTTCGGGGTTCACGCCGTAATTGCCGATTTGCGGGTACGTCATGGTGATGATCTGCCCGGCGTAGCTGGGGTCGGTGGCCACTTCCAAGTAGCCTTCCAACGACGTGTTGAAGCAGATTTCGCCAAAGGCCTCCCCTGCTGCGGCGCACGCGGTGCCGTAGAACACCGCACCGTCTTCAAGCGCCAGCGCCGCCGGGGCGCCGGCGGCCTTCGACGTGCCGCTTAGCAACTGCTGTGATATCTTGCTCAAGAAGTGCTCCTTTCCATGCATGCAACCGCCAATGAGCTCCATACAGAAAAACCCTCGATCACGAGGGCGTACGTTGTTTTCCGGGTAGCAGCCAACGGCTGCAGCGCTAGCCTTGTCGGTCTCTCCGTACCGCCCTTAAAGGACATGAGTCAAGTATACGGCAGTATCGAGGATTCCCATGCATTTATGCACTATTATTACGATTTGTTAACCAAATATGCAGTGAGCGGTAGCCGCCGAATTGTGCGCCCGCACGAAAACGCCTGGCCAGGCCCTACAATTCAGCGATAATCCGACTGGACTGCATCTATTGTTCAGTAGTACGATGCGCCCATGGAGCAAACGTCATCGACAGATTCACGCCCTCCGGGTGCTTTTCGAGGGGCCATCGTTGCCACGGTGGCCTTGATTTCGGTGTTCGCCGCGGCCAGTGCCCCCATTCCTTTATATGCGCATTGGCAGGCAGAGCTGGGGCTCGCGGCTTCCGATGTTTCCATGACCATCGTCTCGTATCTTATCGGCGTGCTTGCTGTGCTGTTCTTCGCGGGTTCGCTGTCCGATGCGTCCGGCCGGCGGCCTTCCGTAGCGGCTTCGCTGTTGTGCGGCATCGCGGGCTGCTGCTTGTTCGCGGGCCTGGAAAACGGCTTCATGTTGCAAGCTGCTCGATTCGTGCAAGGCGTTTCCTGCGCGCTGGGCATGAGCGCCACGTCGGCATTCGTCATCGATTGCACTTCGGACAACCATCGCACGTTCGGCATGACCATCGCCAGCACGGGGTACCTCATCGGGCTTACCGTAGGATCGCTTGGCATCGGCCTGTTCGCCACGGCTTTAACCGATTATTGGATAGTGTTCATCGTCTTGGTTTTCATCATGGCGGCAACGCTGGCGTTTCTGCCGTTCACGAAGGAGACAGTGGTGAATCGCATCACGTGGCGGCGCGCCGTCAAGCCTATGCTGCAGGTGCCGGCTCACTTGAAAGGCCTGCTGCCTATTGCAGCTGGCGGGTATATTTCCACGTGGTCGGTGGGCTTTTTCTTTCAATCGCTGGCCACCCCGGCTTCTGTGGACTACTTTGGCGCCAACGACCCGCTTATCCCGTCGTTGGTGTTAGCACTGGCCATGGCGCCAAGCGCATTAGGCGGGCCCATATCGGCGCGCGTCGGAACGCGAGCATCCATGGTGTTCGGCCTGGCCGCTACGTTCGCAACCAGCTTGGCGTTGCTTGCCTGTATGGTTGCCGGGCAGCTTGCGCTGTTCTTCGTGCTTGAGGTGCTGTTCGCCGTAGCGTGCGGCATCGTGCTTTCCGCCAGCATGCATATGCTCATCAGCGCATCGACTCCTCAGGAAAACGCCAGCGTTGTTTCGTTGACGAATTTCAGCGGCTATGCAGGTTCTACGATAATCAGCACCGTGGTTACCGCTGTTGCAGATAGCGTGGATCTGGCCTGGGTGTTCGCACTGATTGTTGCGATGGCGGCCGTTTCCGTGGTACCTGGCTGCATAAAGCTAGCGAAAGAGAAATAAGGGGTTGCGCAGCGTTTTCGTGCAATGGCACTCCTGCGTGAAGTGGTTGGGAAAGGCAGTTGCAATGGTCGCCATTATCGCGGCGCTTCCGCTGACGCATGAGACTGTGTCCCACCGCATCACGCTGCGACGCGCCGTGCGGCCGCTTTTGCATGTGCCGAAGAGCATTCGCCCGGTGTTTCCCATCGCTGCGGGTTGCTACATTGCCGCCTGGGGCATCGGCATATTCTTCCAATCGCTGTCCACACCGGCAGCCGTGCAGTATTTCGGGTCAACCGACCCGCTGGTGCCGGCGTTGATCTTGGCGCTGGCCATGGCGCCTAGCGCGGCGGGCGGTCCTATGTCAGCGCGCACGACCATGAAGTTTTCGCTGGTCGGAGGCAGCGTGCTCATGTTCGCAAGCTGTATTGCCTTGTATTCGACGCTTTCAGGCTCGCTGATGATCCCGTTCCTGGTTCTGTGTGCCGTGTTCGCCGTGGCATGCGGCATCATCCTGTCGGCCAGCATGCACATGCTTATCAGCTACAGCGAACCATCGGAAAGCGCCAGCGTGGTTTCGCTCATCAACTTCGCCGGCTACGTGGGCACCACGCTGCTGAGCGTTGCCATGAGCGGCCTGGCCTCCGCCCTGTCGCTTGCAGGCGTTCTGGCGTTCATCACCGTCCTTGGGGGTTTGTTCATGATTCCCGGCACGCTGTGCGGCTTGAAAATGCTGCGGAAGTAGAACCGACCCTCATCACGAGTGAATCCAAGTGATAGCCATTTTCCGATACAAACCATTGCGCAGGAATTGACTGACGATAGTTATACAGCCATTTTTTGTAATCCCAATCCTCCTTCAGCGGCGGACAAAACCTGGCAAACGACCTGTCCCCTTGCCAGGTTTCTGACAAGGGGACAGGTCGTTTGCCATAAAAAAGGCGTGGCTCCGAACTTTTGGAGCCACGCCTTTGCGGTGCGGTTTTCGAGCGTTGTTACTCGACGATCTTGCCATCTTCCATGGTGGCGTAGCCGCCGACGTAGACGTCGGTTGCGCGGCCGGTCAGCTCAGTGCCGATGAAGCCGGAATTTTTGGCCTTGCTGCAGAAGTCCGCAGCGTCGACGGTCCAGGCAACCTCGGGGTCGATGACGGTGAGGTCGGCCACGCTGCCAGCCTCGATGGCCACGCGGTCAACGCCCAGGATGGTGCGCTGGTTGGCGCTCATCAGCTCGACGAGGCGCTCCCACGTGATCTTGCCCGTGGCAACCAGGTTCGTGATGACCAGGCCCAAGCTGGTTTCCAGGCCGATCATGCCGAACGGGGCAAGCTCGAACTCGCGGTCCTTCTCCCATGCCGTGTGCGGCGCGTGGTCGGTGACGATGGCATCCACCGTGCCGTCGATGACGCCCTGGACAAGGGCCTCGGCGTCGGCGGCGGTGCGCAGCGGCGGGTTCACCTTGAGCGACGTGTTGTAGTCATCGCCGATGGCGTCCTCGGTGAGGAACAGGTGATGCGGCGTGACCTCGCACGTGACGGGCAGGCCCTCGGCCTTCGCGGCGCGCACCATGTCAAGGCCGCGCGCGGTGGTGATGTGCTGGATGTGCAGCTTGCAGCCCGTCAGGCGGCACAGCGCGATGTCGCGGGCGATCTGCAGCTCTTCGCCTTCCGCCGGCCAGCCGAGCAGGCCGAGGCGCGTGGAGGCAACACCTTCGTTGACCTGACCTTCGCCCACCAGATCCTCGTCCTGGCAGTGGCTCATGACCACGCGGCCGAACTGGCTGGCGTAATCCATGACGCGGCGCATCATGCCCGCGCCCTGCACGCCGTGACCGTCGTCGGTGAACGCCACGGCGCCGTGAGCGATCATGTCGCCCATCTCGGACAGCGTTTCGCCCTTCAGACCCTGCGAGCAGGAGCCGGACACGTGCACGCGGCACTTGCCCACCTGCGCGGCGATGGACTTCACATACTCTACGGCCACCGCGTTGTCCACGACCGGGTTCGTGTTCGGCATGGCGCACACGGCCGTGAAGCCGCCGTGAGCCGCCGCGCGCGTACCGGAAGCGATGTCTTCCTTCTGCTCGAAGCCCGGCTCGCGCAGGTGCACGTGCATGTCCACCAGGCCCGGGACCACGATCTTGCCGGCCAGGTCGCGCTCGACGCCCTTCTCCATGGTCAGGTTCTGGCCAACCTCCACGATCTTGCCGTCGCGGACGAGGATGTCGGCGGTTTCGTTCAGACCGACCTGCGGGTCGATCACGTGCGCGTTCTTAAGCAGTAATGCCATCTTCGCTCCCTCCAAGCAGCAGGTACAGGGCGGCCATGCGGGTCAGGATACCGGCATAGACCTGGTCGAGAATAACCGAGCGCTCCGGGTGGTCGGCCATGAAGGAGTCAAGCTCCACGCCGCGGTTGATGGGACCCGGGTGGCACACGATGCAGTCGGGGCGCATAAGCTTGTTGCGCTTTTCGGTGAGGCCGTACAGCATGTTGTACTCGCGCAGGCTGGGGTACGGGGCGCCTTCGAGGCGCTCGCGCTGGATGCGCAGCATGTACACGACGTCGAGCTCGGGCAGCACCTCGTCGATGTTGTGCGACACGTGGTCGGCGCCAAGCACCTCGGGGCGCGCGGGCAGCAGCGTCGGCGGTGCGATAACAGTGACTTCGCAGCCCATGATCTTCAGCGCGGGAATCAGGCTGCCGCATACGCGGGAGTGCCCGATGTCGCCGACGACGCCGACCTTAAGGCCGTCGAGGCGACCCTTCGTCTGCCAGATGGTGTACAGGTCAAGTAGGGCCTGCGTGGGATGCTGGTGCTTGCCGTCGCCGGCGTCGATGACGTGCACGCCCGACACGTCGGCGATCTTGCGCGGCACGCCGGCGTGCTTGTCGCGCACGACGATCATGTCAACCTTGTAGGAGCACAGCGTTTCCACGGTGTCGACCAGCGACTCGCCTTTGACGGTGGACGTGGAAGAACCGCCGAAGTTCAGGCTGGAAGCGGAAAGACGCTTTTCGGCCATCTCAAAGCTGGAGCGCGTACGCGTGGACGGCTCGTTGAACATGTTCACGACGGTGAAGCCTTTAAGCGTGGGCACCTGCTTGATGCGGCGCTCGTTGACTTCCTTGAACTTCACGGCCGTTTCCAGGATGGCCATGATGTCATCAGCGGAATACTCCGTGATGTCGATAAGGTGCTTGTGGTTGAAAGACATGCGCTATTCACCTCCGAGCGGGGCTGCGCCGATGTGGGCGCCGGCGGACATTTCCAGAATCTCGACCTCGGATTTGCCGTCCACTTCCTCAAGGAACAGGCGGACGTTTTCCTGGGCTGCGGACGGCACGTTCTTGCCAACGTAATCGGCGCGAATGGGCAGCTCGCGGTGGCCGCGGTCGACGAGCACGGCCAGCTCGACGCGGGCCGGGCGGCCGATGTCCATAAGCGCGTCAAGCGCCGCGCGGATGGTGCGGCCGGTGAACAGCACGTCGTCGACCAGCACGACATCCTTGCCGTCCATGTCGAAATTGATTTCAGTGGAGTGAACCTCGGGGGCGAAATGCGTGGCGAAGTCGTCACGATAGAAGCTGATGTCCAGCTTGCCCAGCGGCACCTTCGTGCCTTCGATTGCCTCGATTTTGTCGGCCAGGCGCTTCGCGAGCAAGTCGCCGCGCGTGACGATGCCGACGAGCGCGAGGTTGTGCGCGCCCTTGTTGGTCTCGAGGATTTGATGCGCGATGCGCGTCAAAGAGCGCTCGATCTCGTCTGCGTTCATGCAGACGTTCTTGACCGTTCCTGCGTCAGTCATACACACCCTTTCTCATGTCGAGTGCGTACAGACAGACACGTCGCGTCAAGCGGAGCCGCCGAGTTTTTCGGCCCGCTCGAACCCTGACGTCATGTCGCGCGAGCATAAAAAACGCCTTTGCGACTGACAAAGGCTTCGACTCTGATCCGCTCTTGTTCAGGCGAGCGTTCCGGGTGTTACCTTGTCGGTCTCTCTGTACCGCATTTAAAGGAACTAAGAGGACTATATGCGCTATTGCGGCGCTATGCAACCCCAAATATCGAAAAATCCAGCCAAGGGACGGATTTTTATGCAGAACAACCAGCTATGGTCGCACGCAGCTGGCGCAGCCGATGCCGATGTCGATGCAAAATCGCTCATGTATGTGATTTAATCCCTTACCCTCTGACGACATGAAATCCAGCAGCGTTCTGACCTGCGAAAACGAAGCGTTGCATTTCGCTAGCGCCTGATGATTTCCAGCAAATCACATACATGAGCGATTTTTGTATCTGCATCGAGGTTTAGGCGCTGCGGATGCGCGATGAGGGTTGTTAGTGCAGCAGATTCACCATGCGGGTGGCTAGCGAATCCCAAGAGACGGCCGTAGTGTCGAAGCCAGTGCCGTGCAGCGGGTGCTTTGCCGCTTCGCGCAGCTGATCGGCCAGCGCGTCGGCCAGGCGCTGTTCGAACGCCGGCAAGTCCTCTTCGACGGGCGTATCGGTGCCGACGATGGTCGGCGGGGCCACGAACGCAACAGGCGCGCCCGGAAGCGAAGTCTCAAGCCAGGGGCGCACGCCGGGAAGCTCGGTGACCACGGCGCGGCAGCCGCTTGCCAGTGCCTCCACGGTGACCAGTGGCAAACCCTCGAAAAACGACGGCAACACGAACACGTGCGACATGTTGTACGCAAGCACCAGATCATCTTGCGACACACGTCCATGGAACAGCACCGGGAAGCTGCACGATTTCGCCACCTCGACGATGCGGTCGTATTGTTCCTGGTCGCTGTATCCGCCCACCAGGCAAAGCTCCACGGTTTCCGGGTCGAACGGCAGCAGGTTGAACGCGCGCACCAAGCTTTCGACGCCTTTCGCGCGGCACAGCTTGCCCACGTACAGCACGCGCAGCGGGTTCGCTGCGCGCAGCGCGGGACTAGGGACGAACTCATGGGCGTTGTAGCCCGTCCCCACCACGCGAACGTTTGCGGGATCGACGTTAAACAGCTCGACGATCTCGGCCTTTTGCGCCTCGTGAAGCGCCATGATGCCGTCAAGGCGCCGCACGGCATCGAAGATGCGGTGGCGCTCAAGCGTATGGTTGCGAAGTTGGCGAAGGTCCGTTGAGTGGCTGATTCCCCAGATGGGACAGGGCCTCTTACCTGATGGCGAATCAGAACGAACCCAACCCGGTGACCAGTTTTCACCGGCTAGTTCGTCCAGCACTTCAGCAGCAACAGAGCACACCAGATACAGGTGATGGCAGATAACGGCATCGGGCTTAAACGCCAGCAGCACCTCGCGGATGCGCTGCGCGAACGCAGACCGAAAAGCATCCACCATGTCGGACGTCATATCGCGATAACGCGTGGCCTCGTACGGCATGACGTCGGACATGCCGCACACAGGAAACGGTAGCGCGTCCGTGCGGAAGCGCACCGGGAAGAATTCCGCCCCAGCAGGCAACTGCGGCACATCGTCTCGGTCGATGCCGGCAATAACAGCCACTTCGTGACCTTGCGCGATCATGGACCGAACGGTTTCGGCAAGGTATACGCCGCTGCCGGTGCTATCGGGCTTTTGGGCGGATATGCAGAGGATTCTCATGACGCTCCTTGGGAGTCGATGTGTTTGATTCACGCGCTTTCGGAAACGCGACAATGATAAGGCCGCAATCAGCATATGCCAGCAAGAAGCGCTCAGCTACGTGGCAGCGATGCCCGCTCGTAAGCGAAGCCCAGGCACCGGTTGACGGCACCTGGGCTTCGAGGGGGGTGCGATAGCAACGGTCGGAAGACCCAATTGTCCGCATGTCTTCGCTACTCGCCAGAAAACTCGCTTGCGAGCTCTTTGGTGGCGGCGATGGCGGCGTCCACATCGGCATCATCGTTCATGGCGCCGAAGCTGAAGCGCACGACGCCTTGGGCTTCGGTGCTCAGCGCCTTGTGCATAAGCGGCGCGCAATGGGCACCGGGCCGCGTGCATATACCGTAGCGCTGCGACAGCGCATCGGACACCACGCCGGAATCAACGTCGCCGATGTTGAGGGCCACGATGCCGCAGCGCTGCCCCGAACCGCCTCCGAGCAATCGCACGCCGCCGACAGCGCTTATCTCGTTGACAAAACGGTTCGCCATAGCAGCAATTCGTTCTGAAACGTTTGCAACGCCCTGGTAAGCCAGCCAGTTGCAACCCGCAGCAAGGCCCGCCAAGCCGTGCGCGTTCGCCGTTCCCGCTTCAAGCGCTTCGGGCATAAAGCGCGGATGGCGTTCGTCGAAGCTGTGGACGCCCGACCCGCCCTCTAGCAGCGGCTCGATCTCAAGGCCGGGGCGCACGATCAGCCCGCCCGTGCCCTGTGGGCCGTACAGGCTTTTATGGCCAGTGAAGCACACGACATCGGCGCCCGTTTCAACAACATTGAGCGGCCAGGCGCCCGCCGTCTGAGCTGCGTCAAGCACGAACAACGCCCCTGCTTCGTGAGCCATGCGCGCCATGCGCGCGACATCGTACACATCACCTGTAACGTTGGACGCATGCGTGGCCGCCACAAGCGATGCCCCTTCGAGTGAACGCTGGTAGTCGTCCCAGTCAAGCGCACCTTCAGGGGCTATGCGCGCTATGCGAACAGTGCAGCCTCGCTCGTCACGCGCACGAAACAACGGCCGCAACACGGAGTTGTGTGAAGCCGCTGTGGTAACGGCGCAACCTCCCTCAGAAAGCAGCCCGTCAATGGCGATGTTGAGCGCCATCGTGGCGTTCATAGCGAACGATACGCTGGCGGCGCCCCAACCGCCCAGCAAGTTGGAAACCGCCTGGCGCGCGCCGAATACCGCCAGAGACGCGTCGAGGGCTGCCTGGTGCGAGCCGCGGCCCGGGCCGCCGAACGAACACATAGCCGCCGTGACGGCATCGATGACAGCTTGCGGCTTGTGCTGCGTGGATGCCGCATTGTCCAAGTAAACCAACGACAATACCTTCCCTTTCCATACTTTGAATCCGCTCGAAACGCGAAACGTCCGCTTGACGCGTATCCGCTAGCTAACAGGCGGGCATTACAACGCCTGCCGCGTTCGTTGCCTTATACCGGTTACAGCCGGTTACCGGTAGCTAAACATCCAGTTCAGCAGCAAGCAATGCCGCGCCAAGCGCACCGGCGAACCTGCCGTTTTCGCACGAGTCAACAGGAGCGGAAAGCTCTTCGGACAAGCGCAAGCGCACGTAGTCGTTCTCGCAAAGGCCGCCGGTAAGGAAATAGCGCGAAGCCGGCACCTGCCCCACCAGCGTGGCCACGCGCGACACCACCGAGTCGATGACGCCGCGCGCGATGTTCTCACGCGGCTCTCCCTTGCCCACCAGCGAGATGACCTCGGATTCCGCAAACACCGTGCACATGTTCGAGATGACGGTGGGTTGCCCCGCTGCAGCCAGGCGCGCCAGTTCCTGTTGGCTGACACCCAAGCGGTCGGCCATGATCTCCAAAAAGCGCCCCGTTCCGGCAGAGCACTTGTCGTTCATCACGAACTTGCGTACCTTGCCGGCGGCAAGGCCAATAGCCTTCGTATCCTGACCGCCCACGTCCACAACGGTTCCATCTTCTGCAAACAGCGCCCAAGCGCCCCGGGCATGGCAGGTGATTTCGGTGACCACCTTGTTCGCGTAAGGAACGGCGATGCGGCCGTAACCGGTTGCCACCACGGGAAGCTCGTTGGCGTCATAGCCGGCCTGTTGCAGCCGTTTAGCCACTTCATCGGCCGCTTCCACGCTGGAGAAACCGGTCGGCATAACCAGCTTCTCCGCAATGTCGCCCGTGTCGTTCGCCACAACCGCTTTCGTGGCCGTAGACCCGATATCAATGCCGATGCCAATCATGTGAACTCCTTGTTGTCTGGATACAGGCGCCCGCCTTGCCTGCGGACGCGACAAAAGCGCGCCGGGCGAACCGGCGCGCGTCATACGTGCGTTACGTCAACGAGTTTAGCAGAAGCGGTCCCGCGAGGCGTCTATCTGACGTTCAAGCTCGACGATGCGCTGAAACGCCAAGCCTTGCGCAGCGGCAAGTGACGATCGGTCATAGGCGTCTCCTTTCGGACGCAGCGCCCCCTGCGCTGTGCGTCCCTCGCCTTGTTACGCGAGCGTAAGGCCGCTCGCCAGCCACATGCCGCTTCGCGGCGTGTTGATAGATTGGGAAATGGGAATACGGAGCAAGCGCAATGCGAACGTTGCCCCTTGCAGAAAACGCCGGATGCAGAATAGCCGGCTGATGCGCTTACCATACCACTCCGCAAGCGCGCAGATAAGAGTTCGGGGCGTTTCACTAAGCCAATTCATGAGGTTTTCGCACTCTAGAATTCCAGAGCGGCAAGACCATACCGCGCGCTCTCAAACGGCTGGTATACTCATCAACGAAAACACGCGCTTGACCGAGCGTTTTCCGCAGGTCAAGCGATTCAAGCTCGCAGGAAAGGCACGCTATGACTGGAAGTGCGCAGTCGAAAAAGGAAAACGACGGCGAACGCATACGCTTGACCACGCTGACCGAAAAAGGCGGTTGAGCGGCGAAGTGGGGTCCGGGCGACCTCTCGGAAATACTGAAAGACATTGCGCCGGCGCTGCCGGACCCGAACATTCTGCTGGGGTTCGATACCGCCGACGACGCCGCCGTATACCAGGTGGATGAAGACAACGCAGCCGTGCTGACGCTGGACTTCTTCACGCCCGTGGTGGACGACCCGTACGAGTTCGGCGCCGTTGCCGCCGCCAATGCGCTGTCCGACGTGTTCGCCATGGGCGGGCGCCCCGTAGCGTGCCTGAACATCCTGGCGTTTCCCAGCTGCTTCGGCACCGATGTGGTTGGCGACGTGCTGCGCGGCGGCGCTGATAAGGTGCGCGAAGCCGGAGCGTTCGTGGTGGGCGGCCATTCCATCGAGGACGATGAGCCGAAGTACGGGCTGTCCGTGTTCGGATTGGTGCATCCAAAGCGCATGATCCGCAACGGCGGCGCGTTGCCGGGCGACGTACTGTATTACACGAAAACGCTGGGGACGGGCATCATGAACGCTGCCTTGCGCGCGAATCTGAAGAGCGAGGACGACTTGCGTCCCGTCATCGACGGCATGATGGAGCTCAACCGCGCCGGTGCCGAGGCTATGCTGGCTTGCGGCGTGCGCGCGGCAACCGATGTGACGGGGTTCGGCCTTGCCGGGCACCTGCACGAGATGCTTGACGCTTCCGGGTGCGCGGCGCGCTTGGATTGGGAGACGTTACCCCTGTTCGACGGCGTGTACGAGCTTTCGTGCGATTATTGCCGCCCCGGAAAGACGTTCGGCATCATCGACTGGGCCGAAGATTTCGTGGAGCAAGGCGGGCTTGACGACTTCGAGTTCGACAACCGCATGGGCGTGCTGTGCGACCCGCAAACCTCGGGCGGCCTGCTGGTGGCCATCCCGTCCGAGCAGGCGCAGAAGTTCGAAGCCGAGTTCCAAAAACGAATGAACCGTCCCCCAACCCGCATCGGTGAATTCACCATCGGCAAACCAGGCCACATTTACATGAACTGGTAGAAGCGAAGCCGCCAAAAGCTACGGAACATACGTCCTTATAGAGTTGGGGTTCGACCACAACAACACTGCAGGTCATCGCTGGTTTCAACCCAATTTCGTAGGGTTGAGCGAAAGCTCAGCCGTTCAAATTCAGCGCCGAAGGCGCGTCACACTATTTTTGCGCGAAAGCGCAATCTATAATTTGTGGCGCGCCTTCGGCGCTTTCTATGAGGTGTCGAGTTTTCGCTCGACGCTACGGATTTGCTTGCTTGTCAACCTCTAGTAGAGGTCCACTATATTGATGGCGGACCAGGATAGGCTCTTTGTTTGCAGCACTTCCTCTAGTTCTTGTTGTTGGTTGGCGGGGGTGCTCCAGGCTAAGCCGCAGCCGGCGGAGATTTCGGAAGGGACGGGAATCATTCGTCCCGGGACCGAGCCGTCGGCTGAGGCGGCCTGCACGGCCATGGCATCGGCCGTGCTATCAAACGTCACCACCGCGTGAGGGGTTTTGCAGCGTGATGGCATTACCGCTCGCTTTACGGGCGCACGACCACGCGGGCGTTGAGCTGCTTCTCAGCGATCACGTACATGTTCGTAACCACGCCAACAGCCAGCTTATCGGAAATACCATAATGGTTCAGGCACGTGCCGCAGCTCATGATCTCCACGCCAGCTTCCGCAAGCTTCTTCAGATCGTCAAGCACTGGGCTTCCCTCAACCGTCAGCTTCACGCCGCCGTTATACGCCAGAATGGTAGCCGGAAGCTCATCCTGCTGCGTAAGGGCGAACACGAACGCCTTCATAAGCGTAGCACCCAGCTCGTCATCGCCGGCGCCCATGCAGTCGCTGGAAAACACAACCACCTTGTCACCTGCGGGGACCAACTCGCCGCAACCGCAATCCTCAGCTTCGCCAGCTGCTGCAGCATCTTTGGTGAACGTAACGGCGAACTCCGCCTCGCCGCGCTCTTCGGACTGCGTGGCAATCTTCAAAGACTTGCCAAGGTTCTCAAGATTGTGCATGGCCGTTTTGTTGTCGACAAGAACCTCAAGCATGCCCTCGCCCATTTCGCTGAGCGCCTTCTTGGCACGCACTACCGGCATAGGACAAGCCTGGCCCTTTGCATCGATCGTTTCCATTGTCTGCTCCTTTCAGCGGCTTTGCCGCACATACGCTGGTTGTTGCTAGCGAGTATAACCCTCTTGCTTATCGAATGGCCTCGAACACGCCTCCGCCCGAAGATTAAAGCCGCGCCGAACGTAATAGTCCACCAATTCATCGCACCTCAAGCACCGGTTACAGCCGGTTAAACACAAGGTGAAAAGCCTGTTACAGCATCTCGATGAACGCACCCAGGCGCGTTTCCACTTGACCGGCGTCGTTCGTGGAATAGTCCGTCTCAAGCTTCATGTACGGAACGCCGGCCTCTTCGCAAGCGCGCTGCACCAGCACAGACTCGATGTTGAACGTATGGCACGCCTGCAACACCACTTCCACGATGCCGTCCACCTTGTACTTGTTCACCATGTCCAGCATGTGCTCGATGCGGCCCGTGTTCGGCGACATGACCGAGCAGTTGATCTGCAGGTAACGGTCGGAAATAGCGCGAAGGATGTCGGGGGCGTCTTCGTCCACAAGCATGCTTTGCGTGCGCTCGCCCGAGCAATCGTCAACGCACACGATGACGCCGCCTGCGCGCTCGGCCGTCATGCCCACCTTCTGGATAACGCCGCCCGTGGGGCAGCCGGTGATCATGAGACGCTTGGCGTCTTTCGACACGGGGCGCTCCCCCGCCTCGTAAGCGCTGCGGCGCTTCGAGGCCAAGTCTTCGAGAATCTGCGCATACTGCTCCACATCGAACGTGAACGTGGCACGCAAAAGCGTGGTCATCAATTCAACGCCGCTCATGGCAGGCGGCTCAAGCTGCTGCAAACCGTACAGGTCGAGCATGGCGCGGCGCACGCGGTTGCGGCGACGAACGGCCTCGCGCAGCTTCTCGTCGGTGATATCAACGTCGAAGCGCTGCTCAAGCTCCTCTTTCAGCAGCTTGCACTCTTCGTACCAGATATCGGGAGCGTAGCTGCGGTTGCGCGCCTGAGGAAGCTGCATGACATGCACGGGTTTGATGTCGGCAAGCAGCTCATACATCTTTTTCTTGCCATCGCACGTGGTTTCGCCAAGGATCATGTCGGAAAAATAGGTGAACGGGCACTTGTTCGTCAGCGCGAAACCGTACGTGCCCTTGATAAGCGGGCAGAGGTTTTTCGGCAGCACCGTTTCGGCATCGGGAATGGTCTCGTTGTTCATGCCGCACAAACCCACGGCGCCGGCGCCTGCTGCATCGACCAGCTCAAGCGGGCTATACGAGCACAGATAGCCGCAAAGCTTGCCGCCATCTTGCTTATAGTTCATGGCGTTGATGAAGCTGGCGCGACGCGCTTCGTCGAACGTCTCGTAAATGCTTGGCAGGTCGGTAGGGACCGCCGGCTCCGCGGAGGGATCGTACATGAAGGCCTCTATTCTATTGCTCGTCTGAAAAGGTGAAACGCAGCCGCGAATACACATAGTAACCGACTCACGCTTCGTGAAAAGTACGCCCAAAGGCAGAAACGGCGCACCTATAACGAACCGAAGTATAGCACCGAGCGCAACGCGCAAGCAGCGAATGCCAAGCCCGTCGCGCGTATCAACAACGTATCTCCTCACTGATAGCAAAGCAGTCGCAGATACGAGCCGTCACGCACGAGAACGGTAGCCATCCTTAGGATTTGCGTTCTTGGAACACCTCGTGTTAAAACAGCCCATGAATGCAAAAGGTCGTTGCACTATACGTGCAACGACCCGATTCGCAGTGGCAGAGAACGCTTGGTTTATTTAACCTTCTTCTGGTTGTAGATGAACCAGTATGCCAAACCAACAACCGCTCCACCGATGATGTTACCGATAGTAGCTGCCGAAATGTTGTAGAAGATGGCGCCCAGATCAAGCGCGCCGACGTTGGCAACCGAAGCGCCGAAACCCATCGTCTTCATGAGCAGCCCGGTGGGCAGGAAAAACATATTAGCAACGCAGTGCTCGAAGCCCGCCGCCACGAAGAAACTGATGGGAAGCAAAATACCCAGCACCTTGTCGGCCACGGTGCGCGCGGAAAAGCCGATCCACACGGCCAGGCACACCATGATGTTGCACATGATGCCCTTGCCCAACAGCATGAACCAGTCGGGCGTGACCTTCGACACGGCCACGGACACCATCACGTCGCCCACGGCGCCGCCGTTCATGCCGCCGACGTTCGCCCAGAAAACAAGCGCCACGGCCAGAAGCGAGCCGGCCAGGTTGCCCAGCCACACGACAACCCAGTTCTTCAGCATGCCGCCCATGGAAATCTTCTTCGAAGCCAGACCGGTGACCATCAGGTTGTTGCCCGTGAACAGCTCGGCGCCGCAGCACAGCACCAAAACCAGGCCCAGGCAGAAGCAGATGCCGCCGACCATGCGCTGAGCCGCGAACGGCATGGTGGAGTCGCCCAAAAACACCATGAAGTACGTGGCACCGAAACCGATGAACGCGCCGGCAAGCATAGCCGACACAAAGCACTTTTCCACGCCCATCTTCGACTTCGTAACGCTGATGCCTTCTGCTTTCGCCAGGGTTTCTGCAGGCGAAAGCTCGTCCGGTTTTAACGTTTTCACATCAGTTTGATCCATGCTCATGTGCCATCTCCTTCGTTGAGGCCATCTCGTCTTAAGAGAAAATCACATAGCATTCTGACATGTTCACGTTATTGCTACCGTTTAAGTTTCGTTTTTGCTCACGAACGGTACCTTTCAAGGTGTCGAACGCCTTCGGAAAGAGATTCTATATACTAGTTAAAATCAATAATTGCCGTCAGTTGCTCGGCTTCACATACCGAAAGAAGGATCCATGCCCGAACCCCGTACCGACCTGCTGCGAGCCTTGCCGCAGGTCGAAGAGCTTATGCAGGCCCCGCCGCTCAAGGCGCTTGAGAACATCATCCCCCGCGCCATGCTGGTCGACTGCGCGCGCGGCGCCATCGACAGCGTGCGTCAAGGCGTGCTTGCAGGAACCGTCGAAGCCGTTGACGGCGAGGCCATCTTGGAGGCCGCCTGCCACAGCGCGCTTGCCACGCTGCGCCCGAGCCTGCGCCGCGTCATCAACGCCACCGGCGTGGTCATCCACACGAACCTTGGCCGAAGCGTGCTGGCCGAATCCGCCGTGCAGGCCGTCGTCGATGCGGCGCGCGGGTATTCCACGCTTGAATACAGCACCCAGCACATGGCGCGCGGCAGCCGTCACGACCATGTGGAGCACCTCATCTGCACGCTAACCGGCGCCGAGGCGGCCATCGCCGTGAACAACAACGCGGCGGCCGTCATGATGGTGCTAGCCGAGTTCGCCGCCGGGCACGAGGCCATCGTCAGCCGCGGCGAGCTGGTGGAGATCGGCGGCAGCTTCCGCGTGCCCGACATCATGGCGCAGTCGAACGCACGCATGGTGGAGGTGGGCGCCACGAACAAGACGCACGCCTTCGATTACGAGCGCGCCATCACGCCCGACACGGCCATGCTGTTGAAGGTGCACCCGTCGAACTACCGCATGATCGGCTTCACCGAAAGCGTGTCGAAAGCCGACCTGCGCCGCATTGCCGACGCCGAAAACGCGCGCCGTCGCGCCGCGGGCAGCTGCGCGCCCGACGTGCTGGTATACGAGGACCAAGGCTCCGGCGCGTTTCTGCATCTCGACGTGTTCGGCGAATACGCCGAGCCGACCGTGCGCGAGTCGCTTTCCGGCGGCTGCGACCTGGTGTCGTTTTCCGGCGACAAACTACTAGGCGGCCCGCAAGCCGGCATCATCGTAGGCAAGAAAGCCTACATCGACCGCCTGAAGAAGCACCCGCTTGCTCGCGCCATGCGCCTGGACAAGATGACGCTTGCGGCGCTTGAGGCCACGCTGCGCCTGTACCTTGACCCGCAGGCGGCCTTGCAGCAGATTCCCACGCTGCGCATGCTCACCGAGGACGCAAGCGTGGTGCACGAGCGCGCCGAAGCGCTCATGCATGCGCTGCGCAAGCACGTTTCCGCACGTCAGGCGCATCTTGACATCGTGGAGGAAACGGGACGCGCAGGCGGCGGGTCGCTTCCCATGTGCGATATCGACACGTATTGCGTGCGCATGGAGTTCAAAGCCGGCAACGCACAGGCCTGCGAAGTGCACCTGCAGCGCAACCGCGAAGTGCCGGTAATCGGGCGCATCAAGCACGAATGCGTGCTGTTCGACGCGCGCACCATCACCGAAAGCGACATCCATGAAATCGCCGAAGCCGTCGGAAGCTACTTCGCGACGCTTCCCGGCGCGAAGGAGGCGTAAAAGCGTATGAGCGAACACGCGAACGCCGCCGTGCCCGACCTGGTGCTGGGCACGGCCGGGCACATCGACCACGGCAAATCCACGCTGGTGCAGACGCTTACCGGCACCGACCCCGACCGCCTGGCCGAAGAGAAGCAGCGCGGCATCACCATCGAGCTGGGGTTCGCGCAGCTGGTGCTGCCCGACGGCACCGCCATGGGCGTGGTGGACGTTCCGGGCCACGAGAAGTTCGTGCGCCAGATGATCGCCGGGTCCACCGGCATCGACGTGGCGCTGCTGTGCATCGCGGCCGACGACGGCATCATGCCGCAAACCGAAGAGCACCTTGCCGTGCTTGAATTGCTTGCCATCCCCACGTGCGTGGTGGCGCTGACGAAGTGCGACCTGGTAGACGACGAATGGGCGGCGTTCATGGCCGACGAGGTGCGCGGGCGGCTGGCCTCGACGCCCTACGCAAACGCCGACGTGGTGCCAGTATCCAGCCGCACGGGAGCAGGCCTCGACGAGCTGCGCGCGGCCATCCAGAAAGCCGCGCATGCTACGGCGCGCCGCGCCGCCTCTAGCACGTTGCGACTTCCCATCGACCGCAGCTTCACCATCAAAGGCGCCGGCACCGTTATCACCGGCACGCTGTGGAGCGGCATTGCCGCCGTTGGCGACGAAGTGGAGATCATGCCCGCCGGCACGCGCACGCGCATCCGCTCCGTGCAGGTGCACGGCAAGCCCGTCGACGCTGCAGCAGCCGGCCATCGCACGGCGCTCAATCTGAACGCCGTGTCCACCGAGCAGGTGCGCCCTGGTGATTTCCTCTGCACGCCCGGAAGCGTGGTGCCTACCGACCACTTCGACGTGGACCTGACGTATTTAGGCACGCCGGGAAACGACAAGCCGCTGGAATCCGGCTCGCGCGTGCACGTTGCCCACGGCACGAAAGAATGCATCGGCCGCGTGCTGCTCATGGACGGCTTGCCGTCCATCGCGCCAGGTCAAAAGGCGACGGCGCAAATTCGCACCGAGGAGGACCTGCCGGTTTCATACGGTGACCGGTTCGTGATTCGCTCGTATTCTCCCGTCCATGTCGTCGGCGGCGGCGTGGTGCTGCGCGCCCACCCGCGCCGCACCACCACCATAAACGAAGGCGACAAGGCGCTGCTTGAAGCCCTGCGATCAGGCGATGAAGCCGCAGCTGTGCAAGCGGCGTTCGCTCAAGCCGAATACCCCGTCAGCGCCGGCGAAATCGCCCAAGCAACCGGGCTTTCCGCGGCACGCGCGGCAAAAGAGCTTGCAGCGCTGGTCGAAGCCCGCAACGCACAGCGCATCAGCACGGGAAACGCGTCTGCCGAGCTGTTCACCACGAAGCGCCAGCTGCAAAAACTTTCGAAGGCCATCGAGAACGCCCTGCTGAAGTTCCATGCCGCAAACCCTGCGGCCACGGGCATCGCGAAAGACGCCCTGCGCCAAAGCGTCATGCCCAAAGCCAGCGCCGAGGCGTTCGCCGCCGTGCTGGCTTCCGCCCAAGCGTCCGGCCAGGCCGTTATGTGCGACGGCCTTGTCAGCCACCCGCAAGCGGGTGCGGGCGCGCGCGTGCTCGAAGAGCAGAACGCGCAGAAGCTGTCCGACATCCTGCGCGAAGCCGGCGTGAAACCGCCGTTTGCAGCAGACCTGTTCGCCCAAGCCGACCTGGCGCCGAAGCAAGCCTATAAAGCGCTTGGCGTGCTGGAGAAGCAAGGCCGCATCGAGAAAGTCAACGACGACCTGTTCTTCGACTCCCAAGCGTTCGCAGCGCTGAAAACTGCCGTGGCCGAACAGCTGGCCGACGGCCCCGCCAGCGCCACCGAGCTCAAAGACGCCATGGGGCTTTCGCGCAAGCATGCTATTCCCGTGCTTGAGCACCTGGACGGCACCGGATTCACGCGCCGCGTCGGAGACGCCCGCGAACTGGTGAAATAGCTTTCAATCGCTAGGGTAAGCAATGCAATACGAACAAGACGACGGTTACGCCGAGCCCGCACCTAAGACGACCGTCAATGCTACATGAGAGTGCGGATGCACGGAATAGCAACCAAACAAAAAGGAGCCCGTTTGGGCTCCTTTGCATTTCTTGGCGGAGATGCGTGCGAATCGAACACACCCGAGACGTTCTGCGCGCCTCACAACGGCTTTGAAGGCCGCGGGAACCACCAGGCCCCACCCATCTCCGAAAAGGCGTAATAGATTGTACCGTAACAGAAGCGTAGCACGAAGTAATTCGATAAACGCACCGACAATTCCGCAAAGAGCGCACGTGAAGGCTTGTTCGCTTGCTATTTGTAGTATGGCAAGACCAGATTTCCCACAAGCGCAACGCCCATGAAACCCACGGCAAACAAGACAACGGCAGCAATGATATGGGCCCGATAGGAACGGCGCCGCACCCTCGGCAGCACTCGATAGACAGGACGCGGATCGAACAACAAAGGCATCGGGCTGATAAACAACAACCAGGTAAAGGCGAAGGTTACAGCTCGAGCAGGTATCGGCAGCAGCGCGGTGTCCCCACTTGTGTTAAATATAGAGTTCACGCAAATCACTGCAAGCAAAACTACCAAAATGATAAGCAAAACATCCCACGAAAAACCCAACCAATAAGGAACTCGCGAAAACAACTTTCGCATGTTCACTTTTACCGAAGATTTCGTCTTGACCGGCGCCGGCATACCCCCCTGGCTGGCAGCGGAAATCGGCTCTTCATGCGGCACCACACAAGCCTCAACACTTTTGCAGCTTATATCAATGCCCACATCATAGGGGTCGCCACAAGCGATAGCATCTGATGACTGTTGCACAACTGCGATAGACGAATCAAACGCCCGAGCCAACGCCTTGACCGACTGGAAGCGGTCGGCAGGGTCAAACGAAACGGCCTGCAGAACAACATCACGCAGTACCGAAGGCACGTTGTGCGTAGCCAGCACTTGAGCGATATGGTTTACTTCAGGCGTCTCTTCGCATAATAGGTAAAACAGCAGCATGCCCAGCGCGTATACATCGCTGCGCTCGTCGGTTTGGCCGTAGCCGAACTGCTCGGGCGGCGCATAGGCACGCGTGCCGAAATGCTTCGTGTCGGTAGTGGCATCCGCATCAAAGGTGCGCGCGATGCCCAGGTCGATGACGAACACCGCATTGCCTTCAACCATGAAGTTTGACGGCTTGATGTCGCGATGGATAAGCGGCGGGTCGAAACGCTCGTGCAGCTCGCAAACGGCATCGCACACCTCAGGAAACAACCGCTTCGCCAGTTCAATGGACGGGTCGCGCTCGTACACCACGTCGGCAAGCGTTTTGCCCGGTACGCATTCCATGACCACTGCATCCTGTTCACCGACGCTGTAGCAATCGAAGATGCGTGGAAGGTGCAGGAAGCGCGCACCTTGGCGCTGCGCATCCAAGATGCGCCGATACGCTCCGCCAAGGCCCGCTTCGCAATCGAAATATTTGCGAATGTACGGGCCTTGTTCCGAGCCGTTTTGACCGACGAAGAACACGCGCTCAGTGCGCTCGAGCTGGCCGTTTTTCAGCACGGCGTCAACGCGATAGCACTCGTCGCGCGCCAGGGAATCAAGTTGTTGCTGGAGTTCGTCATTCATAACTGAAATGGTACCAGAAGTACGCCGGATGCGCGGCTGCGCCGTGGGCGGCTTATTCCGTGATGGTTTGCTCGTGAAACGCGTACAGCTGCTCATCGGCAGCTTGCAGCGTCTCGCCATGGCTGATGCAGAAAATGATGATGGCATCGCGGCGGTCTTTGCAATACAGCTCGTTGTGGCCGCCGGCCCGCAGAATGCGGTTCGTTTCCCGTAGCGTGCAGCTCATAGCGAAGGCAAGCTGCAGCAGCTTATTGCGCGACGGCTTGCGCTGGCCGACGAAAATCTGATAGCCGAACGTGGGGTTCAAGCCCGCCTGGCGCACCACCTCTGGACGCACAAGGCCTTTCTCATCAAGCAATTGCTGCAGGTAGCTGGGCAAATCGCGGCCATGCAACCGATGCTTGCCCGCAAACTTCACCGGGTCGGGCGCGCTCAGCAACTCATCGAGCAAATCTTCCGTCAAAGGTTCCTTCACGCGCCGCTTCCTCTTCCGCTTAATTCCACGTTTACTAAAGTAAACCATGTAGTCTTCTCAATACGATAGCAGAAGAACGGAATAAGACGCTTACAAATTGGCTATTGCATAGTCAGCCTCTTCTTCGGTGAATTTCTCACCATACTCGCTGGTAAGCTGATCGCGAATAGCGGAAGGCGACATGCTCATAGTGTCTTGATAAGACTTTGCTTTCTCAAGCGCATTGGCATTCCAATCAGCCTTTACGTTATCGATAGCGTACTGAGCCGCTTCCGGCGAAAATTGTTCGCCATATTCAGAAGTCAGCTGATCATACACACCCTGCTTCGACATATGCATCAGGTTGGAATAGGATTCAGCTTTTTTCAGCGCGGATTTATACTCCGTTGGAACCGATGCTTCTGCGGCTTTTGGCTCTGCAGTCGTCTCCGATTGCTCTTGCGAAACAGTTGAGTTTTCGGTACTCGAAGCGGTGGATTGTTGCGAGACAGCACTGCTTGTCGTTTGTGAAGATGAGGCGTTCGAACTTGTTGTCTTAGAACCTCCACCAGCACCGCCAACGACAGCCGCAATAACGATGATTGCAAGTACCCAAAACCACACACGTTTATACAGTGGTTTCTTTGCTGCTTTTCCTGAGGTGTCCTCTGCCATAGCGATTCCTTTCCAATAAGTGATTTGACGTGCGAAAACGTATTCCATGGTAGGGAAAGGGCTCTATCATTTCATTAGCTCGCGGCTACGATTTGGGAGGTTTTCCGCCAATGACTCATCTGAGGTCGCGGAATGCTTAAGCACTATTTCAGAGGCGCTGCTTTGTTTAAGAAGATCCAAAAAGCGCCGGCCCAAGCGGACCGGCGCTTTTGTAGAAGAGCGTTAATGGATATGAAGCGAATGACTATTCGTCCTTTTCGTCGCCGGAAGTCTCGGCGGCATCCTCCTGAGTTGCGGCTTCTTCCTCAGCCGTCTGCTCAGCAGGCTCTTCACCCTGCTCGGCGGGGGCGTCGTGCTCGGCTCGGTTTCGGGCTTCGGCTTGCTCGGCCACGATGTCGTCGATGGACACGTGGGCGGCACCGGTGGTCTCAAGCGATTCGATAGCGTCAAGGTCCTCGGCGTCCTCGGCCTGCGCAGCCTCGGCTTCGACCTCGGCCTGCGCGGCTTCAGCAGCGGCGGCCTCGGCCATCTCAGCAGCTTTCGCGGCGGCCTCGGCGGCAGCCTTTGCAGCCTCTTCAACGGCCTTAGCGGCTTCGGCAGCGGCAATCTGCGCGGCCTCGGCGGCAGCGGCCTGCACCAGCTGCTCCACCGGCGCTTCGTCGCGCACCAAGCGCACGGCGAAGTGCGCGTCGGAAGAGCCGGGCGCCAAGCGCGTGGCCAGGGCGTTGCGACCGCACAGCTTGTCAAGCTTGAAGTGCTTGCCCACCGCGCTGTCCAGGAACGCCTTCACCACGCCGGCGTTCTCTTCGCGCGTGACCGTGCACGTGGAGTACGCCAGCATGCCACCGGGCTTGATGTGCGTTGCGGCAGCCTTCAGCATGCCCAGCTGCGTCTTCGCGAAGTTCTCGACATCGCGCTCAGCCATGCGCCAACGGATTTCAGGATGACGGCGCAGCGTGCCCATGCCGGAGCACGGCGCATCAACGAAGACCAGGTCGAACAGGCGCTCGGGCATGACGTTGTCCAGGTCAAGCGCGTTGCCGGTGAATGCCTCGGTGACGTTCACCCCGTAATCTTCGGCGCGCTTCTCAAGCAGGCGCGTCTTGTACGCGTGGTTGTCGATAGTGACGTACTCTTCAATCTGCGAGCCGTACTTGCGGCAGGCGTTCGACTGCAGAAGAATGGTCTTCGTTGCACGGCCAGCGCCAACCTCCAGCACACTGGCAGGCTTCTCATCGGGCAGGATGTTCGCCGCAACCATCTGGGCCGCCGCATCGGACACCAGCATCTTGCCCTGGTCGATCTGACGCTCAAGCGCCGGCACCAAAAGCGCGCGGCTTTCGGGCACGCGCAGGCAGCCCGGAACGTCGATATCGCCAAGGCTGACCGGCTCCGCAACTTCTTCGGCGCGCTCAAACGCCTTCAGCACGTGCTCGTCGGTAACCTTGCACGCGTTCACGGCCACGAACAGCGGCGCAGGCTCGTTCGAAGCGCGCATGAAGTCGATAGCGGCCTGCGGGCCCAGGTCGGCCATAAGCTTGCGCACCATCCATGCGGGGAACGCCTGCGTGCGGGCAAGCGCGTCGATGTCGGTGGCCGGGTTGCCGAACGGGAAGTCCAGGCGCAGGCGCACCACCTTGTGCAGCACGGCGTTGGCCACGCGCGCGGCCGGGCCGGGGCTGAACGACTTCACCATCTCGACGCCCTGGTCAACAGCAGCGTGAGCTTCCTTGCCCAGGAAGATGAGCTCGTACACGGAAATCTGCAGCGCGTCGCGCGTCTCGCGGAACACGTCTTCAGGCGTGTCGAGCGCGCGGTCGATGATCTCGTCGAGCGTGCCGCGGGCGCTGACGGTGCCAAGGGCCAGCAGCGTGGCGAACGCACGGTCCTCAACCGACATGCTGGAATGGTCGATCACTTTCGCGATGACGTCCTGCGCGAATGCCTGGCGCTCGCGCACCGTGCGCACGACCTCAAGCGCGGCAAGGCGCGCCGGCGTGGCGTTGTTCTTGCGCATGCGAGGCGCGGGCTTGTTGCCGCGCGGCGCGCCCTTGCCGCCGCGTTCGGCCTGCTCGGGCTTGCGACGCGGGTCGCGCGTGGTGTTGCGGCCGCGAAAATCGGGCTTCGGCGTGCGCTCGGCATCGCCGTCGCAGCGCGGGCCGCCCTGCGGACGTGCGCCGTTGCGGTCGAAGTCGCGCTTCGGGCCGCGGTTGAAATCGCGCTTGGGGCCGCGATCGTTGCGGTCGCGGTCGCCGCGGTAACCGCCGCGGTTTTCGCCGTCGCGCCCACCTTTGTAGCCGCGGTTATCGCGACGGTCGTCGCGCCCGCGGAAATCGCGCTTCTCGCCGTCGTTGCCGCGCCAATTGCCGCGGCCGCCATCGCGACGCTGGCCGCCGTTGCGGTCGTCGCGTCGACCATAGCCGCCTTCGCGCTTGCCGCCATTGCCGCCGTTGCGGTCATCCCTACGGCCGTAACCGCCTTTGCCGCCCTTGTAGCCGCCGCGGTCATTACCGCCGCGAGACCCCTTGTAGCCGCCGCGATCGTTACCGCCGCGACGATAGTTGCCGTTGCCGCCTTCGCGTCGCTGGTACGACGCCCCTTCGTTGTTGTGCTGATCAGCCACGAGGGCCCTCCCAAATCTTGGTATCGTCCTTTATTCCTTGAATGCCGGCGGCAAACGCCTTGGCCGCCATGGCCTGCTTGCCGTTCGGCTTGATCTCCAAAAGCTCCACTGCCCCGTCGGTGCACCCGATGAACAGGCGCTTTCCCGCGAAGCGAACCTGCCCGGGCACCATGCCCGCCGAAAGCTTCGCCGATTGCTCGTCGGCGACCGCCGGGCGCGCCGACAGCACGGTGACGGGCTTGTCGGCCACCACGGCATGCGCCGGGTGCGCATCGCTTGACGCGCGCACCTTCGCGCACGCCAGCCACACGTCGTCGTCGGGGAACAGGTCAAGCTCGCCCTTCTCGATCTTATGGGCATACGTCACGCGCGTGTCTTCCTGCTCCGTCCACCGGATGCAACCGGCCTCAAGCTGCGACAGCGCCGTAAGCAGCGCATGCGCGCCCAGATCGGCAAGCTGGTCGGTGAGAAGCGCCGCGTTCTTATCGGCCACGTCGATGGACCGGCACACGCAGTAATCGCCCGTGTCAAGGCCTTCCTCCATGCGCATGATGCACACGCCGGCTTCTTCGTCGCCGGCAAGAATGGCGCGCTCGACGGGCGCGGCGCCGCGCCAGCGCGGCAACAGCGAAGCGTGCACGTTCAGGCAGCCAAAACGCGGAACGGCAAGCACCTCGGCGGGCAGCAGCATGCCATACGCGGCAACGCACACCACGTCGGGCTCAAGCGCCGCCAGGGCAGCCTGCTCATCGGCGTCGCGCAACGTGCGCGGGCAGCGCACGGGAATGCCGCGGCGCTCGGCCTCGGCCTTCACCGGGCTTGCCACCAACTGCTTGCCGCGACCGCGCACGGCGTCGGGGCGCGTGTACACGGCCACCACGTGGTGCTGGCTGGCAAGCTCGGCCAAAATGGACGCCGAAAACTCCGGCGTGCCCATGAAAACTACGCGCATAGCCTATCCTTCCACGGAAGTTTCCCCAGGTCGCGCACCGGCAGCCAAAGCCACCTCATACTCCTGCAGAGCTTTAAGGCGAGCCGTAGGTTCGCAGCGCTCGAACATGGTGACGCCATCAAGATGGTCGGTCTCATGCTGCAGGCAGCGGCCCAGAAGCCCGTCGCCCTCGATCTCCCACAGCTGTCCGTCCAGGTCGTAGTAGCGGCAGCGCGCAAACGGCGGACGGGCGATGGGAACGGAGATGCCGGGAATGGAAAGGCAGCCCTCCTCTTCCTCAACGGGGTCGCCTTCGCGTGCGACGATGACGGGGTTGAGCATGACGATGGGGTTGCGCTGCCCGTCTTCTTGGTCGCAATCGATGACGACCATGCGCTTGAGCACGCCCACCTGCGGGGCAGCCAGACCGCACCCGGCGTTTTTGTACATGACGTGCGCCATTTGCTTCGCTAGGCGCTTAAGACTTTTGTCCTTGAAATCGCAGGGCTCGCATACCGTGTTCAGCAGCGGATCGGGCGATTGCACGATTGACAGCATATGCATATCCTTTTGCGGGTGTCTAGGTTCAAAGGGCACATGCCGCGCCCCATTTCAACCTTTGTATTGTGGCACGGCAAGCCCGCCGCCACACCGTGCGCGGGCAAACATCCACAAAACCCCTGCTGAGTACGAATAGCGAACACGCCGATGGGCGCGCGCATCACGAAGCAGATGTCACCCCTTGCGCGTGCGTTTGGCGAAGGTTCACCACCTGCTGCTGCAAAGCTGCAACGGATTCGAACAGGAGTTTATATGTTTCCGGATCGTTTTGCGCTGCAGGCATTTGCGCGCGATAGGCCGCTATCGTGTCTTCCATATCGCCGATGACCAGCTCTTCGGAAAGAAACACGACAAGCTGGGCAGGGTCGGACGCATCAGGCACGCCGCGAGAAAGCAAGTTGCCGGCGCGCGCATCCGCAAGCGTTGCCGCGCCCACGATCTGAGCCGGAGAAACGCCCGGGTTATCGGAAAGCGTTTGCAACATGGAAGCGGAAACCGTGGCGCACAGCGAATCGTGCCACTGCGTGGACGCAAGCGTGTCAGCGTGCGCAAGCGCCAGATCAGGACGCGCAGCACACAGCGCCAGCAATTGCCGCTCGAACTTGCGACGGTTCACCTCGGCCTGCGGGAGACGCCGCCGCGGGGCCTGCGGCTGCTGAGCGGCGGGCTGAGCAGACCCGGGCGCATCCTCATCAAACGTACGCGGCGGCTTGAGCGCGGCAAGTTGTGCCATGACGTCGTCTTCGCGAGCACGCGTGACGCTGGCGATCTGGCGCGCGTAGTCCTTCGCCAACAGCGAGTCCTTGATGGGCGCAAGCACCGACAGCGCGTCGGAAAGCGCGCCGGCGCGGCCCTCGGCGCGCGTGAGGTCCCACTTCGCCAATCTGCGGTCGATGCCGTACTTCAGCAGCGGCTGCGCGGAGTCGATGAGCGCCTTCAGCTCGTCGGCGCCGTGCGCGGCCAGAAACTCCGCGGGGTCAAGGTTGTCGGGCAGCGTGACGGCGAACAGGTCGATGCGCGAGGCGCCGGCCTCGGGCGTCATAGTGGCGTCGATGAATTGCAGCGCGCGGTCGGCTGCACGCTGACCTGCGGCGTCGCCATCGAACAGGTACACGATGCGATTGCGCGCATGGCGCGACAGCACGCGGATGTGCTGACGCGTCAGCGCCGTTCCCAGCGTTGCCACCGCGTTGGTGACGCCCGCCTCGTGCATGGCGATGACGTCGGTATAGCCTTCCGACACCACGGCCACACCGGTTGACGCCATGGTGGCCTTCGCCTTATCAAGCGCATAGAGCATGCGGCCCTTGTGGAACAGCGGCGTTTCCTGGCTGTTCAGGTACTTCGGCTCGCCGGTGCCGATGACGCGCCCGCCGAACGCCACGCATTCGCCCTGCTCGTCGTGGATGGGAAACATCACGCGGTTGTAGAACCTGTCGCGCAGCTTCCTGTCGCCCTGCCCCACCAGCGCCACGTTCGCTTGAATCATCTCTTCGGGCTTGAACCCCATAGCGGCAAGATGGCGAACCAGCTCGCCACGGCCAGGTGCGAACCCCAGCTGCCACTTGTTCGGGATGTCGCCGCCCAGCCCACGCCCGGAAAGGTACGTGCGGGCCGCGTCGGCTTGAGGCGAGTTGCCGCGCATAAGCTGGTTGTGGTAGAACGCCGCCGTTTCCGCGCACACCGCGCGCAGGCGGGCCTTCTGCCCCTGTCCCATGCCGTGGCCGGCGCGCGCCGCGTCGTCGGCGATGTCGACGTGGGCGCGTTCGGCCAGGTAGCGCACGGCTTCAGGAAACGTGACGTCCTGCGACTTCATGATGTAGGCGAACACGTCGCCGCCCTCGCCGCAGCCAAAGCAGTGCCACAGCTGCAGTGCGGGATCGATTTTGCACGACGGCGTTTTCTCGTTGTGGAACGGGCAGCACAGCCAGAAGTCGCGGCCGCGTTGCTTGACCGGCGACCGTTCTCCCATGATGGTGACCAGGTCGCTTGCCTCGCGTACCTTCTGGATGTCCTCGTCGCTGATTGCCATATGCGTGCGTGTCTCCCCAACCGTGCTTGCCGCCAAGCCGCGCCGTAGCTTAAAGCATGCCGGTGCGGCGGAAAATGTTCGCAGCAAGTATACCCCACAGAACCGATGTTCCCCTTCATGGGCTACAATAGCTGCGAAACATCCAAGGCATGGAAAGGATTGCCATGACCGAACCGGGCTACTTGGCGCTTGACCCTGAAATCGCGCAGGCCATCGAAGACGATCGCCGCAGCGGGCGGCTGCATCCACAGCGTTTTCGCGATGAAGATGTGGTGCGGCGCGAGTGCAACCCTCATGACGACGCCACGTTGCTGCGAAGCGCCTTCGCACGCGACATCGACAAGATCGTCAACATTCCCGCCTACAACCGCTACGCCGGCAAAACGCAGGTGTTCAGCCTGGTGGAAAACGACGATATCTGCCGCCGAGGCCTGCATGTGCAGCTGGTCAGCCGCATCGCGCGCAACATCGGGCGCCTGCTAGGGCTGAATTGCGAGCTGATCGAGGCCATCGCGCTGGGGCACGACCTGGGCCACACGCCGTTCGGCCACGCCGGCGAGCGCTTCCTGTCGAAGTGCTACCACGAGCGCACCGGGCGGTATTTCAACCACAACGTGCATTCCGTGCGCGTCATGGACGTGCTGTATCGCCGTAACGTCAGCCTGCAGGTGCTCGACGGCGCGCTGTGCCACAACGGCGAATTCGCGCAGCAAGTATTAAGGCGCGGGGAAACTTCCACGTTCGAGCAGCTTGACGCGAACGTAGATGCGTGTGCAAGCAACGAGGCCGTCATCAAGACGCTGCGCCCGTCGACGCTTGAGGGATGCGTGGTCAGGCTGTCCGACATGATTGCCTACCTGGGAAAAGACCGCGACGATGCCGTTGCCATGGGCGTGCTTGACGGGCTGGACGGGTTCGACACCCGCATCATCGGGCGCGACAACGCGCGCATCATCAACAACCTTACCGTCGACGTGATCAACAACAGCTACGGTCGCAGCCAGATTCGCATGAGCGAGGCCGCGTTCGAAGACGTCAAGCTTGCGAAGCGGCAGAACTACGAGCGCATCTACAACACCGAAGGGTGGCGCGCGGGCAGCGGCAACGTGGTCAGCGAGATGTTCGAGGAAATGTACGAGCGCCTGCTTTCCGACGTGATTGCCGGTGATGAGCGGTCACCGGTATACCTGCACCACGCCGTAAAGCTTGCTGCGCGGTCGCGCAGCATCGATGCGCGCGAATATATGGCGAACACAGAGCCGAACCAGATCGTGGTCGACTATCTGGCATCCATGACCGACCGCTACTTCATGGCGCTGTACCGCCACCTGTTCCCCGAAAGCAAGCAGCACATCATCGCCGAAGGCTACTGCGCCGACCTCTAGCCAAAACCTGGCAAACGACGTGTCCCTTTGTCAGGTTTTTGGGACAGAGGGACAGTCCCTTTGTCCCGGTTTTCGCAATCGAAACGTAACGAATCCTCGAACTGAAAGCGAGAAGCACCCATGAAATTCGTTATTGCATCCGATCTGCACGGAGCTGCGCCTGCCGTGCGCAAGTTAATAGAGCGCATCGAAGCGGAATCACCCGACCGCGTGCTGCTGCTTGGCGACCTGCTGTACCATGGGCCGCGCAACGACCTTCCGGAAGGTTACGCGCCCAAAGAGGTGCTGGCCATGCTCAACGCCATGGCCAGCCGCATCATCGCCGTGCGCGGCAACTGCGACGCCGAAGTCGACCAGATGGTGCTCGACTTCCCCTGCATGGCCGATTGTGCGCAAGTATTTGCCGACGGGCATCTGCTGCACCTGGCGCACGGCCATCTGCCCGGCAACAACCCCGATGACGCCCCTGCTTTGCCCGCAGGCTCGGCGCTGCTGACGGGCCACACGCACGTAAAGCGGTTGGAACAGGTTGACGGCATCCTGTTCGTGAACCCCGGCAGCACCTCCATCCCCAAAGACGGCTCCGCCAGCTACGCCATGTACGAGGACGGGATATTTACCCTGAAAACGCTGGAAGGGGAAACGTTGAAAGAAGGCAGCTGGGGGCAGCAATAGAGATTCGCGCTGCCCTGCCCCTACGACAGCCTGCCGCGCTCCACCGTGTAGGTTACGTCGCAGATGGCGGCGGTTGAGGCTCGGTGGCTTACCAGTACCACGGTGCGGCCCTCGCGGCTTTCGGACAGGGCGCGCAGCACGGCAGCTTCGTTGAGGCTGTCAAGGTTGCTGGTCGGCTCGTCAAGCAGCACGAACGGCGCATCGTGCAAGAACATGCGCGCCAGGCCGATGCGCTGACGCTCGCCTCCCGACAGCGTGTCGCCCAGCTCGCCCACGGGCGTGTCCAGCCCCTGCGGCAAGCGCTCGATCAGCGAAGTCAACGCCGCCTTGCGACAAGCCCCTTTAAGCTGCTCGGCCGTGGCATCTGGACGCGCCAGCAGGATGTTTTCGCCCACGGTGCCTGCAAACAGGTGCGTCTCCTGCGTCATGTAGCCCTCAAGCGACCGCAGGTTGTCGGTGTTCACGCGGCGGATATCGCACCCCGAAACGTCGATGACGCCGCGCGTGGTATCCCAAAAGCGCATGAACAGCTTGCACAGCGTAGACTTGCCCGAACCGCTCTTGCCCGCCAAGTGCACGATAGACCCGAGCTCAATGTCCAGGTTCACGTCCTTGAGCACGGGCACCTCGCCATACGAGAAGTCGACGCGCTTGGCAGCCGCGCCCGTGAACGCAACCAGGTCCTGACCCTCGGAAACTTCCTTCGTTTGCGGCTGCTCGTCAAGCAGGTCAAGCACGCGCGCACCGCTGGCAAGCGTCTGCTGCAGCGTGGAACCCAGGTTCGCCACGGCAATAACCGGGCCGAACGACGACATAAGCGCCGCAATTGTCACGAAAGCCTGGCCAGCGTCAACAACGCCGCTGCTGCACAGCGCGCCCGCCAGCATCACCATGGCCACGTCAAGCGCCAACACCAAGCCGTTCGTGGCCGCCATGGCCCGCGCCGCGCGGCTTTTCAGACGCCGTTCAACGCCTGAAAACGCCGCCATGCGCTCGTCAAGTTCCGCGGAGCGCTCGGACGTGCGCCCAAACTGCAGCGTTTCGCGCAAACCGCGCAGGCTGTCAAGCACGAAGGCGTTCATGGAACCCAGCGCATCGCGCAGCGCGCGCCCGTCGCGACCCGCCGCTTTCGAAGCAGCCCACGGAGCCGCGATGCCCACCAGCGCATACGCGACGAATGCCGCCAGTCCCAGCTGCCACGCCATAGAGCCGATGAACGCCACCATAATGGCCGACACGATGATCGCGATAAGCGCCGGAGAAAGCGTATGTGCGTAGAACACTTCCAGCAGCTCAACATCGGACGTGACCAGCGACACCAAATCGCCCTTCGAACGCCCTTCAAGCTTCGCAGGGGCCAGCGTACGCAGCTTACCGAACACATGGTCGCGCACCAGCGCCAGAATCTTGAACGCCAGATAGTGGTTGCACATCTGCTCGCCGTAATGCAGCGGGCCGCGCACCACGCCACATACCGCGATAAGAGCGATGGCAACCCCCAGCTCCCACGTTTCCGTGAAGCCGGCGATGCTCACCATGGCCTGCGCGCCGATAACCGTCAGGAAAATGGCTGCCAAGAACCCGACCACGCCAAGCGCCACCGCCACCACCATCACGGGCACCAGCGGGCGCACCAGCTTCACCAGGCGCATCATGATCGAGAAGTTCGAGCGATGCCGCACGGGCGCCGCTTCAGGCACAGTCGCCACAGGCTCGTCGTTCGAAGGCGCCGCATATGCTGCAGCGCCGGAAACCGCAGCACTGCGCTGCTCGGCCTGCGCCGCGAAGCGTTCAAGCTCGGCCTGCTGGTTCCACAGCTTCGTGTACGCACCGTCTTCGCGCACACGCAGCTGCTCGTGGGTGCCGTGCTCGGCAACGCGCCCGCCGGAAAGCACGTAGATGCAGTCGGCGGCCGCAACGGCGGCCAAGCGGTGAGAAATCATGATGACCGTGCGCGTTTGCGCCAGCTCATGGATAACGCCGATGATGGCCTCTTCGCTTTCAGCATCCACGTTCGACGTGGCTTCGTCGAAGATGTAGATGGGCGTATCGTGCAGAAGCGCGCGGGCCAAGGCCAAACGCTGGCGCTGCCCGCCGGAAAGGTTGTTGCCCTGCTCGCTAACCGGCGCGTCAAGCCCGCCCGAAGCGCGTACGAAACCGTCGATGCGGCAACGCGAAAGCACCGCCCACAGCTGATCGTCGGTTGCCTGCGGGTCGGCCATCAGTAGATTCGAGCGCACGGTGCCCGAGAACAGGTAGCTGGAAAACGGCACTACCGTTACCGTTTGCGCCACCGACGCGCGCGAAACCTCGGCAAGCGGAATGCCGCCGAGCTCCACGCTGCCCGTATACCCGGCGTTGCGGCCGCACAGGATGCCGGCAAGCGTCGACTTGCCCGAACCGCTTTCGCCAACGATGCCCGTGAAGCTGCCCGCCGGCGCATCGAAATCGACGTCCGAAAGCACCGTGCGCTGCCCGTTGTAGGAATACGACACGCCGCGCACCGACACGCCCGCGTGGGCGGAGTCGACCGAGCGCGTGCCCTGGCGCGGCTCTTCGGCGTCAAGAATGGCGAACATCTTATCGGCCGCCGCCATGCCGTTCATAGCCGTATGGAAAAACGACCCGAGCGTGCGCATGGGAATGAAGAACTCGGCCGACAGGAACACGACGGCAAACGCGGCGAAAAACGGGACGTTGCCCGCAGCATACTGCATCAGCGCAGCGATGATGCCCACGGCTGCGCCGCCGTACGCGAAGATGTCCATGATGGTAACGGAATTCAGCTGCAGGGTAAGCAACCGCATGGTTGCCTTGCGAAACGTTTCCGCCTCGGCATTCATCTGCTGATGCCGCTGCTCGTCGGCGCGGTAGATCTTCAGCGTGGTCAGGCCCTGCAGGTTTTCCAGAAACGCGCCGCCCAAATCGGTGTAGGCGCCCCAGTACTTGCCCATCACGCGCTTGGCGATCTTCTGAACAGCCACGATGGAGATGGGGATAAGCGGCACGCACACCAGCAGCGCCACGGCTGCCGGCAGGCACAACGGCGCCAGGCACGCGAACAGGGTCAGCGGCGCCAGCACCGCATAGAACAGCTGCGGCAGATACTGGCCGAAATAGCTTTCCAGCTGCTCGCAGCCTTCGACGCTGACCTGCACCGCTTCGCTGGTGGCGATATGCTCGGAGTACGACGGCCCCATGCGCACCAGCTTGTCGTACACCTTGCGACGCACGGTGCGCTTCGCCGTCATGGACGCGGCAAGGCCCATGCGCTGCGCCGCCGACAAGCACACCATGCGCACCACGATTGCCGCCGCGCCGGCGCACCCCAGCGTCAAAAGCCACTGGCCTGACGCGTTGCCGCCCATCAGTTGCTCGATGAACAGGCCGATAGTCACCATGATGGCAATGTTGGCCACCAGCGCTATCCACTGCGCAAGCACGTCGCACGCAATGTACTTCATGGCCTGAGGCACCATGGCCGTCAAACGTTTGCTGAACAAAGGACTTCCTTTCAAAACCAAACCGCACGCGCAAATCGCGTAACAAAGGTGACTTTTTAAGGAAATCCTAGCATGAAGCCCCATCGACAACCATGGGAAACCATGAGAAAAAACACTTTGTTATATATAACTTATCAGCATAGGAAACGTATCGCTACGCAAAAGCGGCCGACTCCCGTAGCGGGAACCGCCCGAAAACAGCCTGCCGCGAAAGCTACCGCGACTTGCGGTTCTTCACGCGCAACAGCGCCAAGCCTTTCAGCGTAAGGTGTTGGTCCGCAAGCTCGATGCGCCGCGACAAGCTGGCCATGGCGTGCGCATCGTCGCCCGTAGCCACCACGCGCGTTTTGTACCCGAGTTCGGCCCACACGGCATCGATAAGCCCATCGATGCGCGCCACTTCCCCGATGACGATGCCCGCCTGCATGGCGTCGCGCGTGTTCTTGCCGATAACGCTTTTCGGCGCGCGCAAGTCGATGACAGGCAGCTGAGCCGCGGCCTGCGCCACGGCGCGCGCAGCCAAGCGCAGCCCCGGGGCAATGACGCCACCTTGCACCACGCCCTCTTCGTCGATAACTTCCAAATTGGTGGCCGTGCCGAAATCCACCACGATAAGCGGGAACCCGTACAGGTGCTTTGCCGCCACGCAATCCGCCACGCGATCGGCGCCAAGGTCGGCCGGACTGTTCAAGTGCAGCTTCAAGCCCGATTTCAACCCAGGGCCCACCACCAGCGGCCGCGTGCCGCACAAACGGTGCAGCGCCTCGATCCAGGCATCCGTCAGGCTGGGCACCACCGACGACACGATGGCGTCGCCCACCTCGGCTCCGTCGCAGCGCGCTTGCAGATACGACGACACGCACATAAGCGCCTCATCGGCCGTCAGGCTCTCCGGCGTGGTGACGCTCCACGTTTCCTTGAGCTCCTCGCCTCCCGCCAAGCCAAAATTCGTCACGGAATTGCCGATGTCCACCGTAAGCGCCAGCGCCTGCGCGCCACGCCTTGCCGTCCTTGCCGCCATTACGCCGCCGCCTTATCCGATTTACGCCGCAGGGCCGCGAACGCCAAGGCGCCCACAACACCGCCAAGCACGGCGAACGGCAGCCAGTTGAACCCGAACTCCGTCAACGGCAGCGTCTGCATGACGGGAAGCGCCCCGAACGTATCATCGATGGTGGTCAGCAGGCTGATAACGAACGCGCCGGCCGCCGCACCCTTGATAGGCCACTCCGTACCCATCTTCCTCTTGAACAGCACCATGACCACGCACACTATAAACGGCGGGCACACCACCGAAAGAATGGGTGCGGCGAACGCGATGATGGCGTTCAGCCCCAGGTTGCAGATAGCAAGCGACACCAGCACGCAGACGATGACGCCTACGCGATACGGCACCTTGCCGTGCGTGACGCGCTCGAAATACGACGCCGTGGCGCCCGTCAGGCCAATGGCCGTGGTCAGGCACGCCAGGCCCACGATGACGGCCAGCACGGCCATGCCCGTGTCGCCAAGCAAGTGCTGCACGATGGCCACGATCAGCGTGGAGCGGTCCATGCCTGCGCCGAACGACGTGGCAGACGCGGCGCCCAGAAACGTCAACCCGCCGTAGATAACGGCCAACAGCAGCCCGGCCACCACGCTGGCTCCGGCAATGACCTTCAGCTGATCCTCGCGGCGCGCGTAGCCGGCCGTTCGCGCGGCGTTTTCCATCACAATGGCAAATCCCACGCACGCAAGCACGTCCATAGCCTGATAACCTGCGGAAATGCCGTCCTGCGCCACCGTTGTCGACAGCGGTGCGCCAATATCGCCCAGTGGATGCGCCACGCCCACGACGATAAGCACCGCCACGCACGCCACCAAAAGCGGCGTGAGCACCTTGCCGATGACGGTGACCACGTGCGTTTGCCGAATAGACAGCGCGAGCACCACCGCAAAAAACACAGCGGAGAACGCCAACATGCCCACGCCGTCGCCGAACAGCGGCACGATGGACATCTCGTACGTAGTGGCGGCCGTGCGCGGCTCGGCGATGACCATGCCCGTGCACAGGATGACGGCCGTGTTCAGCACCAAACCGGGCACGCGCCCGATCGACCCCTCAACAGCCGCGTTCGCCCCGCCCGTCGCATTGAGCGCGAAAATGCCCAGGCACGACAACACCACGTCGATAAGCACGAAGCACAGAAATCCCAGCACCCACTCAGTGCCGCTTTCCATGCCAAGATACGGCGGGAATATCAGGTTTCCCGCCCCGAAGAACATGGCAAACAGCGCCAATCCCGTAATAAGCGTATCCTTCTTCACTACTTCTCCTTCGACCGCACACAACATGCCAAAAGCAAACAGTGTGTAACCCGAAAACAAAAAGCCGCAGGTTGCACAAAAGTCAGCGAGGGCGCGTGTGGTGCGTCATATTCGGCTGAAGCAAGTGGGCATAGGCCTTTGGGCCATGCCCGCGCAGCTGAAGTCGAAGATGACGCGCCACACGCGGCCGCAACGTCGAGTAAATTCGCCGGCCGGCAGGCCGGCGAAACCTAATTGAACTTGAAGATCTTCTGGGCTACGTGGTAGCCGGTGATGCCGATGGCTCGACCGGCTTTCGTGGGGATGTTCGTGCCCATGTTCAGCACGCTGCGCCGCACATGGCGATACACGTCGGGGTTGTGCTGCTTGAGGTATGCCCAGATTGCCTCGCGTTCGTCCTCGGCCTCGTCGGTGTTGATCATGCGCAGGAAGATGGAGCAGATGCACATCATCATGGACAGGTAGTTCTCCATGTAGCGCTCCAGGCGCTTCTCGGCCACGCCGGAGGGCAGCTGCACGGCGTCGATCATGATGCGCGTGACGCGCAGCTGCTGATCGATACGGCTCATCATGACCGACTCGTTCACGCTTTGGTCCTCGCGCCCGATGAAGTAGCGGTACATGTCCACGTCAAGGTAGTAGATGGTCTTGACATGCGGCAGCGGCACGTACACGAAGATGTTGTCCACGTAGAACGTGTGCTTGGGAAGCTGCAGCCCCATGCCGCGCAAAAGTTCCGTGCGGTAGATGACCGAATGCATTAGCAGGTACTGGCTGGGGTTGAAATGCCCCACGTCCGCCCAGCCGAACTCACGCCCTTCGGGAAACACGTTGCGGTAATGCATAACGGTGCGCGTGTTCTCGTGCACCTTTTCATACACGTAGTTCGCGATGACCAGGTCGGTGGGAGCCTGACGCCCCACCTGGCTGCGCACGTAGGCCATAACGTCCTCCATGGCGCGACGGTCAAGCCAGTCGTCGGAGTCGACCACCTTGAAGTACAGGCCCGTTGCGTTGGCCAAGCCTGTGTTCACCGCCTGGCCGTGTCCGCCGTTTTCCTGGTGCACCGCCTTGATGACGCCGGGGTGGCGCGCCCGCCACTCATCGGCCTTTTCCGCCGTGTTGTCCTTCGCGGAACCGTCGTCGACGATGATGATCTCGATGTCGTCGGTGCCCTGCGCGCCGCCGCACGCCAAGATGGACTCGATGCATTTGTCCATGTACTCGGCCGAGTTGTAGCACGGAATGGCAAACGAAATGGTTTTCATAGCAAACCTTTCCTATGGGTTCGGCCCGACCGGGCCGTTCGATTCGCATGCGAACGACGGCAGCGCCAAGCGCGTTGCCCCGCAGGACCGCGCATCGCGACGCACGCCGTTTATTTGCTCCGCCAGCCATTTTACCGGTCGCGCAGCATCGCGACGTACTAACATCGGACATTGTGGATAAAATTCAACTGTAACGTTTGGGCATTTTCGCCGAAAAGCCCGACAACGCCGATAGATTGAGGCGCCACATCGCGAAGAAAGGAAACGTGCATGACCTCGTTTTTGGAATCCATGATCGCTCGCGCAAAAGCCGACAAGCAAACCATCGTGCTGGCAGAAGGCGACGACCCGCGCACGCTTGAAGCCGCCGAGACCATCTTGGCGCAAGATGTGGCGAACCTCATCATCCTGGGCGACGTCGAGGGCATCAAGGCATCGGGGCGCAACCTCGAAGGCGCGCAGCTGATCGACCCGCGCACGTCCGAGCTTGCCGCCGAGTTCGCCGACACGTTCTACGAGCTGCGCAAGAACAAGGGCATGACCCCTGAAAAGGCCGCCGAAACGGTGAAGGACGTGCTGTACTTCGGCGTCATGATGGTGAAGACCGGCCGTGCCGACGGCATGGTTGCCGGCGCGTGCCACGCAACCGGCGACGTGCTGCGCCCCAGCCTGCAAATCCTGAAGACAGCCCCGGGCGTAAAGCTGGTCAGCAGCTTCTTCGTCATGGTGGCGCCGAACTGCGAATACGGCCAGGACGGCACGTTCCTGTTCAGCGACTGCGGCCTGGAGATTCAGCCCGACGCCGAGAAGCTTGCCCACATTGCCGTGAACTCCGCGAGGTCGTGGAAGAACCTCATCGGCACCGAGCCGGTGGTGGCCATGCTGTCGCATTCCACGTACGCTTCCGCGAAGAACGACGACCAAGCCAAGGTTGCCCAGGCCGCGGCCATCGCGCGCGAACTTGCCCCCGAGCTGGCGCTTGACGGCGAGCTGCAGGCCGACGCGGCCATGGTGCCTTCCGTGGGTGCCTCGAAGGCTCCCGACAGCAAGGTGGCGGGGCATGCGAACTGCCTGATCTTCCCCGACCTGGACGCGGGCAACATCGGTTACAAGCTGGTGCAACGCCTGGCGCATGCCGAGGCGTTCGGCCCGGTCACGCAGGGCATTGCTGCCCCGGTGAACGACCTGTCGCGCGGCTGCGTGGCCCACGACATCGTCGGCGTCATCGCCATCACGTGCGTGCAGGCGCAGGCGAAGAAGGCGGCGGAAGCGGAATAGCTTTCAGTTGTAGTTGCGCTTGAGGATTGGAAGGCCCTGCAGCGGTTTGCTGCAGGGCCGTTTTTGTTGGGTAGTTCGCGCGAAGCACGTTAGCGTGTTGGTGGATGCCAGCCGTTTTGAGAAATTTTGCGACGCGCCTTTGGCGCTGTTTTGTTGGGGTTGAGCTTTCGCTCAACCCTACGGATTGGTAGAGCATGCAGTTTGCCGCTGCGGGATTTATTCAGCCTGTAGACGCAAAGAAACGGCCTGATATGAGGCCGTTTCTTTTGGTAGGTATTCGCTTTGCTAGTTGGCTTACTGAGCGCTGATTCCTACTTGTTGATCGTGGACGATCTCGTAAGTGTCGCGGGCGATCATGTATTCCTCGTTCGTAGGGATGATGATAATCTGCACGGCGGAATCGTCGGTGGAGATGATGCGCTCGAAGCCGCGATGGCGGTTCTTCTCCTCGTCAAGCACGATTCCCAGCGGCTGCAGGCCGCTGAAGATCATGCGACGCATCTTCTCGCAGTTCTCGCCCACGCCCGCCGTCAACACGATGGCGTCCACGCCGCCCATGACGGCGATGTACTGGCCGATGCACTTCTTCACGGAGTTCGAAAACATGTCGTAGGCCAGCATGGCGCGCTCGTTGCCCTCTTCGGAAGCGGTGCGTACGCTGCGCAGGTCGTTCGACACGCCGGAAATGCCCAAAAGGCCCGACTTCTTGTTCATGAGGTCGTTCATCTCGGCGGCTGAAAGGTTCTCATGCTCCATGATGAACGGCACGATGGCGGGGTCGATGGCGCCGCAGCGCGTGCCCATCATCAAACCGTCAAGCGGCGTGAGGCCCATGGACGTGTCCACGGCAACACCATGGTCGATGGCCGACGCCGAGCAGCCGTTGCCAAGGTGCAGCGTGATAAGCTTCAGGTCCTCAAGCGGTTCGTCAAGCACTACGGCCGCGCGCTCGGAGATGTAGCGGTGCGACGTGCCGTGAGCGCCATATTTGCGGATGGCGTACTTCTCGTACATCTCGTACGGAAGCGGGTACATGTAAGCCTTCGGCGGCAGCGTCTGGAAGAACGACGTGTCGAACACGGCCACCATGGGAATGCCCGGCATGTGCTTCTGGCACGCGCGGATTCCCATAAGCGCGGCGCCGTTGTGCAAAGGCGCCAGCTCAGCCAGCTCGTCGATCTTCGCGATGACGTCGTCGTCGATGAGCACGGAGCGGTCGAAGTACTTGCCGCCCTGCACGATGCGATGACCCACCGCGTCGATTTCGGAAAGCGAAGAAATAGCGGCATCTTCGCCGGACACCAGCGAGTCGAGCACCAGCGCCATAGCGTCGTCGTGGTCGGCCATCTTCGCGTCGATGACCACTTCGTTGTCGTCAAGTCCATGTTTGTGGAACGCTTGGGCGCTGCCAACGCGTTCGCAAATGCCCTTGGCCATGAGCGTATGCGTTTCAACATTGATGAGCTGGTATTTCAGCGATGAAGAACCCGCATTGATAACCAAAACGTTCAACGGCCTGCCTCCTTAGCGTAATTGTTCGAGAAGCCATTGTAGCCGGGTTGCGCGCCTTAAGCTGCAAAGACAAGGCCACGCATCGGCAAGCGGTTCTACGACAGCGTGGTGTCGCGCTGCTCGTCGGAAACTTCAGGCTCAAGCTGCCCCATCAGCACGTCCACCTTCTGCTGCGCATCGCTCAGGCGGCCCTGCAGGGCACGCAGCAGCGCCACGCCGCGCTCGTATTTCGCCAGGCTGTCCTCAAGTTCAAGCGTGTTCGACTCAAGCGTGCCCACGATGCCGTCAAGCTCGGCCATGGCCTCGCGAAACGTCAGCTGCTCGATAGGCTTTTCGTTCTGTACGGGTTCCATATCATGCATCCTTTCGGGAATCGGTTTGCTGGGAAGCGGTAGCGTGCGCCTCGACGCGGCAGGCAAGAACGCCGTCGGAAACGGAAACATCGACGCGGCTGCCAACAGGCGCGGCCGCAACGTGCTTCACCACGGCCCCCTCTTCATTGCGCGCGATGGCGTAGCCGCGTCCAAGCACGGCAAGCGGGGAAAGCGCGTCAAGCTGCGCTGCCGCCACGCCGAACTGCTGGCGATAAGGCTGCGTAAGCGAACCGCCAACGCCGACAAGGCGCTGACGCGCATGCGCAAGGTCGCTCGATAGCGCACGCGTGGCTGCGGGAAGGGCGCGCACCAATCGTTCGCGGTCATGCTCGACAAGCTGCGCGACCGAAGCCACGCCAACAGGCAGCACGCGCGCGAAACGATCTTTCAAGTGCCCAAGCGCCACCGCATCCTCGTTGACGGCGTTCGGCAGCGCCGTGGCCAGGCGTTCCTGCATGCGCGCAACCTGCAGGCGGTCTTTGTCCAGGCTTGCGGGCAGCGCACGGCTCAAACGGTCGGCCGCAACGTCAAGCCCCATGGCGGGTGCCGCTAACAGCGCGTTCGAGTCGCGAAACACCGGATGCGCGGCCGCGCGGCCAAGGCGGGCCGCCGCATGCTCGATGCTGCGCTGCGCACACGCCGACAAGCTGCCGGTCCGTGCCGCGAACAACGCGTCAAGCGACTCGCGCGCGGGGCTGACCTTCTCGGCAGCCGCCGTTGGCGTGGAGGCGCGCAAATCGGCAACCATATCGGCGATAGACGTGTCGGGCTCATGCCCGATGCCGGTGACCACGGGCACGGGGCACTTCACGATCATGCGTGCCAAAAACTCGTCGTTGAACGGCATAAGGTCCTCGTACGAGCCGCCGCCGCGTACCACCAGCACCACTTCGGCGCCCGCGTGCACCACGGCGCGCATGCCCTCAACAATGCCGGCTGGCGCCTGCGGCCCCTCAACGGCCACGCCGGCAAGCAGCACGCGAGCCACGGGAAAACGACGCCGCAGCGTGCGCAGCACATCGTGCACCGCGTCGCCGCGCGGGCTGGTTACCAAGCCGATGGTCAGGGGAAACACCGGAATCGGCAGCTTTCGCGCCGGGTCCATAAGCCCTTCGGCCGAAAGCTTGCGCGCAAGGTTGGCCACCTGCAGGCGCAGGTTGCCCTCGCCGGCAAGCGCCACGGAGAACACGTCGAAGTTCATGCGGCCCTTCGCCGCGTATAACGTGAAACGGCCGGTCAGCTCGACAAGCTGACCGACGCGCATCTGCACGCCTGCGGCGCGGTATCGGTTGTTCCACATCATGCACGGCAGGCTGGCCGACTTGTCCTTCACCGTGAAGTACACGGCTTTGTAGCCGGGCTTGTTCGAAAGCTCGGAAACCTCGCCCACCAGGCGCACGGTAACGCCTTCAAGCGCGCCTTTCGCAAGCGCCATGGCAGCGGAAACGGAAAGCGCCGGCCTTTCGCTATTCGTCATGGGACTGCAGCAGCCACAACAGCTGCAGGATAGACGTAAGCGCAGCGGCAACGTAGGTGAGCGCGCAGGCGCGAAGCACGGAATACGCGCCGGACTGCTCGGCCGACGTGATGCCCTGCGTGGTCAGAAACGCCAGGCCGCGGCGCGACGCATCGAACTCAACTGGCAGCGTGACCAGCTGGAACAGCACGACGACGGCGTACATGATGATGGCAAGCGTGGTAAGGCCCGCCATGTGCATGAAAATGCCGATCATCAGCAGGAACACCCAGGCGTTCGAAGCGAAGTTCACGGCGGGCACCAGCGCGCCGCGAATCCTCATGGGCGCATAGCCCTCGGCGAACTGACAGGCATGGCCCACTTCGTGGCACGCCGTGGCGATAGCCGTGATGGACGTGCCGCCGAACGCGTCGGGGTCAAGTGTGATGGAGTTCGAGCGCGGGTCGAAGTGGTCCTGCTGCGGGCCGCCGCGATGAATCTGCACGCCCGTGACGCCGTTGGCGGCAAGCATGCGCTCGGCCATCTGCGCGCCGGTGATGCGCGTGGAAGCGGGAACGCGCAGGTACTTGTTGATCTGGCGATTCACGTACCACGTGGCGCCCATGCCGATGACCATGGTGACGACGATAAGTGATAGATAGCTCATGCTCATGAGGTAGCTGCAACTCCTTTTTGCGGGTTTGCGCGCCATCCCGGCGCGAAGGGGCGCCACACGCGGCGCCGTAATGTCCAGCAAGCAGTATACCGAAGCGAAACAGTTGGAAAACGCCTTCACAAGGGTTCCCGCGAAACGTTCGCATTCCGTTACCGAACGCGCCGCGCAAGCGCGCGCAGGCCGAGCAGGCGCTACTCTTCCCCGTCGAGGCGCGTGACCTTCAGCTCGTGGCCCTCTAGCGAGAGCATGAGCTTGCCTTCCAGAAGCTCGATAAGCTCTTCACCCACGAGCGCCCGGCGCCAGCCGCGCAGCAAATCGATGCCCTGACGATATCCGCGCGCGACGCGCACCAGGTCGTCGTGGCTGGCCAGCGTGGGAAACGCCACGCCGTTTTCCTTCGCCCGCAAGCGCACCAGCGCGCTCATGAGGTCAAGCGGCGCATCGACGTTCGGCTCGTTCTTGCCGCCGCGATCGGGCTCGGGCCACGTGTTCGGGCTTGCGTCCATGGCGGCTTTCATAAGCGAAGCCACCGTGCGGGCGTCGCGCGTGTTCAGCTTCTCGCGCATGCCGCGCACCATGAACAGGTCGTCGATGGTGCGCGCCTCGCGCTTGCACGCCTCCACGATCTGCTCGTCGGTGATCACCCACTTGCGCGGCACGTTGCGCTTCTGCGCCGTGATCTCGCGCCACGCCGCAACCTCGCGAGCGGCGGCAAGCTGGCGGCGCGAAAGCTGCCCGACGCGCTTGAGCCTGCGATAGCGCTCGCGTTCGTCGGAATCGAAACGCGCCGGATCGCGCATCTCGGCGAACTCGGGGTCAAGCCAATGCAGCCTCCCTTGGCTTTCCAGCTGCTCCTTCATGTGGCGGTACATGCGCGGAAGGTAGATGACGTCGTCGGCGGCGTAATCAAGCTGCGATTCGGACAGCGGGCGGCGCGACCAATCGGTGAACGAGTCCATCTTGCGCAGCGACACGCCGCATTCGGCGCTTACGAGCGCGCCGTAGCCAATCTGCTGCGTGTGCCCAAGCAGCGCCGCGGCAACCTGCGTATCGAACAGGGGGTTCGGCAGCACGCCCACCTCGTGCCACAGGATTTCCAGGTCCTGTCCGCCGGCATGCAAGATTTTCGTGACGTTTTCGTCTTCAAGCAGCGGGGCCAGCACATGCAAGTCCTGAATGGCGAACGGGTCGACGATGACCACCTCGTCATCGGTGGCAAGCTGGATAAGGCACAGCCGCGCATAATACGTCTTCTCACGCAGGAATTCGGTATCGATGGCAAGCACGCTGGAGTTGTGCGCGCGGGCGATAAACGCCTCGAATGTTTCTTGGTTTGCGATGTACACCCGGTAAATCCTCACGATCGCCTACTATCTGCGGTACCATGCAATGATAATGCAAGAAAGGGGGCAGCGGTGAAACTGCTCGTCATAAACAACCTCTCATCGGGCTACGGCGAAGGCGCCGTGTACGATTTCGTCCGCAGCTTCGCCCGCGACGGCGACGAGGTGTGCATGCGTTCCACCGACGGCACCACGCCCGTTGAAACGCTGGTGGAAGGCGCGCAAGACTACGACGCCGTCATCGCCGCGGGCGGGGACGGCACGGTGGCCACGGTGTGCTACCTGCTGGCGAACACGGGCATCCCCGTGCTGCCCTTCCCCGCCGGCACCGCTAACTTGCTGGCATTGAACCTTGCCAGCCCGCTTGAGCCGCACGCATTGGCCAAGATGGTGCGCGGCGGGCAGACGCTTGACTTCGACATGGGCGAGATCACCGTCGGCCAGCGCAAGTTCGGGTTCTCCATCATGGCGGGCGCCGGCTACGACGCCACCATCATGCGCGGCGCGCAGCGCGGAAAGCGCCTGCTCGGGCCCATCGCGTACCTGCAGTCGGCCGTCATGAACGCCATACCGCAGCAATCGAAGTTCACGCTTGACCTTGACGGACGCACCGTGGAAAGCGAAGGCTTGGGCGTGCTGCTGGTGAACTTCTCGAAAATCCAGTTCGACATCACCGTCACGCACGAAAACGAGCCGCGCGACGGCGAATTCGACGTGGTGGTGCTGAAGGCGAAAACGGCTTTCGACCTGATCCCGGCCGTGTTCGCCGGCATCCTCGACCGCGACGGCGAGTTCCCCGACCGCACGGACGCGCTTGAAATTTTCCGCGCGAAGGAGGTTGCCGTCAGCGCCGATCCACCCATGGAAGTGCAGTACGACGGCGAAGCCACAGGGCTTACCACGCCGTTTTCCGCGCGCATCCTGCCCCGCGCCACGCGCCTGTTCATCTCCGACGAAGGCTACGGCCAGTTCGCGAAGTAGGCGAGACGGACTCAGCGACCATAAACATCGCGCGCAGCAAAACGCCCTTGCATCCATCCTGAGTGCAAGGGCGTTTCTGTATCGCACGAAGGCGGCAGCGAGCTTCGTCAAGCCACCGCCTTCGCAACCTGCGATAGCGTTAGCGCAAGGGCTACTCGCCCAACACGTCGCGGTGCAGCTCCTCGTCGGTCATGTTCTGGCGACGCTCGCGCTTCCACTTCGCCAGGTTGCTGCCCCAACGCATTTGAATGAGCTCGAGCACCACGGCGAACACCATGGCGAAGTACACCATGAGCTTCTCCATGTGCATGTCAAGCACCTCGATGCCCGAATTGATGCCGAGCGAATCAAGGAACAGCAGCACACCGATGACGGAGATGAACACCAAGGCCAAGATCTTCATCTCCGTGTGCCTGCTGATAAAATCGGCGATGGCGTCGATGAACACCATCATGATGACGATGGCGAAGATGACCGCCATGACCATGATGATCAGATGCTCCGCCAAGCCCACCGCGGTGATGACCGAGTCGATGGAGAACACCAGGTCCATGACCATGATGGTGACGATAGCCTGGCCCAGGCCGATGCGATGCAGCTGCTTGTGCTCCTCGGAATGCGCGGCCTTCTCCTCGGTCAAGGCCAGCACGTCGCGAAGCTCGTCGATGCCCTTGTAGATCAGGTATGTACCGCCCGCAAGCAGCACCAGGTCGCGCACGTTGAACGCATGTTGGAAAAAGCCCAAGTCCAAAGTGAACAGCGGTTTGGTCATATGCACCAAATAGCTTGCGAAGCACAAGAAGATGCAGCGCGATATCATAGCGCCCAGCAAACCGAGCTTACGACCGATGTGCTGGTGCTCGGGCGCCAGGCGGTTGGTGGTGATGGAGATGAACACGATGTTGTCCACGCCCAGCACCACCTCCAAAAACATCAGCGTCAGCAGGCTGATCCAAGCTTCGGGCGTGGCGAAGATGGAAAGATCCATTGTCATTGCTCCTTTACGTCGTTTCGTCCGATCCAATGCGCGCCGTTGCACACGGCGCGCGGTTTACCCCGTCTCCTCGGATGAGCAGCGCAACAAAAAAGACTCATGGCGCAACGCTTTGAAAACGTTGCGCCATGAGTCTTGCAATTTCAGGTACGCCAGACCGTTGCCGGCCACGATGTTGAACGCACCACAGGTATGTCCTGCCTGCTACTCCCCCATTGGCTTTCCGTAGGCTACCATGAGCCGCTTCGGCGGGCAATGCTATACTGATGTACGTACACAAACCATCGACAAGTCATGCAGAAGGGCTCTCATGTCTTTTTTTCAAAAGCACCCCACCAACTATTCCGTTGAGCAGGGCAATATCCGCTACATGGATGGCTCGCGGCTTTCGCGGCCCATCACCATGCCGCGAGGCCAACAGATCGTCGCGGCCGTGTTCGTGGTTATCGCCGTGTTCATCGGCTTCCGCCTGGCATCCGATGCCATCGGCGCCGTCAGCGCATCGAACGAGCAGAACCAAGCCAGCGTGGAAGAGAACCTTTCGCGCGCCGTTACGTATGACCTGCCCGTGCTCACGCAGCTGGTTGACCTTGACGACCAAACCATTCTCGACACGTTCACAAACGCCGGCTACACCATCTACAACCAAACGACTGAGGGCACCGAAGGCCTTGACCTAGTCAAGCTGCCCGCCGATGTTACGGTTGCCGATGCCGCCGCCATGTATGCGAAGGGCGTCTCCAGCCTTTCCGCATCAAACGCCGCGCTGCTGCTCAACGGCAGCTGGTCGCTGTCGGTTGACCGCAACGACGGTTTGAGCTTCTCGGTGAAGTATGCCGATTTCTCCGCCAGCACCCTTGAGGCCGCCATCGAATCGGCCATCGTGTCGGAGGGCTTCGACCAAACGAACCTGTCAAGTAACGGCGTTGACACCGACGAGGTGGGCAACAAGTTCCAGTCCGGCACCGTCGACATCGACGGCACCACCTACACGTGGCGCGTATCGGCAACGGCGCTTTCCGACAAGTACGACATCAAGGGCTTGCCCGACACCGCCGCATACGTCGGCATTCGCCTGACGGCATAGCGCTTACGCGCGGCTTGACCGCATGCGAAAGCCGAAACGAAACAGCTGTGGAAATGCGCGAGCCGCCCCTTCGAACGGGGCGGCTCATTTGTTATCCTAGGGATTCTTCTCATCGAAAGGATTATCCATGCAAGATTCTCCCAGCACGGCAAAGCGGCGCAAGCGCGAGGAAAAAACGGTATCCCAGATGATCGCGCTGTATTGCGCGGGAAACCACGCGGATGCGCCAAAGACGAGCACGGCCGTGTGCGGCGAACCGGTGTGCGCGCAGTGCGCCGAGCTTGACGCCTATGCGGCGCTGCGCACGCAGCGGTGCCGGAAGATGGACGTGAAAACCAGCTGCGATGCATGCGAGAACCACTGCTACAAGCCCGAGATGCGCGAGAAGATCCGCACCGTCATGCGCTACAGCGGCCCGCGCATGCTCGGCAAACACCCCATCGCCGCCATCCGCCACCTTATCGGGAAATAACGCAACGCACGCCCAAGATGCTCGCTAGTTAGCGAGATTCCCCGTCTTGGCTTGCAGGCGCTTCGAAACCCGTCGAAAGCGCCAACGTTCTGGCAATACCGCGCGAATGCCAAGACGTTGAGCGGATACCATCCAACCGCCCGCCCGGATAATTTACCCGCGTGGATGGGCGCGGCGGTGCTCCGCCCCTAGGCGCTCGGGCGTGGTGTGCGTGTACAGCTGCGTCGTCGAGAGGCTGGCGTGGCCGAGCATCTCCTGCACGCTGCGCAAGTCGGCGCCGCCTGCTAACACATCCGTGGCGAACGTGTGGCGCATGTCGTGCGGCGTGATGGTGGCAGGCAGGCTCGCTGCGCTAAGTGCCTGCTTGAACATCTTGCGCATGGCATCGGTGCCCATTTGGTTTCCCCGCGTAGATACGAAGAAGTACGGGCAGTCCTTGCCCTGCACCAGCTGCGGGCGCCCAAGCAGCGCATACGTGCGCATGCTTGCAAGCGCCAGGTCATGCAGCGGCACGATGCGTTCCTTTCCGCCTTTGCCAAGCACCTTGCACTGTCCGGCTTCGAAATCAACCGCAGTTAGCTCAAGGCCCGACGCCTCGGAAATGCGCGCGCCGCACGCGTACAGAAACTCAAGGATGGCCTGATTGCGCATCTCGGAAGGCGTGCGCAAATCACGCCCCTCCTCGTCAAGACGCTTCGCGTACACGCTTAACAGCTTCACCATGTCTTCAGGGCGAATATGGCGCGGCAGCCGTTGGGGCTGCTTGGGGCCCGAAAGCGCGCTTGCCGGGTCAACGTCCACGATGCCCGCCACGTTAAGCCACTGGAAAAACGTCCGCAACGTCGAGAGTCGCCGGTTCACGGTACTGCGCGCGTATTGCGCCTGCTCAAGCTGACTGAGATACCGGCGCAGCTGCCGGTGCGTAGGATGCAGGGCGTCGACGCCCATGCGCTTCGCCCACGCCGCATAGTCGCCAAGGTCGATGCGATAGGCGCGCAACGTGTTCTCCGAGCCGTTGCGCTCGGCCCGATACGAACCTACGAACCGCTCGATCAGCGCGCCTATCGCCTCTTCCGATGCGTCTTTCTGCACGTCAGGCGCATCGCCTTGCAGCGTATCGCCAGCGGCTTCGGCAGCTTTACGCGTCATCGCGCGCATCTTCAGCGCCTTGCGAGGCCCCATCGCCCGCACACGGAAGCAAGCCGCACGCAGCCAGCTCTTCGCGATAGCGCGCAAGAGCAGCCTGGCCCCGCGCGGCGTAGGCGGCGTAGCGCTCGCGCTTGTTGCGAATACGCTGCGGCAAGGGCTCCATGATGCCGAAGTTCACATGCATGGGCTGATAGTCCACGGTGGCCGGGTCGGTGGCGTACGCCATAAGCGCGCCAAACGCCGTTTGCGCGGGTAGCTTCGGCGCATCGATGCCGCGCAGGCACGACGCAACGGAAAACGCCACGTGCAGACCCGAGCGGACGGCTTCACAGTACCCTTCCGTGCCCGCAAGCTGACCTGCCACGAACACCGGGACTTCCGCGTCAACCGTCGAACGCAGCTGCAGCAGAGGCGTCAGCAGCTGCGGTGCGTTGATGAACGTGTTGCGATGCATGACGCCGTAGCGGGCGAATTCGGCGTTTTCCAAGCCGGGGATCATGCGGAACACGCGCCGCTGCTCGGGAAACGTCAGGTTCGTTTGGAATCCCACCAAGTTGTAGCTTTCGCCATGAGCGTCCTCGGCGCGCAGCTGCAGCGCTGCCCAGGGACGGCGACCCGTTGCCGGGTCGGTAAGACCGACGGGCTTGAGCGTACCGAAACGCGGCGCATCGGCGCCTTTGCGGGCGATCTCCTCGATAGGCTGACACGCCTGGAACAGATCGCGCGTCTCGAAATCGCGCGCGATGACGCGCTCGGCCGCCACCAGCTCTTCGATGAAACGCTCGTATTCTTCGCGCGTAAACGGCGCGTTCAGATAATCGCCCGCGTCGCCCGAGGCATCCTCGTAGCGGCTTTGACGGAACAGTTTGCCGCCATCAAGCGAATCAGCCATGACGATAGGCGCCGCCGCATCATAAAACGCCATGCGGTCGACGCCGGTAAGCTGCTGCAGCGAAGCCGCCAGCGCATCGGAGGTAAGCGGCCCAGACGCAAGCACCACCGCATCGCTGCCCTTGCACGCCTGTTCGATCGAACAGACCTCGGCATGCTCGAGCGTGACGTTCGGGTGCGCGGCGATGCGGTCGGTCACCTCGCGCGCGAACGCTTCGCGGTCAACCGCAAGGGCACCGCCCGCCGCCACGGCATGAGCTTGCGCAGCGGCGAACACGTGCGACCCCAGCGCGGCAAGCTCGGCTTTCAGCATGCCGGCCGCGCTATCGGCTTTCATGCTTTTCAGGCTGTTCGAGCACACCAGCTCGGCGCACAGGCCCGTTTTATGCACGCAGGTTTGCTTTTCGGGGCGCATCTCCACCAAATGGATGGCGAACCCGAGGTCGGCAAGCGTCAATGCCGCTTCGCTGCCGGCAAGGCCGGCGCCGACGATAGTGATATGTTTCGTAGTTTCCATAGCGCACAGCATACCAGAAGCTAGGCGCAATGCCCCCAGCGCCCATCAGGATAACGTGCGAACAGGCCCGCCTTCTCGCCCGCTGCCAAGCGCTCCATCAGCCAGGCGCGCGGCTGCTTTGAGCCGCAATGCTTGCACGCCAGCGAATACAGCTCTTCAAGCCCTAGAGGCTCAGCTGCCAACGCCGCCTCCAAGGGCCCCAACGAGTTGTCGTGCTTCGAACGGCCCTTGGCAACGTCCGACCCCGCGCCCTCTTCCGAAAACGTTTCCTGCTTCAGGCACCCGAACAAGCTGAACAGCACGTCGGAGAACGATTCGTCGTCCACAATGGGCGTGGCCCCTTGGTACAGCAGACGGTTTGCCCCGCGCGAATACGGGGACGTGATGGCCCCGGGCACCACCAGCACATCACGATTTGCCGCAAGCGCCTCGTCAGCCGTGGAAAACGTGCCCGACGGCAAGCCCGCCTCCACGATTAGCGTGGCACGCGCCAGCCCCGCGATAAGCCGATTGCGCGTCCTGAACTGCTGCGGCAGCGGCGGCGCATCCCAGGGGTGTTCCGACACCACAGCGCCGCCTGCCGCCGCGATGCGCTCGAACAGCCCTGCATGTTGCGCGGGATACGGCATGTCGCAGCCGCCGCCGAGAAACGCCACGGTCGGGGCACCTGCGGAAAGCGCCGCCTCATGAGCCGCCGCGTCGCAGCCTTTAGCGCCTCCCGACACGATGGCAACGCCGCGTTTGGCGGCAAGACGCGCAAAACGGCGCGCCAGCCCAAGCCCATACGGCGTGGCCTTGCGCGCACCCACCACCGCAAGGCCCTCTTGCAACGCGTGCGGGTTTCCTAACACATACAGTACCTTCGGCGGCCGCGGAATATCGCGCAATGCCTGCGGAAACAGGGCGTCGCCTGGTCGCAGCACCGTCCGCGCACCTGCCAGCCGATGCACCGGCACCCCTTGCGAACGCGTCATTGCGCACCTCCTTCCCGAACGCGAAAGCCCACCGCTTCGCAGATGTGGTCATGCCCAACCGCAGGCGCTTGCTCCATGTCGGCAATGGTGCGCGCAAGGGCAAGCGTGCGCATGATGGCGCGCCCGCTCATGTGGCTTTTCGTGGCAAGCGATTCGAAAAAAGCGGCGTCGGCGTCGTTCAAGCAGCAAGCGCGCACCAGCGTTTCAGTAGAGGCGCCGCGCTCGTCAAGGCCGGTGTTCGCCCGCCGCCACGACGAGTATTCACGCGCCACCATCACGCCTTCCCGCAGCTGCGCCGAAGAGGTGCCGTGCCCCGTGGCAAGCACCTGGCCAGGATTAATGCGCGCAACATCGATATGCACGTCTATACGATCGAGCACGGGGCCGCCGATGCGGCCCTGGTACGTGCTGATCATGCGCTGCGAACACGTGCAGGCACGCTGCTTGTCGCCGAAATAACCGCACGGGCACGGGTTTGCCGCAGCCACCAACATGAACAGCGCCGGGAACCGCACGCTGCCGTCTGCACGCGTCACCACCACCTCGCCCGCTTCCATGGGTTGGCGAATGCCCTGCAGCACCGATGGCGCGAACTCGGGCAGCTCGTCAAGGAACAGCACGCCGTTGTGCGCAAGCGATATGGCGCCCGGCCGCGGCGGCGACCCGCCGCCCACAAGCCCCGCCAAACTAGCGCTGTGGTGGGGCGCGCAAAACGGGCGCACACCGGACAGCTCAGCGGTGACGTCCTCGCCCGCTACCGAATGAATGACGGCCGACTCAAGCGCTTCTGCACGCGAAAGCGGCGGCAAAATAGATGGCAGGCGCGAAGCCAGCATGGTTTTACCTGACCCCGGAGGCCCCATCATCAGCACGCCGTGCCCGCCCGCAGCGGCAATCTGAAATGCGCGCTTCGCCATATCGTGCCCAGCGATGTCACGAAAATCCTTCTCGAGCGTCACTTGTTCGCCCGCAGGCATGCGCAGGCGGCCGAACTCGCCTTTTCGCAGGTCGCATAAGCTTTCTAAGCAAAGTCGATCAAGGCCTTCCACCTCGCACGCGCCCTCCTCAAGCGCGCTTACCAATGCAAGCCCCATGCGCTTTGCGCACAACGCGTACGCAAGCAAGCCAGGCACCGGGCGCACGGCGCCCTTCAGCGACAACTCGCCCGCGAACAGATAGCCATCCGCAATGCGCGGGTTGATCTGAGCCGTAGCGCACAACAGCCCAACCGCAATAGGCAGGTCGAACCCCGAACCGGTTTTGCGCAGCGCGCCAGGCGCCAGGTTCACCACCACCTTGTGGTTCGGCATGGTAAAGCCGCAGGCTCGCAGCGCAGCCCGCACGCGCTCTCGGGACTCCTGCACCGACGCGTCGCCCATGCCAACGATGGAGAAGCCCGGCATACCGGCCGAGATGCACACCTCAACATCCACAGAAACCGCCGACACGCCGCGCAACGTTGCGGCGCGCACCACGCAAGACGACGTAGCCATCACGCCACCCCAAATGCATCGATATGATGACGAATAAGCGCCGTGCCATCTTGCAACAGCACCGACATGACGTCGAACCGGATATTGATGGAGTCGCTGGCATAATGCTGCGTGAACATCTTGGCGATAAGCTCGTACTTTCGGCGTTTACGCTCGTCAACAGCATCGCTTGGCAGGCCCTTTTCAACGCTGGTGCGCGTTTTCACTTCCACAAACACCAGTTCAGGGCCATCGCGCACGATGATGTCGACTTCCCCGGCCTTGCATGACCAGTTGCGCGCCACCACTTCGTAGCCAAGATCTTGCAGAAAACGGGCCGCTAAATGCTCGCCCTCCGCGCCAACAGCTTTGTTCCGCACGCCGATTTTGTTCTGATTCACCGGCTGAACCGCGCGTGCCGTAACGCGAGCAGGCGGTTTCCGTTTCGGCGGACTGTCGCTGCGCGCCGCCTTGACCGCCACACGCTTCGGCGACACCTGACGTCTGACGGGAGTGCGCGCAGAAGCTCCACAGGCCGTTTTCATTTCTCGAACGGTATCACCAGGGGCATGCGGCCCCCTAGACAGCAAAACCGCCGACGATTCGCTGGCCGCATCCTGTTCAAGCATCCGCTCGCAAGTGGTCATAGCTCTCCTTCCCTCAAAGCTTTGACCAACCTTAGCAAGCAAACCTTGCATACCTTATGCAGCAATCAGCGCCCTTGGCACGCGAAACCTTGCACCGATGCGCTTCCCGCGCACGCTGCCAGCACTCGGCGAGCAGCGGGCAACCTTACGTCGCAGCACGGCGCGAGCGCAGCGCCGTTGTCAAGCAACCGCGACATGCCAGCTAGAACAGCGATTCCTGCGTAAAGGCGTGGCAGAACGACACGCGATGGATGGGACACAACCCCTGCTGCTCGATAGCTTCGATATGCGCCGCGCTTGCATAGCCCTTGTTCGATGCGAAGTCATAGGCTGGAAAGCGTTTCGCGTACTCGCACATAAGGGCATCACGCTCCACCTTCGCCACGATGGACGCAGCCGCAATGGACGCGCACTTGCCGTCGCCCTTCACCACGTTGATCTCGCGCGCGTCAAGATGCAACGGGTTGCCATCAAGCAGAACCACCTCGGGCTGGACGCCCTGCGCCTCGACGGCGGCGATGGCGCGACAAAACGCCGTGGTCAGCGAAGCCGTCATGCCATGTGCGTCGATGTCGCTCGGCTCGATATACTGCACCGTCCACGTAAGCGCCACTTGCTTCACCTGCTCGGCAATCCGCTCGCGCTCTTCTGGCTTCACCTGCTTCGAGTCGTTCAGGCCCGCAATGTGCGGTTCATCGGGCAGCACAACCGCCCCCACTGCAAGCGGGCCCGCCAGCGGGCCGCGCCCCACCTCGTCAAGCCCCACCACAAGCTTTCCGCCCGCGATATCGGCCTGAAACGCATACATGCCCTCCAAACGCTGCTGCTCGGCTTCCAGCGCCGCAAGGCGCTTGCGCGCCGACTCGACGGCCGCGCGTACGCCTTTGCGCGTATCGGCAATAAGCGAGCGTTCCAACACTGCGAATTCAGCCGCATCGGCTTGCTGCAGCTTTTGTTTGATTTCCGCGACCGTCGGTCCCATGACATACCTTTCCCTAAACGAAAAGAACCCCTCGATCCCGAGGGACGAGGGGTTCTGGAGTTGCATTGCCGATGAAGGCTTAGCGGAAGGATTTCTCCTTGATCTTGGCAGCCTTGCCCACCTTGTCGCGCAGGTAGTACAGCTTAGCGCGACGGACATCGCCCTGACGGGTGACTTCGATCTTGTCGATCTTGGGGGAATGCACCGGGAAAGTACGCTCGACACCCACGGAGAAGCTGATCTTGCGGACGGTGAACGTCTCGCGAACGCCATGGCCGTGACGACGGATGACGTCGCCCTGGAACACCTGGATACGCTCACGGTTACCCTCGGTGATGCGGTAGTGAACCTTCACGTTGTCGCCAACGTGGAATTCGGGAAGATCGGACTTGATCTGCTGCTGCTCGATTGCGCGAATGATATCCATTGCCTGTTCCTTCTTATATGTTCAGTAAAACCTTTACTTGTCACTAGACGCGATTGGACAGTATACCGCCCTGCCCCTTCTCGCGCAAGTGTTTAAGCCGCAAGCCTGCGAAATACTTCGCAAACTATCCAAGTTCTGCAAGCTGAGCCTCGATGCGGGCGAGCTGGTCTTTCGCATCGGCAAGCTTGGCGCGGTCCTTCTCGATGATCTCGGGGGCCGCCTTCGACAAAAAGCCCGGGTTCGAAAGCTTCTTGTCAAGCTTGGTCACCTCGCCGGACAGCTTCTTCTGCTCCTTGGCCAGGCGCACGCGCTCGGCCTCGAAGTCGACCATGCCGGTGAGCACGCTGTACACCTCGGCGCCGTCGACGACCACCGCTGCGCTTTCCGCGGGCTTTTCGGCACCGCAGGCCACGGTGAGGTTGCCCACGCGCGCCAGGCTGGTGATCTGAGCCGACAGCTCGTTGAGCACGTCAATGTTCTCGGCCTGGGCGTTCACCACGACGTCAAGCTCCTGCTTGGGGCTGATGCCATAGCGGGCGCGCGTCGAGCGCACCGCGCCCACCACGCCGCACAGCATGCCCACAGCGCGCTCGGCCTCGGGGTTGATCCACGCGGCAAGCGTTTCAGGCTCGGGCCACGCAGCCACCATCAGCGCCGGCTTCTCGTCGGCGGCCTTCGGCAGGTGCTCCCAAATGGCCTCGGTGACAAACGGCATGGCCGGATGCAGCAAGCGCAGGGCGTTGTCCAGCACGAACACGAGGTTGCGCTGCGTTTGCAGGCGCTGATCACCCTGCTCGCGCAGGCTGGCCTTGCAAAACTCGATGTACCAGTCGCAGAACTCGTTCCAGAAGAACCCGTGCAGCTCGCGAGCCACTTCGCCGAACTGATACGCAGAGATGCCGTCGGTGACCACGTTCGACAGACGCGCCAGGCGGCTGAAGATCCAGGCATCGGCCTGCGTGCGAGCCACCGGGGCGCCGGGCGTGAAGCCCTCAAGGTTGCCCAGCACGAAGCGGCTGGCGTTCCAGATCTTCGTGACGAACGCGCGCGCCTGTTCGGTGCGCGGGCTGTCGATAAGCTCGTGCGTCTTCTTGTCGATGTTCGCGTCGAAGCGCACGTCCTGGTTGTTCGTGACGAGCGTCAGCAGGTTGAAGCGCATGGCGTCGGCGCCGTACTTGGCGATAAGGTCCATGGGGTTGACGCCGTTGCCCTTCGACTTCGACATGCGCGTGCCGTCTTTCGCCAGGATGGTGGCGTAGATGACCACGTCGTGGAACGGAATCTCGTCCAGGAAGTACGTCGACGCCATGATCATGCGGGCAACCCACAGCGCGATGATATCGCGCGCGGTCACCAACGCCGTGGTGGGATGATGGCCTTCAAGCAACTCGGGCTTGTCAGGCCAACCCTGCGTGGCGAACGTCCACAGCTGGCTTGAGAACCACGTGTCCAGCACGTCCTCGTCTTGGTGCACGTGATGGCCGCCGCACTTCGGGCACACGTCGGCGTCCTCCATAACGGCGTCTTCCCAACCGCAGTCCTCGCAGTAGAACACCGGGATGCGGTGGCCCCACCACAGCTGGCGGGAGATGCACCAGTCTTTCAGGTTTTCCATCCACGTAAGGTAGGACTGCGTCCAGCGCTCGGGGTGGAATGTGATCTTGCCGGACGTGACGGCCTCGGTGGCCGGGCCCTTCAGCTTGTCCACGGCCACGAACCACTGCTCGGACAGCCACGGCTCCAGCGCGGAGTCGCAGCGGTAGCAGTGCATGACCGAATGGTGATGGTCCTCGATGTGGTCGAGCAGCCCGTGCTCCTCGAACCACGCCACCACGGCTTCGCGGCACTCATCGCGGCTCATGCCGCTGAACTGGCCGTAGCCTTCCACCACGTGCGCCGTCTCGTCGAAGATGTTGATCTTCTCAAGGCCGTGGCGCTCGCCCATGGCGAAATCGTTCGGGTCGTGCGCAGGCGTGACCTTCACGAAGCCCGAGCCGAAGCCGGCGTCGACGTAGAAGTCGGAGAAGATGGGGATCTCGCGGTCGACGATGGGCAGCTTCACCTTCGCGCCGACGAACTTGTCCTTGTCGTGGTCCTTCGGAGATACGGCCACGCCGGTGTCGCCAAGCATGGTTTCAGGACGCGTGGTGGCCACCACGATGTAGTCCTGCCCGTCGATGGGCTCGACCAGCGGGTAGCGCAGGTGCCACAGATGGCCGTCTTCTTCTTTGTATTCGGCCTCGTCGTCGGCAATGGCCGTGGTGCAGTGCGGGCACCAGTTCACGATGCGCTTGCCGCGGTAGATGAGGTCGTCATGGTACCAATCGCAGAACACCTTGCGCACGGCCTTGGCGTAATCCTCGTCCATGGTGAAGTGCGGGTCGGAGAAATCCACGGAGCAGCCCATGCGTTTGATCTGCTCGACGATGTGCCCGCCGTATTCGTGCGTCCAGTCCCAGCACGCATCGATGAACTTCTCGCGGCCGATTTCACGGCGCGAGATGCCCTCGGCGGCCAACTTCTTGTCCACCTTCGTTTGCGTGGCGATGCCCGCATGGTCGGTGCCCAGAATCCAACGCGTGGAGATGCCGCGCATGCGGTTGAAGCGCACGAACGTGTCCTGGATGGTATCGTCCATGGCATGTCCCATGTGCAGCACGCCCGTGACGTTCGGCGGCGGGATAGTGACCGTACAGTCGCCCACGCCCGGGTTGCGGCGGTAATAGTCGCCCGTCAGCCACTTGTCGAGCATGGACTGCTCGATTGACGCGGTATCGTAAGTTTTCGGCATTTCTTCCATGTTAAGCGCTCATCTCCGGTTGCTCGGGAACGGAAACGATCTCAGGGGTGGTCTCCCCCGCGATATCGGTGGCGCGAACCACCACGCGCGAAGCACCTTCGTGCTCCGGCAGGTCGTACATGACATCCTGCAGCACGCGCTCGCAGATGCTGCGCAGGCCGCGGGCGCCCGTGCCGTGCTCGACGGCCTCGTGCGCGATGGCCTGCAGCGCCTCGGGCGTGAACTGAAGCTCGGACTCCTCGAACTCGAACATGCGCCGATACTGCTTGATCAGCGCGTTTTTCGGCTCGGTGAGGATGCGAACAAGGTCTTCCTCGGAAAGCTCGGACAGGCTGGTGATAACCGGGATGCGGCCCACAAACTCGGGGATCATGCCGAACTTGTTCAGGTCCTCGGGAAGCACCTGCGCCAAAAGCGCGGCGTCGGCGTGCTTCTTCGACTCGGGCATGTCGGCGTTGAAGCCCAGGCCGGACTTGCCCACGCGCTCGGCGATGATGTCGGCCAAGCCCACGAACGCGCCGCCCAAGATGAACAGGATGTTCGTGGTGTCGATGTGGATAAGCTCCTGCTGCGGGTGCTTGCGGCCGCCCTGCGGCGGTACGGAAGCCTCCGTGCCTTCGACGATTTTCAGCAGCGACTGCTGCACGCCCTCGCCCGAAACATCGCGCGTGATGGACAGGTTTTCCGCCTTACGCGCGATCTTGTCGATCTCATCGATGTAGATGATGCCGATCTCGGCGCGCTCGATGTTGAAATCGGCGGCCGTGATGAGCTTCAGCAGGATGTTCTCAACGTCTTCGCCCACATAGCCTGCTTCGGTAAGCGTGGTGGCGTCGGCGATGGCAAACGGAACCTGCAGCGTGCGAGCAAGCGTCTGCGCAAGCAGCGTTTTGCCCGAGCCGGTGGGGCCCAGCAACATGATGTTCGACTTCGAAAGCTCGACATCGCCTTCCTTGGCCGACTCACCAAGGCTGATGCGCTTGTAGTGGTTGTACACGGCCACGGAAAGCGCGCGCTTGGCCGCTTCCTGGCCCACCACGTGCTCGGAAAGCTCGGCATACAGCTCGTGCGGCGTGGGAAGCTGAGAAAGCACCATCTCGGGGGAAGGCTCGCCCTGCTCCATCTGCGCCACAACCGGCTCGGCCTGCTGCGGCGCGCCCGGCGCCTGCAGCCCTAAGTCGCGCATCATGGCGTCGGCGCACACGGAGATGCACTCGTCGCAGATATAGATGCCGTTCGGGCCGGAAATCATGGCCGCCACCTGGTGCGGATGCTTGCCGCAGAAGGCGCAGACGATATCTTTCGTGCCTTTACCAGCGAATTGATCGTCGTGTCTATCGTTCATGTTCTCTAACGGTTCCTATTCCGCTTTGGCCATGGCGGCGCGAGACGTGACGATGCGGTCGACCAGGCCGTACTCAAGCGCCTGCTCAGCCGTCATGTAGTTGTCGCGCTCGGTGTCGCGCTGGATGGTCTCAAGGGACTGGCCGGTGTTGTCGGCAAGAATCTTGTTGAGGCGCTGACGCGTCTTCAGCATGAAGTCGGCAACAATGGCGATTTCGGTTTGCTGGCCCTGAGCACCGCCGGAAGGCTGATGGATGAGCACCATGGAGTTCGGCAGGCACAGACGCTTGCCCTTCGCGCCGTTCGAAAGCAGCACGGCGGCCATAGAAGCGCACTCGCCCAGGCAGATGGTGGACACGTCGCACTTGATGAAGTTCATGGTGTCTAGAATGCCCAGACCAGCCGTCACGCTGCCTCCGGGGGAGTTGATGTACAGGCTGATGTCCTTCTCGGGGTCGGCGGACTCCAGGTGCAGCAGCTGCGCCACTACAGAGTTGGCAACCTGATCGTCGATCTGCTCACCCAGGAAGATGATGCGCTCGTTGAGCAAGCGCGAATAGATGTCGTAGCTGCGCTCGCCGCGCGGGGATTGCTCCACCACGTACGGAATCAGAGCAGAATTCGGGTTCAAGCTCATGTATGCCTCGCTTCTCTAGTAAGGCCGCAGCGCGGCCTATCGGTTTCATTGCTATGGTGCGGCATTCGGGCCGCGCGCGCAAGCAAAACGACGCGTTCACGGAGTAACCACAAGCCCGCCCAGGCATACGCGCGCTTGCACGTCGCCTGGGCGGGCCGGATGTCGATCTAGCTTATACGCTATTCGGCGTCGGCTGCCTCGGCGGCAGCCTCTTCCTTCTTAGCGGACTTCTTGGAAGCCTTCTTCTCGGACTTCTTCTCGGGCTTGGCCTCGGAAACCTTGGCCTTGTCCATGAGGTCCTTCACAGCCTTCGTGCGCAGCACGCCCTCGCGGATCATGTACAGCTGGCCAGCCTGACGCCACTCGGCCTCAAGCTTCTTCGGGTCTTCCACGCCGGCGGCAGCGAACTCGTTCGCGACGTCCTCGTCGGTGACCTCGATGCCATAGTGGCGAGCCCATGCGTCAAGCGCCAGATCCTGCTTAGCGGTGTCGGTGGCCTGCTTCTCAAGATCTTCCTTGAACGTCTCGGAGTTCATGCCGAGCATGTTCAGGTAGGCATCGAAAGACATGGCGGAAGCCTGCAGCTGCTGGAACAGCTCCTGGGCCAAGTTGCGGCGGGCGGTTTCGACCAAAGCCGCAGGCGGCTCGATGTCAACGCGCTCGGCCAGAGCATTCAGGCACGCGCGCTCCTTCACGCCCGGAGCCATTGCCTGCTTCTGAGCGGTGATGCCCTCGGCAATGTTGTTACGGAAGTCGGCAACGGTCTCGAAGTTGAACTTCGCCTTGACCCACTCGTCAGTAACTTCGGGCAGCACGCGCTTGCGAACAGCCTTGACCTCAACGTCGAAGTTCAGCTTCTTGTGCTCATCGGCCACGACGCGCAGCAGCTCAGCGGGCTTGTCGCCGATTTCCAGCTCGAACTGAGCGCTTTGGCCCTTCTTCAGGCCAAGCAGCTTCTCGTCGAACTCGGCCGGCAGGATGCCGGAGCCCATCATGTACGGGCGCTCTTCGGTAGTCAGAGACTCGATGACGTTGTCGTTGTCATCGGTGACCTTCATGGCGATGTTCAGCTCGGAGTCGACCTTGACCTTCGTGTTGGCCGGAGCATCCTTCATGTCGGCGTAGTGCTCGCGGAAGTTCTCCACCTGAGCGTCGACGTCCTCTTCCGTGGCGGTTTCGGCCGGAAGCTCGACCTCGACGTTGTCGTAGTTGGACAGCTCGACCTCGGGCTTCACCTCGATGGTGAAGGAGAACTCATAGTCCTTGCCACCCTCGACCAGGCCGGGAGCCTCGGGGAATTCCGGGCGCGGGTTGACGGGGTACAGCTTGTTGTCGTCGATTGCCAGCGGCACGGAGCTGTTCACAGCTTCGTCGGTGACAGCAGCGCGGACGGCGTCCTTGCCCAAGGCATTGTCGATAATCGGGCGCGGGGCCTTGCCCTTGCGGAACCCGGGGAACTGGTACTTGTTGGCATATTCCTTGTACGTCTTCTTGATGCGCGCATCGATATCCGCAGCTTCAAGGGTGACGGTAACCTTCACGCGGTTATCCTCAAGAGCCTCTACTTTAGTTTCCACGTAGCTATCCTCCATCGTTACTTACTCACAGGTGCGATAGCGCACCGACCTGACATTATGGCACATTAGCCGGCTTCAGAAAAGCAAACGCGGCAGGTTCACGAACGTACCACGACAAAACGGTACGCCGCCCGCCACATTCACCTACCAAAACGAACCTGTTCAGGGTATCATAATGTGCATACGTAAACGCACATCAAACGCACTAGAGGACAGCAACATGGCTTCCATTGAACTGAACATCCTTCAAGAACGCGAACTCGGCCGCCTGCTTGACTACGAACGTGCTACGTGCACCGTCGACGGCGAGCTGGTGTACCGCTGCGCATTCCCGCTGCGTCCCGACGACGACCTGCAGCGCGAGCTTATCGAACGCGGCGCGCTGGCCAAGCGCCCCGACGACCGTCGCGGCACCGTGGTGGCCATCACCACCGACGGCTACTCGTACTTCCCCGCCAAGCGTCGCGCCCAGGAAGAGCGCAACCGCGCGAAAACGCACGACACGCGTCTGGTAGCGCTGTCGGCATGTTTTGCGGCCGCATGCGTCATCGTCGGCTTTCTGCTCGGCCGCTTCGTCAGCTAGCGAACGCGCCCGGAGATATTTCCGGCTTGTAAAGCAGCGCCGGCAGTCGCAAACGCGCGACAGTTCACTCGCAACGCCAGCAGCCCTCGCTTGCACCTGAGACGGTCAAGCGAGGGCTGCTGGCGTTTTCGCGCACATGCGTCCCACCATATTCCCGATATCCCCCAACATCAAAAAGGCCGCGCCCACAGGGCGCGGCCTTTCGCCAATCATTGAATGTCGAAGCTGTTACGCATCGGCGCCGGGCTTGAAGTCGCGGCCTTCCTTGCGCCACTGCATGTACTCGGCAGAAGCGGCGAACAGCACGTCGGTGGAAGAGTTGATGGCGGTTTCCACGGAGTCCTGAATAACACCGATCACGAAGCCGATGCCGACGACCTGCATGGCAACATCGTTGCCGATGCCGAACAGGCTGCACGCCAGCGGGATGAGCAGCAGACTACCGCCGGCAACGCCGGAGGCGCCGCAAGCGGAAACGGCGGACAGCGCGCCCAGGATGACGGCCGTGCCAAAGCCAACTTCAACGCCCATGGTATGGGCGGCCATCATGGCCATAAGCGAGATGGTGACGGCCGCGCCGCCCATGTTGATGGTGGCGCCAAGCGGAATGGACACGGAGTAGTTGTCCTTGTTCAGGCCCAGGTTCTTGCACAGCTCCATGTTCACGGGGATGTTAGCCGCAGAGCTGCGGGTAAAAAACGCCGTGACGCCGGAATCCTTGATGCAGCGCCACACCAGCGGGAACGGGTTCTTGCGGAAGCAGATAAACGCCAGAATGGGGTTCGTGACGAACGCGACCGCGGCCATGGACGCCAGCAGCACCACCAGCAGCATGCCGTACTCGGTGAAGATTTCCAGGCCGTTCGTGCCCACCGACGTGTATACCAAGCCCAGGATGCCGAACGGAGCCAGGGAGATGATCCAGCGCACAACCTGCGACACGGCGTCGGAGATGGCGGAGAACACGTCCTTCACGCCGTCCTTCGCATGGCGAAGAGCAATGCCCAGCAAGATAGCCCAAGCCAAAATGCCCAGGTAGTTGGCGTTCGTCAGGGCATCGACGGGGTTCGAAGCGATGGACAGCACCAGCTTCGTGAGCACCGATCCAATGTCGGAGGGAGCAGCAGAGGTGTCTTGAGCCGCGGCCAGCGTCAGGTCAACCGGGAACAGCGAGCTCATAAGCACGGCCACGAACGCCGCGATGAACGTTGCCGCCAGGTACAAGATGACGACCACCTTCATGGCGCCGGCGCCCTTGGCGTTAGCCAGCGCGCTGATGACCAGGAAGAACACGAGGATGGGCGCCACGCCCTTCAAAGCCGACACGAACAGCGTGCCGAGCATCTCAAGCACGTCGTTGCCGGGCCACACCACGCCCAAGATGGCGCCGATGATAAGGCCCACCAAGATGCGCTTGATCAGGCTGATGGAATTCCACTTCCGCCCGATCGCTTTCAAAGTTTCCATTCCCAACGTTCCTTTCCGCCCGCCGCCCTGCTCGAAGGCTTTGCAGGCTTCTGAAAAACAGCTGGGGGGAGCATGCATGCGTGCATACTCCCCCCAGATGGTGCGGGCGAAAGGACTTGAACCTTCACGAGTTTCCCCACCAGAACCTAAATCTGGCGCGTCTGCCAATTCCGCCACGCCCGCACGCGGTCTAACGCGCGAGTTGCGCCCGCCAATCATAGCAAAAGGAGCGCGCCCGGCGAAGCATTGATTCCGCCAGAAAAGCCGTTAACGGTCGATTTAATCGTTTGGAAACAAAACGCGATACGCTATCGAGACGATTCGGGGCGATGCGGCCAGGTTATTCCTCAAGCGTGGCGAAATAAACGTTACCGCGCTTTTCGACTTTGATGTCCCCCAGCGATGCCACGAACTGGCGCATTTGCGAGAAGCCGTGATCGCGCACCTTGAAGTCCTTGAACGTTGCGCGTACCCGCTTCGTCAGCTCGGCCACGCTAACGCCTTCGGCACCTGCGTTGCGCACCGCATCGAACACGACAGATTCGGGCGTTTGCGCGGGCTCGGCTTGCGCAGGCGCGGTTTGCTGCGCAGGCTCGATTGATGCAGGGGCGTCTTGCAGCTCAGGAGCATCTTGCGCCGGGGCTATTTGCGCACGCGAGGTTGGAGGAAGCTCAGCTTCACCGTCGGGCGCATCCTGTTCCGCGGCTGCAGCCTCAGAAGCCACGCCCTGATCGACCGCGACCTGCTGGTCCTGTTCGGGAGTTTCCGCAGCAGCGGACTTCGCGCGACCTCGGCGAGAGCGACCGCGACGCGAGCGCTTCGGCTTCTCGTTCTCTTGTTTCTCGGCAGTATCCTGTTGGGGGTTCGCCTTGCCGTCAGCCGTATCGGCCACTTCGGCGCCAACCGATACCACCTCGGTAAGCTCCACCATAACGCTGGAACCGTCTTTGATGACCTGCACGCTGGCGAACTCCCCCAGCAGCTTCGTAAGCTGGTTCGTGCCGTAGCTGCGCACGTCGAAATCGGGATAGCGCTTCAGCAGGCGGCTTCCCACCTCGCCAAGACCCGTGGCCTTGCCGTTGTTCTGGTTGTCGGTGACGATGTCCACAACGGCGCGCTCGACCTGCTCGACCGCCGGGCCGCTGCCCTGCCCCGCTCCGGCGGCTTGCCCGCGATGGCCGCGGCGGCCGGACTGCTTACCGTCTTCGCCCACCAGCAGCTCAAGCGTGGTGAAGATGTCGCACGCCTTGCGAAACGGCGTGGGCGTTTTCTTCTCGCCCATGCCGATGACCGTCAGGCCGCTTTCGCGGATGCGGCTGGCCAGGCGCGTGAAGTCGCTGTCGCTCGACACGATGCAGAAGCCCTCGACGGAGTTCGTGTACATGATGTCCATGGCGTCGATGATCATGGCCGAGTCCGTGGCGTTTTTGCCGGTGGTGTAGCTGAACTGCTGGATGGGCGTGATGGAATTCTCCAGCAGGGCGTCCTTCCATTTCGCGTGAAGCGTGCTGGTCCAGTCGCCGTAGATGCGCTTGTACGTGATGGTGCCGTACTTCGACAGCTCATCCGTGATGGGCTTGATGTATTTCGCCGACACGTTGTCCGCATCGATGATAAGCGCGAACCGCTTCTCGGACGGTTTGGAATCCATGTGATGCTCCTTATATCATTGGTGCTCGAATGCGAGCGAATGGTTTCTTGACATATTACGCCAGAAACGCCGCAGACAGAAAAGCACCGCAAATGAGGGCGAGATGGCGAATGCAGGTATCCGCGAATTTTTAGCAAAAAGAAAAAGCCCTCATTTCTGAGGGCTTTGCATTCACCTGGTGGACCGTCGGGGACTCGCGTATTCGCTGCGCGAATCCGCACCCCTCCCTCGCAAGCTCGGTCGGGCGTTTCGCTAAAAACGTGCCACTGGCACGTTTTCTTTACGCGAAACCACCTCATCGGTTCGAGTCCCTGAAATGTTTACCGAAAAGAAAAGCCCTCATTGCTGAGGGCCTGATTTCACATGGTGGACCGTCGGGGACTCGAACCCCGGACCTTGGGATTAAGAGTCCCCTGCTCTACCAACTAAGCTAACGGTCCAAAGAAAAGATATGTGAAAGTTCGATAGATGCTGTTTAAAATGGTGGACCGTCGGGGACTCGAACCCCGGACCTTGGGATTAAGAGTCCCCTGCTCTACCAACTAAGCTAACGGTCCAAAGTAAACAAACATCTTGTCAATCTCGCGCGCTGGGGTGGGTGAAGGGATTCGAACCCTCGACCTCCAGAGCCACAATCTGGCGCCCTAACCAACTAGGCCACACCCACCAAGGCGCGAGTAAGTATTATACGCACTTCCCAGATACGCGCAACCCCCTTTTTGAAACTTTTTTCGCCAATGCGAAAACTCGGCCGCTACTCGCGAGTGAAACGCCGGGCGAACAGGTACGTGATGGCGAAGTACGCGCCGTAGACCACCAGGAAGCACGCCGCCACGAACGCCGCGGTTGCGCCGATCTCGAAGCGGCCGAACACCTCCACCACGTCGGCCACCACGTACATCGCACACGCCGAATGGGCAACGGCCAACAACAGCGGAAGCAGGAAGTACACGAGCACTTGCGCAAACAGCGCACGGGAAAGCATGCCCTCAGGCGCGCCGAGCTTGCGTAGCAACCCGTAGCGCTGGGCGTTATCCGACGCCTCGGAAAGCTGCTGGATGGACAGAATGGCTGCACAGGCGATTACCAGCACGAAGCCAAGGTAGATGGCCAAGTACCCTACGATGGTCGAGATGCCCACGTTTTGCTGATAGCAATCAATACGAGATATGTTCCTATCAACCGGCCACGTGTCGGGATTGTCGGAAAGCTGCACGGACGAGAGCGCTTCGCGCAAGCCATCGGCAGCCGCATCGTCTTGGCACGTGATGTTCAGGACGCTTTGCGCGGGAAGGACGCCTTGCGGCAGGTCCGCATCAGCAACTACCAGCATGCCCGAGTTCATGGGAACGGGCGTGGTTTGCAGGCACGCGTCAAGCGCGTGGGAAAGCTTCAGGCTGCGGCCCGCAACGGAGACGCTTGGAGCCTCGTTAGCGGCAGCTTCCCAGAACGGCGTCATCATATCCATGTCGTACACCACGGCGCATTCGCCTGCACCCAGCTGCAGCTGCGGCTTTCCCGCCAGTTCAAGCGCCGCGTTAAGCTGGGAAAGCTTCAGCAGGTACAGCGGCATCTGGCCATAGGCGTCGCCGAGCTCCTTGTTGTCGACCTTGTCCGTCAGCTTAAAGCCAACTGCCTGTTCCATGTCGGCGTAGGTGATCGGGGCATTCTGGTCCCAGTAGACATCCAGCTGCACCTTGTTTGCGGCAGCTAAAGCGTCGGCCGCATCGGGCTTGCCAACCGTGCGCAGACTTTGCCCCAGACCTTCAACCATGTTGTAGTCAAGCGATGCGGCATAGCTTATATAAGGGTTTGCTTCCTCGTCCATCGCATAGACGCCGGACAAATACGATGTCACGCTCATGCCATACGGCGTACCTTTCGACAGCGAAGATTCGGTGGCGTCGCGCAGGCCCAAACCGCTGCACACGCTGGTAAGCGCCAGGAACAACACCATGCACACCACGGTCAGCGAGGCGAACGCCGTGTTCACGCGGCTGGCCAGCTGCTGCACCGTGAACGGCGCCAAGCCGCGCAGGTACAGCGAGGGAATGAGCTTCGCCATGCGCACAAGGAATCCCGACAAGCTGAAGAAGAACAGCGCCGTGCCAGCGCACACCAGCACCACCGACGCTGTGAACTGGGGCGACAGATTCATAAGGCCATTGTCCACCAGCAGCTTGTACGCAATGCCCATCAAGGCCAACGATACAGCGAACAGGGCAAGCGAAACGGGAATGGAGCGCAGCTTCTGCACCTCGACGCGCCTTGAGGCCTGCATAAGATCGATGAGCCTCGTGCGGGAAACAGTGCGCACGTTCAGCGCCGCAGCAAGAGCGAAGATGGCGCCGAACACGCACACGGTTTGCAGAAGCGAGCGCGCCGAAAACGCGAACGCCAGGCCATGATGGCTATCGCCCATTACAAGAGCTTGGACCGCTTCCCCACGTGGATGTGGATTCGCGACGACGGCTACACGCTTGTTTTGGGCGCGCCTGACGACTCGTACGTGTTCTACTCGCTGCAGTTCCCCATCGATCGGTTGCTGGCCTACCCGTTGTACGTGTTGGCCGTGCTGTTCGTGGACGCGCTCATCCTGTTCTGCATGTACGCCGTGGCGCGCAGGCGTGCGCAGCGAGCGGTCAAGCCCGTCACCGAAGCGCTGGACGCGCTGTCGCGCGGGCAGTCGGCCGAGGTGACGTTTGGAGGCGACCTGGCGGAAATCGGCAACCGCTTGACGGACGTGTCGCGCATCATCGAGCGCAAGGACTCGGCGCGGGCGTTGTGGATTCGCGGCGTGTCGCACGATATCCGCACGCCGCTTTCGCTGGTAGTCGGACAGGCCGATGCCATCGCGCGTCGCGATGACGCTCCGGCCGACGTGCGCGAACAGGCGGGCGCCGTCCGCGAGCAGGGCATGAAGATCGCCGCGCTGGTGACCGACCTGAACACGGCGGCGCAGCTAGATTACGACGCGAAACCCGTGCAGACCGAGCGCGTGGCGCTGTCGCGCATCGTGCGCGATGCCTGCGCACGGCATATCAACGAAGGCTTCGATGACGCTTTCCCGCTGACCTGCAACATAGACAAGGCAGCAGCAGACGCCGCTGTTTTAGGCGACGAGCGCCTGCTGACCCGAGCGGCGGAAAACCTGCTGGCGAACGCCCGGTCGCACAACCCGCAAGGATGCGCGGTGCACGTGGCGCTGGAGCCGGCGGGCACGGGGTCCGTGAGCATGCGCGTAGCCGATACGGGCTGCGGCGCTGCGCCCGAGCAGCTTGACGCCATTCGCGCGCGCATCGAGCGAGCACAGCGCACGGGCACGGTTGCCGCGGCGTACGGCGAAGAGCACGGCCTGGGGCTGGTGCTGGTCGACCGCATCGCTCGCGCGCACGGCGGGACGTTTTCCGTGGACGGGTCGCAAGCCGGCTTCACGGCCACGGTAACGCTGCCGCTGGCTCCTTAGGCGCGCTTGCGGGCGCCCTCAACAAGTTGCGGGGAGCTGGGGGGTGGCGCCGGGGTGGAGCTGGCACCACCAAGAGGGACGCCGGAGGCAGGATGAGCGCCTTCAACAAGCGCGGCAACCTGCTTTTTACCATAGGGCTATCCGCCCGTTTTCGTGCCGTCCCCCATCAGGAGAATTTTGAGCAAATGCTCAAAATTCTCTGACCGTTAATCCGATGAAGTCGACCGTTCGGATACAATAAAGGGCAATCCCACTTGCAAAAGGAGATGCCCGCCTATGGAGACATTCCTGCTGATATTGCTTATGCTGGCCGCCGTGCTTGCGTCGTCGGTTATCGACCAGCTTGTGCCGAAGGTGTCTTCACCGCTTATCCAGATTGGATTGGGCCTGGTCATCACCGTGGTTGCAGGCCATCAAATCGACCTGTTGTTCGATCAATCCGAGTTGTTCTTGGTGCTGTTTATCGCACCGCTTCTGTTCCACGAGGCGAAAGAAGCCAACAAAACAGAACTGTGGCGCAACCGCCATTCCATCTTGTCGCTGGCCATCGGGCTGGTGCTGGCCATCATCGTGGGCGTTGGCTTCTTCGTGCACGCCATCGTGCCGTCCATCTCGCTTGCCGCCGCGCTGGCGCTAGGCGCCGCGCTTGGCCCCACCGACCCCATCGCCGTGTCCGCCGCCTCGAAAGACGCCGACATCAGCCCGCGCTGCAAGGCGCTGCTGAAAGGCGAATCGCTTATCAACGACGCTTCGGGCATCGTGGCGTTCCAGTTTGCCATCGCCGCCGCCATGACGGGCGCGTTCTCCCCCGCCAAAGCCATTGGCGAGTTCTTCATCGAATTCGTCGGCGGCATTGCGTTCGGTTTGATTCTTGGCATCATCGGCAACCTGATCGTGCGCCTGGTGCGTTCGTGGGGCCTGGAAAACACGACGTTTCACGTGCTGTTCGAGGTGTTCACGCCGTTCATCGTGTTTTTGGCTGCCGACCAGCTTGGCGGCAGCGGCATCCTGGCCGTGGTTGCCGCCGGCCTGGTGAACGTCATTGCGCCGCGCACGGCCGGGCCGAACGTATCGCGCCTGAACATCGTGTCCACCAGCGTGTGGCGCGTCATTTCGTTCACGCTTAACGGCATCGTGTTCGTGCTGCTGGGCACGCAGCTGCCGCGCGCCATGGAAACCACGTGGAACAACGTGACCATACCGAACTGGAAGCTGCTGCTGTACGTGGTGGCCATCACGGCCATCCTCATTGCCGTGCGCTTCGTGTGGGTGCTTATCATGGAGCGCATCCACCACCGACATGTGGCCCAGCGCAAGGAAAAAGCGGCGAAAGAAACGAACTCCATCCCCGAGCCGCGCAAGACGCTGGCGCACGACATCCGCTCCGCCGCTATCATGACGTTAGGCGGCCCGAAAGGCACCGTCACGCTTGCCGTGATCTTGACGATTCCGCAAGCCATCGCGCAGCGGCAGCTCATCATGTTTCTTGCCTGCGGCGTTATCGTCATGACGCTGCTGTTAGCCACGTTCGTGGTGCCCATCTTGGCACCGCAGAAGCAGCGCGTCAACGACGAGCAGCGCCAACGCGACACCGAAGCGAACCTTGAGGTGCTGCGCGTGGTTATCGAAGAGCTGTCAGGCCGTCAAACGCCCGAGAACCGCGCCGCCACGCAAATCGTCATCCAGCAGTACAACGATCGCATTGGGCGCGTGAAGGAGCTCAACGGCATCGAAGACGAGCCGAACACGAAGCTGCGCTTGAAAACGCTGGCCTGGGAGCGCACGTACGTGCAACAGCTAGTGGACGACGAGCGCGTCGACCGCTACGTAGGCTACCAATACCTGGCGCGCCTTGCCCGCATGGAAGAGCTGATCTTGCACCAGCGCTCGCTGCGCGCCAAGATTCGCCAGCATTGGATTCGCTGGCGCACGTTCGGAAGGCGAAGCCTGCACGAGATCATACACAAGGTGCCCGGTGCCGAACTGAGCGAGAATGCCCAGACCACGCGCCAGCTGCAAATTAAATGCTACGAGCACGTGCTCAGCAAGCTGCATGAAGAGATGGCCGGCGATTCGTCCGCAAACGCCGAGGACATCTCGAAGCTGCTCATCGAGTACCAGCGCCTTTTGCGCACGCTGCGCGCTGCAGCCCCCTCCATCACCACGTTCACGAAGACGCAGGACAAAACCACCGACATCGAACGCATGGCGCTTGAAATCGAGCTTGAGCAGATAGAAACGCGCTACGACGACGGCGAGCTTTCCCGCGCCGCCGCCAAACGCTTGCGCGAGAACGTGAACCTCATGCAGATGGACCTTGAGGATAAGGTGTAGAGAACGAAAGCGGCCGCCCTGTTGGGCGGCCGCTTTCGTTAGCGGTTACTTGTTCGCCAGGTTACATGCGCTCGGGCGCGGACACGCCGATGAGGCTGAGCGTCAGTGCCAGCACGGTGCGGGCGGCGTCGGCCAGGGCCAAACGCGCATTCTGCACGGCAGGCTCTTCGCCGATGATATGGCAGTTCGTATAGAACTGGTGGAACAGACCGGCCAGCTCCTGCGCGTAGTGCGTCAGGCGGAACGGGGCGCGGTCGCGCGCGGCCAGGGCCACCAATTCGCCAAAGTCGTCCATCTTGCGCATGAGCGCAATCTCAGACTCGTGCGTAAGCGGGGAAAGGTCCACGTCTGCCGGAATGACTTTCGCGGCCAGCTCGTCGGCGGACAGGTCCTCGGCGCCTTCGCCGGCGGCCTTGCGCAGCACCGAGCAGATGCGCGCATGAGCATACTGCACGTAGTACACCGGGTTGGAGTTGTCCTTCTTCTTCGCAACCTCGATATCGAAGTCGATGGGCTGGTCGGAAGAACGAGACAGCATGAGGAAGCGCGTTGCGTCAACGCCCACCTCGTCGATGAGCTCGGCGAACGTGACCATCTCGCCCGTACGCTTCGACATACGCACGGCCTCGCCGTCGCGGAACAGGTTCACCAACTGGCCAAGCACCACCTCAAGCGCGCCCGGGTAGCCCCATGCGGCAAGCATGGCCTCGCAGCGCTTGATGTAGCCGTGGTGATCGGCGCCCCACAGGTCGATGAGGTGCTCGAAGCCGCGCTGCATCTTGTTGTAGTGATACGCTACATCGGACATGAAGTACGTGTACTCGCCGTTTTCCTTCAGCAGCACGCGGTCCTTGTCGTCGCCGAAATCCGTGGAGCGGAACCACGTAGCGCCGTCCTTCTCGTACAGGTAGCCCTTCTCATTCATGACAGCCAGCGAACGGGTGACGGCAGATTCGCCGGACTCGTCGGGCACGTACAGGCTGCGCTCGCTGAACCACGTGTCGAACGTGGTACCGAAGTTCGTCAGCGTGTTGCGCGCCAGGTCAAGCATCTCTTTATACGCGATCTCGCGGAAAGCGGCCATGCGCTCTTCGTCGCTGACGCTCTCCCACTTGTTGCCGTCGCGGTCGATGATGTTCTGGGCGATATCCTTCACATAGCCGCCGCCATAGCACTTCTCAGGCATCTCGACGTCATGACCGAGCAGCTGCATGTAACGAACGGACACGGAGTTGCCGAACACGTCCATCTGCACACCATGGTCATTGATGTAGTATTCCTCGGACACGTCGTAGCCAGCGTGGCGCATGACGCGCGCCATGGCATCGCCGAGCGTGGCCCAGCGGCCATGGCCCACATGCATGGGGCCCGTGGGGTTGGCGGACACGTATTCCAGGTTGATCTTGTGGGGAGTGCCCTCGGGAAGCGTGCCCTTGCCGAAATCGCTGCGTTGCTCACGCACGCGAGCGGCAACGGCCTGGAACGCCGAAGGAGCCAGCTTGATGTTGATGAAGCCCGGGCCGGCGATGTCGGTGGAGGCGATCATAGTGTTCTCGGGCAGGTGGTCGACGATGATCTGGGCGATATCGCGCGGAGCCTTGTGCGCCAGCTTTGCGCTGCGCATGGCCACGGTAGAGGCCCAGTCGCCGTTGGACAGGTCGCGAGGACGCTCGAGCGCTGGAGCAGGACGCTCGGCCAGCTCCAGCGAACCGTCTTCGCAAGCCGCGGCGATGGAAGCCGCAAAAAGGTTTTCAAGTTCTTCGCGAATTTGCATAGTGCTAAATCTTCCTTAAGCTTGCTCTGAATACATATAGTTTGGCATCATACCATGTTTTTCCGGATTGGCCCCGCCCGCACCCCCTCAAGGCAACAGGGTCAACAAAACCGCAAAGCTCCCCAGCTGATAGCTGGGGAGCTTGCAGTGTCCGCGCGAGAGAAACGCGTGGACAAGGGCTTAGGAGGTGCGGCAGGGCATGCGCACGCACTGCCGCGAATAATCAGGGGTCCCGCGGCCGGTAAGGGCCGCGGGAGATTCGCATCTGCGAGAGGGGTCTGTCGCAGCGCGTATGCGCACAAAGGCGATGGTTAGGGGGGTCGCCTTTTGCGCAGGAGGCATCACAAGCGCAAGTAATCGCTTACGCGGTGATGACGGTGCCCGTCTTGCCCTCCAGGCCGGCGGCGGCGCACTCGAGCGAGGTGATGAGGGCCTTGCCCTGCGGGTAGGCCTCGACGTACTCGATGCAGGCCTCGACCTTGGGGAGCATCGAGCCGGGGGCGAACTGGCCCTCCTCGATGTACTTGCGGGCCTCGGCGACCGTCATGGAGGAGAGCTCCTGCTGGTCGGGCTTGTTGAAGTTGATGCACACCTTCTCGACGGCGGTCAGGATCACCAGCATGTCGGCGCCGAAGTCGGCGGCCAGCTTGGCCGAGCTGCGGTCCTTGTCGATGACGGCGGGCACGCCCTCGTAGCCGTCCTCGGTCTCGAAGACCGGCACCCCGCCGCCGCCGGTGGACACCACGATGTAGCCGGCGTCCATGAGGTCCTTGACGGCGTCGAACTCGACGATGCGCTGAGGCTTCGGGGAGGCCACCACCTGGCGCCAGCCGCGGCCGGCGTCCTCCTTGAACGTCCAGCCGGTCTCGGCGGCCTTGGCCTTTGCCTCCTCCTCGGTCATGAACGCGCCGACGGGCTTGGTGGGGTTCTGGAACGCCGGGTCGTCCGGGGAGACGACGGTCTGGGTGATGACGTTGGCCGTGGAGCGCATGATGCCGCGGGCCTTGAGGTCGTTCAGGATGGCCTGCGACAGCTGGTAGCCGATGTAGCCCTGGGACATGGCGCCGGCCTCGGGGAACGGCATCTCGGGCGTCTTGCCGTCGTTGGCGGCGGCGTAGGCGAACGCGTTGTTGATCATGCCGACCTGCGGGCCGTTGCCGTGGGACACCACGACGTTGACGCCGTCGCCGACCATGTCGACGATGTGCTTGGCGGTGTTCTTCACCAGCTCGAGCTGCTCCTGCGGCGTGTTGCCCAGGGCGTTGCCGCCCAGGGCGATGACTACGGAAGGACCTTCACCTTTTGCGTAGGGCATGATGTGCCTCCTTTTGGGAATAAAAAAGCCAACCCATGAAAATGGGACGTGAAAACGTCATAGGTTGGCAAGGATTACGTGATGCAATTCGTTCCGCCGCCCAGCGTGGGCGGCGGAACGTGGGATGAAGAGACTTAGCTCAGGGTTGCGTACATAACAGCCTTGATGGTGTGCATACGGTTCTCAGCCTCGTCGAACACCTTGGACTGCTTGGACTCGAACACCTCGTCGGAGACTTCCATCTCGGTGATGCCGAACTGCTCGGCCTTCTGAGCACCGATGGTGGTGTTGGTGTCATGGAAGCTGGGCAGGCAGTGCAGGAAGATAGCCTCGGGCTTGGCCAGGGCCATGACTTCCTTCGTCACGCGATAGGGCTCCAGGTTCTTGATGCGCTCAGCCCAGACCTCGTCCGGCTCGCCCATGGACACCCACACGTCGGTGTAGATGACGTCGGCGCCGGTGCAGCCCTCGGTCACGTCAGCGGTCAGCTTGACGGTGCAGCCGTTCTCGGCAGCGATGGCGCGGCACTCCTCCACCAGGTCGGCGTCGGGCCAGTTGGTCTCGGGGGCGCAAGCGACGAAGTTCATGCCGAGCTTCGCGCACACGACCATCATGGAGCGGGCAACGTTGTTGGCGGCGTCAGCCATGAACACGACGGTGCGGCCCTTCAGGTCATAGTTGAAGTTCTCCTGCATGGTCAGCACGTCGGCCAGCATCTGGGTGGGATGCCACTCGGTGGTCAGGCCGTTCCACACCGGCACGCCAGCGTTGGCAGCCAGGTCCTCGACGTCGGTCTGAGCAAAGCCGCGGAACTCGATGCCGTCATAGAAGCGGCCGAGCACGCGAGCGGTATCCTCGATGGACTCCTTCTTGCCCATCTGGGAGCTGTTGGGGTCAAGGTAGGTGACGCCCATGCCCAGGTCCATAGCGCCAACTTCGAAGGCGCAGCGGGTGCGGGTAGAGGTCTTCTGGAACAGCAGCACGATGTTCTTGCCCTCAAGGTAGCGATGCGGCACGCCGGCACGCTTCATGTCCTTGAAGTTCTTGGACAGCTTCAGCAGGTACTCGATCTCCTCGGTAGAGAAGTCCAAAAGACGCAGGAAATGACGACCGCTCAGGCTTACAGGCATGATGATTCCTTTCGATAGCAAGTTATCAACAACTCTTTATATGCAGGCCGCGCCAAGTTTCGGCCTGCTGTTTTGACCGGGGCACATGCGCACGCGCCCCGGAAAAAACCAAACATAGAACCCGATTGCTCGGGGGGTTGGCGTCCTTTTCAGGAACGCCCATTGTCCGCCAAATCGGACGTTTGCGCTAGTCCTCGCGCCAGATGGGCATGGACATGCAGCGCGGGCCGCCACGGCCGCGGGACAGCTCGGCCGACGGGATCTCGATGACGTCGATGTTGTTCTTACGCAGCAGCGCGTTCGTAACATCGTTGCGCTCGTAGACCACCACGCGACCAGGTGCGATGCACAGGGTGTTCGAGCCGTCGTTCCACTGCTCGCGCTCGGCCGCGATGCGGTCGCCACCTGCGCAGGGAATGAGGGTAACGGGCATGCCGACGTACTTCTCGAGGACTTCCTCAAGCGTGCCGGACGTTTCCTTCACCTTGATGCCCTCGCCTTCCGGTGTGATCTCGAACACGGTGAGCGGGCCCATGATGCCGGGATGGATGGTGAACTTGTCCACGTCGATCTGCGTGAACACGGTGTCCAGGTGCATCATGGCGCGGTTGTTCGGGATGTTGAACGCCAGGATGGTGTCCACCGGCGAGGTTTCGTCCTTAAAGATGTTGTGGGCGATCTCGTCGATAGCGTCGGGCTCGGTGCGCTGGGAGATGCCGATGGCCAGCACATGCTCGTTGATGTTGAGGATATCGCCGCCCTCGATATGGAACGCGCTGTAACGGCTGTAGTACTGCGGCACGTCCTTGAAGTCGGGATGATGCGTGAAGATGTACTCAGCGAAAATGGTCTCGCGGTTGCGAGTGACGGAGTACATGCGGTTGATGGACACACCGTTGCCGATCATCGCGAACGGGTCGCGCGTGAAGTACAGGTTCGGCATGGGGGCCACCACCATCTTGGAGGCCTCGGACACCAGGTCGACCAGGGAGTTGGACTTGTCGGTGTGCAGCTCGGTGAGGTTCACGCCCTCCATGCACTTCAAGACCAGGTCGATGTTCGACTCGTAGTTGTCGTTGAGGTAATCGAAGATGATCTTCTGATAACGCTCGGTGCGAATGCCGGCTTCCTCGATGAACTGCTTGAGGAACTGCTCGCGCAGAGCCGGGTTTGCATCCAGGACCTCAGCCATGAGGTTCTCCAGGTACACGACCTCGACGCCGTTGTCGCGCAGAGCCTGCGCGAAAGCGTCGTGCTCGGCCTGGGCCACCTTCAGGAACGGAATGTCATCGAACAGCAGCTCTTCGAGCGTGTTCGGGGTGAGATTCAGCAGTTCCTTGCCAGGGCGATGCAACAGAACTTTCTTCAAGGGCTTGATCTCGCTCTTGACGTTTACGCCTGCCATAGAACCCTCCTTTATGCTTTATGCATTTTCGGAATTCGGTAATTCGGAACCGCGCGTTGCGCACCGCGCTTCCCAACTGCACGGTCAACTTCTCATGGTTCAAACCAAATTGCAACCTCTATTCGGAAACAAAACGGTACGCTTTTTGCGACCTCGGAAAATGCGGCATTTTTCGGATTGTTTCGAGTCTGTTTCATCACATTTCCTACACTTTTACTTTGCTGAGCTAAAGCGGTTTTATGCACTTGCAAAAATTCTAAAAATGTGAATAAGAGATTTTTATATCCCCCAGCTGAGCAGGGATAATCGCTAGAAATGCATAAAATTGTCAAATAATGCATAACTATTTGCCCGAAATTCTCTCCACAATTCGCTGGAATTAGTGTGGAAATGTTTAGCGACAATAGGTTGTAGGGAAATTCCTATTGGACAGATTCCATTGTTTTGCAGAGGTTAGAAAGGACCATTGCCGAACAACCGCGAAGACTCTGCGACTATCCTGCCCCGCCCCGAGGCGTTTACGGTATAATACCCCTGCTTCAACAAGCGCCCATGGCTCAACGGATAGAGCATCGGACTTCTAATCCGACGGTTGCAGGTTCGAGTCCTGCTGGGCGCGCCAGCATGTACCAGCCGCCTTCTCAGGCGGCTTTTTTATTGCTGCAAGGTCTTGCTGGCGGCTAGGCCGCAGGGTGATTGGGAATGCTCTGAGGCGTTTCGAGGTCAGCTGGTGGGTGAAGGAAATTTGGCGTGCGCTTTCGGCGCTGTTGGATGGATCGAGCGCTACGTTTTCGAATACGATGAGCGATCGCCAGGGACGGGCTTTGACCTATGGGGCTTCGGATGGTATTCGCAGGCGGACGTCAGACATTACTTGCAGCCGTCTGACGTGCATCTTACATACGAGCTGACGCACAAAACAAAAAAGCCAGGACAACTTGTGCCCTGGCCTGCGGTTTTCTTGGAGCGGGTGACGGGAATCGAACCCGCGTTAGAAGCTTGGAAGGCTTCAGTTCTACCATTGAACCACACCCGCAACTGGTCGGGACGACAGGATTCGAACCTGCGACATCCTGCTCCCAAAGCAGGCGCGCTACCAGACTGCGCCACGTCCCGACGTCCAAACAGTTTAATTAGTATACCAGAACTTCTAGCACGTGCCAGACAATTTCGCTCGAAGTTCACGAAGTGCGTTGCCGCGGTGCGAGACGGCGTTCTTCTCCTCGGGTTTCGCCTCCCCGAGCGACCGTTCGAACCCGAACACCTCGGGCAAAAACAGCGGGTCATAGCCGAAGCCGTTTTCACCATGGGCCTCGTGCGCGATGCGGCCCTCTACCGTGCCGCGAGCATCCACTTCGTTGCCGTTCTCGTCCAAAAACACCAGCTGGCACACGAAACGCGCCGTACGGGCCTCGTCAGCAACGTCAGAGAGCGCATCGAGCAGCTTCGCATTGTTCGCCGCGTCATCGCACGGCTCGCCCGCATAGCGCGCGGAGTGCACGCCGGGCGCACCGTCGAGCGGATCCACCTCAAGCCCCGAGTCGTCGGCAAGCACCGGCATGCCGCCGCTTGCCTGTTGAGCCGCATGCGCCTTGATGCGCGCGTTGCCCAGAAACGTTTCGGCATCTTCTGCCGGGTCCGAGCTGACGCCCACCTGCTTGAGCGTTTTGAACTCCCAACCCGGGAAATCAAGCGCCTCGGCAATCTCGGTTGCCTTGTGGGCGTTATTGCTGGCGATAAGCACGGTAGTCAAAGCTATTCCTTCCTATGCAGGCAAATCGAGGTGCGTGACGCGCTCGATGGGTTTGCAGAACGCGCGGCTGCCGAAGCTTTGGAACTCCTCGATGTCGTTGCCGGTGGTGTAAAACTCGTACGTTGCCAAGCGCCCTGCCTGCGCGCGCTGGTGATGGCGGTCAAGGATCTCGGACACGTCACGCGCAGCTTCCTTCGCCGACGAGATGAGCGTGACATCGTGGCCAACCACGCCACCGATAAGGGCCTTCAGCAGCGGAAAGTGCGTGCAGCCGAGCACAAGCGTGTCGATTTCGCAGCGGCGCAGCGGCTCAAGGTAGTCCTTCGCGATTTCCTGAAATGCCGGGCGGATGTAGACCTTCGAGGCAAGCGACGTGTAATTCTCGATGGGACCTTCCGCCATGCGGATGCCCTGCTCGGCGATCTCGACGAAACGCGGCGTTGCCGTGGAGAACACGGTAATGCCGGCATCGATGTGGCGAATGGCCTTCGTGTAGGCGTCGGATTCCACCGTGGCCTTCGTGGCGACGACGCCGACGCGCTTGTTGCGCGTGGCATGGGCCGCGGCGCGGGCGCCGGGCTCCACCACGCCGATGACCGGGATGGGCAGCGTCTGCTGCGCGTGCGCCAGGCCGGCCGCCGTGGCCGTGTTGCAGGCGATGACGATAAGCTTCACGCCCCGGCCCACCAGCCAGCTTGCGATCTGCTGCACAAAGCCGTCGACCTCAGAGAGACTGCGCGGGCCGTACGGGCAGCGGGCCGAATCGCCCACGTACACGATGGACTCGTCCGGCAGCGCCTTGGCGATCTCACGCGCCACCGTCAGCCCGCCGAAGCCGGAGTCGAACACGCCGATAGGCGCGTTATCGAATGTTTCCTTGGTATCCATGCGCTTCAGTATAGCGTATACGCGCGACTTGTTTGGAATGCGCTCCAGCTGCCATAGTTTCTGCTAACCTGAATCAAAATCGAGTCATTCGACAAAAGGAGCTTTGCATGTCGAAAGAAAAGGAGCATAAGACCAACGCCGTGCGCGAGATGGAGGCGGCGCGCGCTGATTTCACGGTTCGCTATTTCGAGTGCCCTGAGGCGCTGTCCGGCATGGAAGTGGCCGCCACGCTGGGGCAAGACCCCGATTGCGTGTTCAAAACGCTGGTGACGCAGGCGAAATCGGGGCAGCACTACGTGTTCATGGTTCCCGTTGCCTGCGAGCTTGACCTGAAGAAGGCCGCGCAAGCCGCCGGGGAAAAGGCCATCACAATGATCAAGTCGCGCGAACTGCTGCCGCTGACCGGCTACATCCACGGCGGGTGCAGCCCCGTGGGCATGAAGAAGCTGTTCCCCACGTTCATCGACGAGACGGCCGAGCTGTACGACCGCATCATGTTCTCCGGCGGGCGCATCGGATGCCAGATAGAGACCCCGCTGCCGGAGCTGCAGCGCGTAGTACCCGTGAAGTGCGCCGACATCACTGTGGTGTAGCACCGTGCGCCAAAGCGACCGCAACGAAAAGGCGGCTTCGTCCAAACAGGGACGAAGCCGCCTTTGCTTTTCCACACAGGGAAGCTGAAGCCGCAGCGCCTATCGGTGCACAACCACCACATCCGCGAGCTGCACAAGGTCGTACAGCTCGGCAGCCTTGTCGCTTGGCAGATTCACGCACCCGTGGCTGCCATACCCGTTGGCGTAGGCCTCGGGATCTTCGAACGCCGAATCGGGCTGCCACCATGCATCGTGCAGACCAACGGTGTTGCCCACGAACGGCATCCAATACTTCACGACCGTATCCTTGTACGTAACGCCATCGTCTTGCAGCGTGTGCAGCGTTTCGTCGGTTTTCTTCAGGTTGATGACGTACACACCTTCGGGCGTGGACTTCTTCTCATCGGGAATGCCGGTGACCACGCCGCTTTCCCACACCACTTTGCCGGAATCGTCATACATATAGGCGTGCTGTTCGGTAAGGTCGACATCAATGTAACGGTTGCCCCAGTCGCGCCCGCCTACGCCGTTGTATACTTCGCAGCTGCGCACATAGGGCACCTCGACCGTTTCCACCAAGCCGTTGTCTACCCCGTCGGTGACCAGGTCCATCAAGCCATCGTGGTCGATTTCCCAACCGTACGTGCCGCCCGACACCGTGCAAACCTTCCCGTCAACGCGCGTGTACGTGCGCGTCGAGCCCACCGTGTCGCACTGATTACCCAGCTCATCGATCCACGACGTCATGGCATCGCGGTCAAGCGTGGCGTCAAGGTTCTCGTCGAGCACGATCCACTGCGAGATAAGCGTTGCGTTCACTTCGGCCGCCACCGATTTCGCCATGGTCAGCGTGATGTCGGCGCCGATCATGGTGTTCGCCTTGTCGGCCGCCTGCTGCAGGCGCGGGTCGCTTGACAGCACCGTAGGCTGCAGCAAGTCGCTATTCGTAAGCGTAACCTTCGGCGTAAGATCGACAAGCGCGGCGTCGGCCGCAGCGATGACCTTAGCGGAGTCGATAGCCGTGCCAACCGACTCTTTCGACACCGCGAATTTGCCGAGCTTCGCATCGAAGGAAACTGCAGCGTCGACCGGCTGTTTCGCCGTTGCGTTAAAGGCGTCGACCGCCTGGGTGACCACTTGCTCTAAGCCGGCATCGTTATAGCTGCTGACCATTGACGCCGTGGCATCGTGCGCGCGCGTGAGTTCAACAGGCCACAGCCATTCGTTCGTTTGCGACAGCGCGTCTTCGACAACCTCGTCGGCATCGAACGCGATGCCAGCATCCTTCGCGGACACCGTCAGCGAGAAACCGTCGCCCTTGATGCTAAGCTCGTAGTCTTTCACCTTGCTGGTAAGCGCGCTTTTCGCCTCGGCGGAAGACATGAGCGAGGTATCAAGGTTACCGATAACGCTGTTCGGCATGAAATGGCAGCCGAAAAACAGCGCGACGCCGCAATACGCGATGGCAAGCAGCGCTATGACAACGCCGAACGTGATGCCAAGCACGCGCCCCACCTTCTTCTTGGGACGACCGTTGCCGACAGGCGGCATAGAGACGCCCGAGGCGCCGAGATGGCTATACTGAGCCGCGCCGGCACCACGCTGAGCACGCGGCTGCTGCGGCACGAAACCAGACTTGCCATCAGGGAAAATGGGAGGGATGTTTTCAGCGGCCACGTGGCGGCCGTGGGATGCTTCGTTTTCGTTCTTCATATCAGTCTCTTTGCATAGGATGCACTTGTGTTATTGTACCAACCCTGCTGCGCTCTTGCGACGGATAGAACGGTTTATCCGTGAAAACCCACGAGCTTGGCGATAGCCGGCAGCAGTTTTGCGACATCAATGGGCTTCGCGAAGTGCGCGTTCATGCCGGCGTCAAGGCTTGCCTGCACGTCGTCGTGGAACGCGTTTGCCGACATGGCGCAGATAGGGACCGTTTTCGCGTCAGGGTGGTCAAGCGCGCGGATGGCGCGCGTGGCCTCCAGGCCGTTTTTGCGCGGCATCATGATATCCATGAACACGATATCGAACGCGCCGGTGCTTGAAGCGGCGAAGATGTCGACCGCCTCCTGCCCGTCCCACGCCCGCGTCACGCGTGCGCCCAGGTCAACAAGCAGGCATTCGGCTATCTCCATGTTCATCTCGTTGTCTTCCACCAGCAACACGTTGGCGCCGCGCAACGAGTCGGGCACGTTGCCGACATCGGAGCGGTCGATGCGGCAGGCCGTGTCGATGGCAAACGACAGCGTCACGCGAAACGTGGTGCCCTGCCCTTTCGCCGACGTCCAGGAGATGGTGCCGCCCATGGCCTCGACGAGCTTCTTCACGATGGACAGGCCCGTGCCGCTGCCTTCGTACACGGTGCGTGCGCCGGGCGCTTCTTGCGCGAACGGCTCGAACATGTGCTGCTGGAACTCCTCGCCCATGCCGATGCCATCGTCGCTGCACGAAAACTCGTATGTTGCCTTCCCCTGCGATGCGCCCTTGAACTGTATCGAAAGCTGCACGGAACCCTTCGGCTTGCCGTATTTCACCGCATTGCCCACCAGGTTCATAAGAACCTGCCCCACGTGGCGGGGGCTGCCAAGCAAATAGGCGCAGTACGCGTCGTCCACGTGCGCGATGCGGCATGTTATGCCCTTCGCGTCGGCCTGCGGCTGGATGACTGCCTTAACCTTGTTGAGCACGTCGTTCAGGTCAAGGCAACGGTGCTCAAGCGCCACTTCGCTGCCTTCAAGTTTCGCCATGTCAAGCACGCTGTCAACAAGCGATGTAAGCGTATCGAGTGAAACGAGCGCCTGTTCCCGGCAATGCTGTTGCAGCGCGGCGTCTTGCGGATGTGCGGCCGCAAGCTGCACATAGCCTTTAGCGCCGTTGATGGGCGTGCGCACGTCGTGGCTGATACGGCGCAGAAACTCGCTTTTCGCGTTGTTCGCGATCTTCGCGGCGCGCGCCTCTTCCAAGATACGCTCCTGGTAATCGGCCTCGCGCTTCTTTTCCTGATCGACGTCCTGCAAAAGCGCCAACACGCGCGCGGGCTGGCCTTCGGCGTCGTAATCGACGACGGTAACCGTCACGCGGCACCAGCGGTTTGCGCCGCCGTGCGTGGCCACGTAGTCGGTGTAGAAGCTTTTGCGCACAGCGCTAGTGTTGCGCTTGCTAAGGTTTTCCCTGATGAACTGGGCCGACATGCGTTTATCAAGCACGCGCCGGTACTCGGGAAGCACCATGGTGCCCAAGAACAGCTTCTTCAGCTCCGTGTACTCGCCCTCCTGCGACACGGCGTCTTCCAACCACGGCGCAAGGTAAATGGTTTGGTAGCGGCTTTCGGCCAAATCGACGCGGAACAGCGTGAAGTAAACGGACTCGAGCGATTTCAGCATCTCGACGGTATGCGTAAGATCGCGGTTGGCATCTTCGAGCTTTTCCTGGTTGCGATACAGCGCGCGGGCGCGCACGAAGAAGAACACGAGGCACAGCAGCAGGTACGCCACCGCCACGATGCCGGCCACGATAAGCGCAACCACGTAGATGGCCGACATGGGGTAATACACGTACAACTCATAGCTGGCCGCTTCGCTGCGATAGCCCCAGCCCATGCCCATGTCCATGCGGACCGGATGCAGGTGCGCGTCATTGGGAGCCGCCGATATGCCCGAAAGCAGCGTGTCGTCGGCCACGTCAAGGTCGCGCAAGGCATCGTTGCTTGACGCACGAACATGCCCGTCTTCGGCGATGGCGTAATTGCCGCCGTCTTCAAGCTGCAAGCCGGAAAGCAGGCTTTCAAGATCGTCTTCCGTGCCGGTAATCAAGCCGGACGGCTGCTCGTAGAAGCCGACGATGAGCCCCGGCGCGTCCTTGCGCGCCACGGCGCACACGTCGTAGAACGCCCCGTCGACCTGCACGCGGTCGGCATACACCTTTTCCGGATAGTCGACGATGTCGGCCACCAAACTGCCCAGCGATGTTTCGGCCCAGCTTGTATCGCGGAACTGGCGCGTGTAGCCCGAAGCCTGCAACTGCATGTCACCGCCGATGACCGAGATGCCCGTCAGGTTCAGATCGCCTACCTGCTGCTCCAGGAACGCGTCGTTGACCGAATCGGGGTTCGATGCAAGGTAAGAGCTGAACTGCTGCATCTCGTACGTAAGGTGGAACAGGCTTTTCGTGCGGTCGGCCGCCATGAGCTTCTCGTAGCTGCCGCATTGCTGCTGCAGCGTGGCGGTAACGTCGCCGGCAAGCGATGACACGACGCCGATGCGCGCCATGCATGCCACGGCAAACGCAATGGCGATAAGCGCGAGGCCGGCCACCACGGCGCGGCGCACGCTGGTATCCCACGCGCGCAGGGTATCGGGGTTCATGGTTTGCTTCTTATTCATGCTCCACCCCGGAAAGCGCTTTCTGGGAATCAAGCCCGTAAGACTGAACGATGGCGGCCGTGGTGCCGTCAAGGCTCATCTGATGCAGGGCATCCCCAAGCGCCGAGCGAACCGCCGTGGAGCTGTTCTGCGGAAACGCGACGCCAAGCGCGGCGCGCAAAAGTTCGCCGTCAAGGAAGCGGTAATCGACGCCCGTGTTTTGCAGGTACCACGCCAGCGTTGCCGCGTGGCCGGCAAGCGCGTCGACGAACTTGTTGCGCAGCGCCGCCGCCATTTCGCTGACATCGGACAGGCAGTAGACGTTTTTCACGGCCGGAACGCCGGCGCGTTCAAGGAAGATGGACTCGGGCTTCGTGGAGGCCTTCACGGCAACGCGCGTGCCCGCCAAGTCGGCAAACGACTGGATAGGGCTGTCGTTGAGCACGGCAACCGCCTGACGGCTGTACAGATACGGGCCAACCCAGGCGTAGCTATCTTCGCGATCGTTCATGGAATAGCAGCTCCACAGGCAATCTACCTGGCCGCTTTCAAGGAATTGGTCGCGATTTTCCCAGTCGACTTGCTTGAACTCGGCGCGCAAGCCCGCGCGCCGGCACGCTTCTTGCGCGATTTCGACGTCGATACCGGCCATGTTGCCGTTGTCGTCGACGAACACAAACGGGCGATACTCGTCATAACCGATGGTAAGTGTTTCGGTTGGTTCGGGCGCCGACTCGCGCTGCTGGCAACCAGTAAGCAGCGAGATGGCCACGGACGAGCACGCGCAAAGCGCCAAGACGCAAAACCGTCGACGAAGCAATGCGACGCCTCCTCCCCCGATAGAGCCGATACAACCTAAAAACAGAATTATAGCGAACTCAAAGGCTGCGCAAGATAGGCGCACACAGCGCGTTCATACGATTCATCGATTGGGAACCGGATGGGCTTGTTCGTTACCGAATGAGGAAAGCGGGCCGGCGGCATGTCGTCGGTAATCTGTCTGCAGCCCGCATCCGTTAACGGATGCGCCGAACGCCCCGTTTTCCTGCAGTTTCGTCCGTTATTTGTCCGTTAATGCCTTCTCGAAGTAGCGGAATTTACCGCGAATTGCTCTGATATACCCCACATGTAGAATATCTATTAAACACGAAAAAGGCCGCCTGAACTGTGAAAACAGAACAGACGGCCGTGAAAAGACTGGTGGAGGCGCGGAGAATCGAACTCCGGTCCATACTACATAATCCCCGAGGCTCTACAAGCTTATTCCGTTGTCGGGATTCGAAGCCTTGCGGTCAACGGACAAACGTAGAGGCTTCTAGTCGGTTCAATCTTTATCGAAGCCATACCGGCCACGTGCTTCGATGCAGTCCCCTAAAATGACATCGCGCCCGAGCCGGGGACAACCCGGGGTTGACGTGCCAGGTGCGAATTAAGCAGCCATGGCGAGCGCCGGAGCGCTCTGAGAGTTGTTCTTGCCAATTAACTTGACGGTACCCCTGTTTTACGTGGCGAGGAGACCACGACCTGCTCCTCAGTTCAAACATACCATGTCGAAACCAGTCGCCCCCGTGAAGTTCGGCGCTCTGCCGAAGCGGGACGCTGCGGTCCACCGTTGTCAATGTGCCGCGCGAGCGTATGCCCTACGCGTAACTTGATATGCTACTTCAAAAGCGAGCTGAAGTCCAATGCGCTTTTGATGTCGTCGAACGCGCCCTTGAACTCGGCCGCCATTTTCACGCCGTCCTTGAAGATGGCGTTCATGTCGTCGGTGGCCTGCTGCACGCCGTCGCGCGTGATGCCAAGGCTGCCGTCGTCGACCACGTCGTACACGTCGTGTTCCGGCTCGTCGTCTTCCACGTACAGGTACTCGGCCTCTTCGCCGTCTTCCATGATGACGAAGCCGATGCGGTTGCCGTCCTCGTCTTCCAGGTAGCGTACGATGTCGTCGTCGGAAAGCTCCAGCTCAACGACCTCGAGGTCCTCGTCGGCGTTTTCTTCGGCGGCATCGGCCTCCTCTTCGGCAGGCTCTTCGGCTTCCGCATCGTCCTGTTCGTCTTCGGCGGCACCGGCCTCTTCGGGCGCTGCAACGGGCTCGGCCGCGATGCCCTCGGCAGCTTCGACCTGCTCGTCGGCGGCTTCAAGCTCTTCCTGGCTTGCGATTACATCCTGCTCGCTCATCGACGGCTCCTTTCCTTCAGTGCGCGCTCGATCTCGCGCTTCGAATCGCGCGCGGCCATGGCGGCGCGCTTGTCGTAGTTCTTCTTGCCGCGGCAAACGGCCAGCTCAACCTTCACGAGCGACTTGTTGTTGAAGTACATCTTCAGCGGTACCAGCGCCATGCCCTTTTCCTTCGTTTGCTGCTCGAGCTTGCGAATCTCGTTTTTGTGCAGCAGCAGCTTGCGCTTACGGTCGGGGTCGGGGTTGGCGATGTTGCCGAACGCGTACGGCGGGATGTGCACGCCGTGCAGCCACACTTCGCCGTGGCGGATAAGCGCGAAGCAATCCGTCAGCTGGCAGTGGTTGTCGCGCAGCGAGCGCACTTCCGTGCCCGTGAGCGCTATGCCGGCCTCGTACGTTTCAAGCACCTCGTAGTCGTGAAGCGCCTTGCGGTTGCGCGCGATGTCGCTGGGCTGCTTCTTCATGCGCTACTCCCCCTCTGGCGCGTCGTCGGCATCGCTGGCGGCGGCAAGACCCGGCACGAACGTGTCAGCATCGCACAGGTCAAGCGCGAACTGCACGAACAGCTTCACGCACGCGTCAAGGTCGTCAAGGCAGATGACCTCGGTGGGCGTGTGCATGTAGCGCAGCGGCACGGACACCAGGCCCGTGGGAATGCCGGCACGCGACACCTGGATGGGCCAGGCGTCGGTTCCCGAATGGCCGGGAAGCGCCTCGACCTGGTACGGGATGCCGGCCGCCTTCGCCGCGGCAACCAGACGCTCGTACACGTACGGGTTCGCGTTCGGGCCGCGGCCGATGACCGGACCGCCGCCGCACTTGATGTCGCCGAACTTCGCATGGCTGATGCCGGGGTAATCGGTTGCGTGCGTGACGTCGAACGCCACGGCAACATCGGGGGCCACGCCAAACGCCGAGGTGGTGGCGCCGCGCGTGCCGATTTCCTCCTGCGTGGTGCACGCGGTCGTGACCGTGCCCGGCGCGCCGCCGGCCGCCGCAAGCTCTTCAAGCACGCGCGTGATCACCCACACGCCGCACTTGTCGTCAAACGCGCGCGACACGCCCATGTGCTTGCCGAAGCGCTCGAAGCCCACGCCGAACGTGATGGGGTCGCCCACGGCCACAAGCCGCTTGACCTTCTTCGCCGGAAGGCCCAGGTCGATGACCAGGTCGGACAGCGGCGTGACCTTGTCGCGCTCGCCTGCGGAAATGAGGTGGATGGGCTTGCGGCCCACCACGCCGCGCAGCGGAACCGCGGCACCCGATGCGTGCACGTCGACGCGCAGACCCGGCAGGATGGCCGCATCGACGCCGCCGATGGCGGCCACGGACAGAAAGCCGTCGTCGGAAACGTTGACCACCATCAGGCCAATCTCGTCCATGTGCGCCGCAAGCATGAGCGAAGGCGCCACGCCGCTGCCGGCGAGGCTTGCGTGCACCGAGCCCATGACGTCGGTTTCCACGCGGTCGGCCACGCCGTCAAGACGATGGCGCACCAGCGCGGCGATGCGCTGCTCGCAGCCCGTCGGCGACGGGGTTTCCAGCAGCGATTTCAGGAATTTGCGATCTTGTTTTCTCATGAGAGTCCTTACCTTTCGCGAAAAGCGCGGCGGGTGCCGTGAGGCGGCATACCCGCAAAACCCGCGCTTTTCCTGGTGAAATGCAAGTCGAATGGGCGCCCGGCCGCTGCCGAGAGCCAGAAAACCCTGCGCACTTGGCTTATGCGCGCACCTTCACGACGATTTTGCGCACGTGGCACGGCTCGGCGCCAAGCGTGCAGCCCGGCTTGTGCGCGTCTTCGGGAGCAAGCACGGCCATGTCGCCGGCGCGCAGCACCACGTCGGTAGTGCGCTCGGGCGTGGCGTACAGGCCGAAGTCGTTGCCTTCGTCGAACGGCTGCGCCTCGTCAAGACCTTCAAGCTGGGCATACTGCAGCAGCTCTTCGCCGGACACCACGAACTGCACGTCGTAGTAGCGGCGATGCGCCTCAAGCTGCTTTTCGGCGGCGGGCACGGTGCCGTACTCCTGCACGTTGGCGAACACGTCGTCGCCGTCGATGTCGTTACGGCCGAGCGGCAGCTCGGAGAGGTTGTCCTGCCGCAAGAACGCGTAGGCCTTCGCGAAGCGTTCGTTGAGGTAGTCGTGTGCGGATGCGTGGTCGATAGTCGTTACCAGCATGTTGTTCCTTTCATTGGGTTGCGGCGCGTTCGGCACCGCGTTGTTTCGCACGAGCGAGTATACACCCCGCAAGCGGCGCGGCGGCGCCGGCAGACATCGCACCACGGCATGCACAGGAGCTGTTCATGGGCAGAAGCGTTTCGGCTGATGAACGAGCAGAGGTAAAGGGTGCATCGACGGGAACTTATCGCGATGAACATGCGTGACGCCCGCCCTCCCCCATATCGCCCAACTACCCGAGCCGCGAAACGGCGCTATGCTCGCGCGCCTTGCTCGCCCGCATTGTGAGCCACCCGAGCGCGACGCAGCGGCTCCAGCAGCCGATCGACCTGCGTTTCGTCGAGCACGTCGACGCCCGCATCGCGCAGAAGCGCTGCGGCCACGCCCCAACCTTCTACCAGCGTGCCGGTAAACGAGCCGTCGTACACCTGGCCGCTGCCGCACGAGGGGCTTTTCGACTTCAGCACGGCCACGCGGCAATCCGCATCGCGCAGCTGCTCCAAACACCGCGACGCGCCCGCATGGAAACGCTGCGTCACGTCGGCGCCGGTGGCGTCCACGACGCGCACCGGGCGCGTGCCCGCCTCGATCTCGCACGGCGGGTGCGGAATGGAAAAGCCGCCGGCCACTTCAGGGCAGATGGGAACCACTTTGCAGTATCGGGCAAGCTGCATGGCCTGCTCACAGGGCTTCGACGTACCGTCGAAGCGGCATGGGCGGCCCAGCAGGCAGGCGCTGACGGCCACCACGGGCGTTATGTCGAGATTCGTTTCGTTCATACCTTCATTGTAACGCGCCAGGTCAAATGGCGAACGCTGCCCTTAATCCTAGCGAAATGCTACTTGTAGACTATCAAAAATCTTTGGGTGCACCACGGCCTTTGTGCTAGAGTTGGGCCTCGTGAGGGCGCGACGGCGTGGGAGGACGGAGCGCGGCAAAGCACGAAAAGAAAGGGCAAACGTCATGAAAGTTGCAATCCCCAGCGAAACCGGCGAAGGCCTGACCAGCGTCCGCAGCGGGCATTTCGGTCACACGCCGTGGTTCACCATCGCCACCATTGAAAACGACGAAGTGGTGAAGGTCGAGTCCGTGAAGAACGTCGACCACGACCAGGTTGGCTGCGGCGGCGTCATCGAGTTCGCCCACAGCCTGGGCATCGACGCCATGATCACCGCCGGCATGGGGCGCCCGCCGTTCATGCGCTTCACGCAGTACGGCGTGGCGGTGTACCTTGAACAGCAAACGCCGATCGTGGGCGACGTGGTGAACAAGTTCATTGCCGGGCAATGCCCGCGCATGGTGCTTGAGAACGCCTGCAACCACCAGCACTAGCGGTTGTTCCGGGCACGTCCGGCGTTGCGCCGCTAGCGGCCAATCACTGCCTTATAATCCAAGCAAGCGAACCGCGACCCGGCCTGCGCCGGGTCGTTTCCGTATCAAGACCATGTTGGGAGCACCAATGGGAATTGCCGAAGATCTGCGCGCGTTTTCGCCGTCATGCGAACAAGAAGCGGCCGACCGCGACTTCATATTGCAGCGCCTTGCCAGCGACCCTGAGGCGTTCGACCGCACGTCGCCGGCGCACATGGCGTGCTCCATATGGACGGTGAACCCCACGTTCACTCAAACGCTGCTGGTGTACCACAACATCTACGACTCGTGGAGTTGGATCGGCGGGCACGCCGACGGGCAGCGCGACCTTGCAGCCGCGGCGCTGCGCGAGCTTGCCGAGGAAACGGGCGTTGCGCACGCGAAACTGGTGCCGTGCGGGCCGGGCAACCTGCTGTCCTGCGAGGTGCTCACCGTCGATGGGCACGAGAAGCGCGGCGCTTACGTCAGCTCGCATCTGCACCTCAACGTCACGTACCTGGCCGTGGCAGACCCGGCCGAGCAAGTGCGCATCAAGGTCGACGAGAACAGCGGCGTGCGCTGGGTGCCGCTTGACGACGCCGTTGCGCTATCAACCGAACCATGGATCCGCGACCGCATCTACCGCAAGCTCATCGCGAAAACGCGCGAATTGGCGCCGAGGTTCGCCATCAACTAGACAACCGGTAACCGATATCAACCGGAATTTGCAGCACCTCGTACATTCAGATGATGTTGCCGTGGATGTCTGCATGGTGGACGTCATCGAAGCGGCGTCGGATGGCTATGTCGGCCGTGAGGTTCTTGTTGTCGAAGACCACCGACCACTGCGTGTTGCTGGTGACGTCTTCAGGGTTGGGCTCTTGCGCGGCGGCGGCCAACGCGCGCCAGGCCGTTACCTGCGCGTCTTCGCCGACCGGCGCGCCGTCAAGCACCGCCTCGATGGCGTCGTAGCGCTCGCGCCCGTGCCCGTAGCGGCCGTTTTTCTGGTTCGGCTTAACCAGCCCCTCGTGCATGACGAAGAAGTTCGTGACCTGGCGGCACGGCGTGACCACTGGCAGGCGCTCGGGGCTGTCGCAATCGTATTCGACCACGCGACCGTCGCCTGAGGCGTCCGTGATGTAGTAATGGTAGTCGCGCCCGCTGGTGGCGAACATATCGTGGGCAAGCAGCAGGTCGACGGCCTCCTGCGTGGTAGCGGCGCGGTCAAGCACCAGGCGAATGACCAGCGGCGTTGACAGCACGGGCTTGCCGGTGACGCGGTGCGTGGGCTTGCTGTCAAGCGTCAGCACGGCGATGGAAACGCCTTTCTCGTTCACGCCGTCAAGGCACACGAACGGCGCAGCCAAGCACGCCAGGCGCGACTTCACGTCCGCGAACGGATTGTTTGCGTGCACGTTGTCAAGCGCGGCGAACGCGATGGACTCGTAGCCGCCCTTCGGCGCGCAGTGCACAAGCATGGCCGACGTGTCCAGCTTGAAGTCGTAGTTGCGGCCCATAAGCACCTGATCGCCGACGTTAAGCGCGAACGCGCTGCAGCCGAATTCGGGCGCCTGCATGTGTGCAGGCAGAAACGGCAGCGCCTCGCGGAAAATGGCGTCGGCCGTGTCCTGGTCGCCGCCGAGGCCACGGTCGATCAAACGGTCGAGGTTATAGGGGTACGTGACGTCCATGGCATACAGGTTGTACGCACCCTCGGCGTGCGTGATCTGGCGAACCGTCGAAAGCGCGTGGGCGCGCGGGCCGTACAGTCCGATGCCGGCGCCGACCGCCGCTCCCGCCGCGCATGCCGCAACCGTGCCGAACACTTCGCCAAGCTTCATAGCAGCCCCTTTCAACGTACGCGCCGCGCGCGTTTGCTTATGGCGGAATTATCGCACACTTCGCCACCCTGCCAACGCCAGCACCAGGCAACGGCACTAATGGGCCGCATCGCCGCACGAACACGGCGGCAACCTCACTGTCAATGCAACGAGGTCAACACATCGAGATGTACCTATCACCGCGATTCACCTTCGCCGTCCGCCTTCCGAAAGCGCGCTCGATTACGTGCCAAGACCTGAAGCCGCTGGCAGCCACGGGGAGACGCTGTGCAATCATCGCCGCCCGGCGGCGGGCGGGCTTGCCAATGTGCGCTAAAATAGACGTTTGCACAACATGAGGTTGTAAGGAAGGAAGCCAGCCGTCATGAACTTGGAAAAGCCCATCGCCTCGCAATGCAACCCGCGCGCGCTTGCGCGTGGGCGTGCCATCGCCGCGTCGGATCGCAACATCCTGACCAAGCAGGTGCGCTACGACGCCGACGAGTCCATCATCAGCGCGTTCGTTGCCTCAAGCAGCGGATGGGACGACCGCTACCGCACGTCGGTGACGCTCGACGAGGATGCCGGCGACGTGGTGGACTACTCGTGCACGTGCCCGGCGTTTCGCGAATACAACGGCATGTGCAAGCACTGCGTGGCGCTGGCGTTGACGTTTTCGGAGCGCCCCGACACGTTCATGGGCTACCAGGCGCACCGCACCGCGCAGTCGTCGGCGTGCATCGCCGAGTTCATGAAGCGCACCGAAGCGCTTGACGCCGAGGACACGCCCGCCGGCTCGGTGCGCCTGCACGCCGAGCTGTCGTTCGGCTACGGCCTGTGGTCGGCGGCGTTTCGCATCTCGGGGCCGGCGGGCACGCCGTATGTGGTGAAGTCGCTCAGCGAGTTCGCCGAGCGCATGCGCCGCGGCGAAGCGTACGCTTACGGCAAGAAGCTGTCGTTCACGCACGCCCCCGCCCTGTTCGACGACCGCTCGCGCGCCGTGGCGCAGTTCATCGAGCGCGCGTGCTCCATGCGCGAGGCGGCCGACGACGGCCCGGCATGGCTGCGCCGCCAAACGGCCCAGGTGGGACGCACGCTGCAGCTTTCGGAAGCCGAAGCGGTGGAGCTGCTCGACCTGCTTGAGGGCGACGTGTTCTCTATCCACGGCGCCGATTTCGCCACGCCAACGGTTGAGCGCGTACGCGTGGTGCGCGAGGACCCCGCCATCTCGCTGGGCCTTGCGCGCGCCGAGCACGGCTGGACCATCGAGCGCGGCGAGCGCATCCGCATCGCCGAGCAGGCGGGGCAGCTGTACGTGTGGCTTGGCAACGACGTGGTGCACCGCTGCTCGGCGGCGTTCGCGCGCTGCGCCGACTTTTTGCGCACCGTGTATGACAGCGACGAGAACACCCTGTTCATTGCCGACGGGGACATGCCGCTGTTCTGCGCGGCGGCGCTGCCGCTTATCGAATCGCAAATGCAGGTCAGCGCGCCGGACGAGATAAACGCCTATCGCCCCGTTCCCTGCAAGCTGGAGTTCTACTTCGACAAATCGGCGAAGCACGTGCACATCGGCGCGCAGGCCGTGTACGACCAGCACCGCTTCGCGCTGCGCGGGCAGGTGCCGAAGGCGGCCGAAGGCGATAAACCCACAGGACCGGCGCCGCTGCGCAACCAGCGCGTTGAGGCGAAGGCATCCGCGCTTATCGAGCGCTTCTTCGGCCCCGAGAGCGCATCCATCGCGCTGTCCGAGGAAGACGCCGTGGCCCGCCTGGTGTTCACAGGGCTTTCCGAGTTCCGCACGCTGGGCGACGTGTTCACCACGCCGGCGTTCGACAGGCTTATCAAAGACGAGAAGCCGCGGTTGAGCCTGGGCGTGTCGCTGTCGGGCAACCTTATCAACCTGACGGTGGATGCCGGCGACTTGGCGCCTGTCGAGCTTGCGGCTATGCTGGCCAGCTACCGAAAGAAAAAGCGCTACCACCGCTTGCGCGGCGGCGCGTTCGTGGACCTGGAGGACTTCGACCTGTCGCAGCTTGACCGGCTGGCGTCCGATCTGGGCATCACGCAGAAAGAGCTTGCAAGCGGCGTGGTGGAGCTGCCGTCGTTTCGCGCGTTTTACCTGGACGAGGAGCAAAACCTTGACCGCGACCGCAGCTTCGCGCAGTACCTGGAAAACTTCCATCGCGTGAACGAGACGAACTACAGCGTTCCCGAAGGGCTGACGGCCACGCTGCGCCCCTACCAGGTGGAGGGCTTCCGCTGGCTTTCGGCGCGCGTGGACGCAGGGTTCGGCGGCATCCTGGCCGACGAGATGGGCCTGGGCAAATCCGTGCAGCTTATCAGCTTGCTGGTAGCGCGGGCGCAGGAGGCGCGCGGCGTGGGGCCCAGCTTGATCGTGTGCCCTTCGTCGCTGGTGTACAACTGGCTGGCCGAGTTCGAGCGGTTCGCGCCGGGGCTTTCCGTTGCCGCCGTGGTGGGCAACGCCGCCGAGCGCAAGGTTATCCGCGGCCGGGCGTTTTCCGCGTACGACGCGCAGCTGGCCGCCGCTGCAGGCACGGCCGATTCCGGCAGCGCGCCTAATGCCGGTGACCAGCTTTCACCGGTTGATGTGTTGGTGACGTCGTACGACCTCGCGCGCATCGACTCGCCCGATTACGCCGGGCGCGAGTTCTACCTGTGCGCGCTTGACGAGGCGCAATACATCAAGAACCCCGCAACGCTGACCACGCGCGCCATCAAGCGCCTCGGCGCGCGGCACCGCTTCGCGCTGACGGGCACGCCCATGGAGAACCGCCTGTCCGAGCTGTGGAGCATCTTCGACTTTCTGATGCCGGGGCTGCTTGGCCCCTACGCGCGGTTCCGCGAGCGCTTCGAGCTGCCCATCGTCGGCGGCGATGAAGACGTGGCCGCGCGCCTGACGGCAGCAACCGGGCCGTTCATTCTGCGCCGCCAGAAGGCCGACGTGCTGACCGACCTGCCCGACAAGCTGGAAAGCGTGGTGTACGCGCCGCTTGAGGGCCAGCAGCTGAAGCTGTACCGCGCCCACGAGCAACACCTGCGTGAAGAGCTGACGCGCCAGCGCCGCGAGCGCAAGGAGCGCCAGGCCAAGCGCGCAGCCGGCGAGCAGGTGTCCAACGTGGAGGTGCTGGCCGAGCTCATGCGCCTGCGGCAGCTGTGCTGCGACCCGCGCCTGGTGTTCGAGAACTACCGCGGGCACGGCGCAAAGCTCGACGCTATCATGGAGCTGGTGTCCTCGGCGCGCGACGGCGGCGAGAAAACGCTGATATTCAGCCAGTTCACCAGCTTCTTGGAGCTGATCGCGCAGCGCCTTGACGAGGCCGATATCACGTACTACACCATCACGGGCTCCACGCCGAAGAAAGACCGCGTGGACATGGTCAACGAGTTCAACAGTAACGACGTGCCCGTGTTCCTGGTGTCGCTGAAAGCCGGCGGCACGGGGTTGAACCTAACGGGCGCCAGCGTGGTCATCCACGCCGATCCGTGGTGGAACGCCGCCGCGCAGCAGCAGGCCACGGACCGCGCGCACCGCATCGGGCAAACGCGCGTGGTAAGCGTGCAGAAGGTTATCGCGAAAGGCACCATCGAGGAGCGCATCCTGCACCTGCAGGAAGAGAAGAGCAAGCTGGCCGACCAGGTCATCGGCGCGGCGGGCATGTCGCTTGCGAGCTTGAGCACCGACGAGCTCATCGACTTGCTTGGGGAGTAAACGCGGCGTCATCACCGCCTGCCAGCAACAAAAGAGCCGGCCCCACAGGGACCGGCTCTTTTCGCATTCGCCGAACTAGAACTTGCGGAAACGCTGGTAGCGCTGTTCAAGCAGCTCTTGCTCGCTTAAGGCGCACAGCTCGTCAAGAGCTTCGCGCACGTATTCGCTAACGTTTCGCTCGGCCGCCTCGGGGTTCTCGTGCGCCGGGCGCGGACCCTCGGACACCACGTCATCGATGATGCCCAGCTCGCAAGACTCGTGCGCGCTCATCTTCATGACGGCCGCCGCCTCGGGCGCGCGCGTGCGGTCCTTCCACAGGATGGACGCAAACCCTTCAGGCGACAGCACGGAGTACACGGCGTGCTCCTGCATGGCCACGCGGTTGGCAACGGCCAGCGCCAGCGCGCCGCCCGACCCGCCTTCGCCCAAAAGCACGGTAACCACCGGCACCTTCAGGCCGGCCATGGCAACCAGGTTGTCGGCGATGGCGTTGCCCTGCCCACGCTCCTCGGCCTCGGTGCCGCAGAAAGCGCCCTGCGTGTCCACCAAGCACACGATAGGACGGCGGAACTTCTCAGCCTGGCGCATAAGGCGCAGCGCCTTACGATACCCCTCGGGCTGCGGGCAACCGAAATTGCGCGCGATGCGCTGCTTGAGGTCGGCGCCCTTTTCCTGGCCGATAACGGTGACGGCGCGCCCGCCGATCCAGCCGACGCCGCCGATGATGGCGCCGTCGTCGGCGAAGCCGCGATCGCCATGCAGCTCGATGAACCCATCGACCATTGCGTTGATATACGCAACTGACGTGGGACGATGCACGTTGCGCGCCAGCTGCACGCTTTGCCACGCGCGGTTTTCCGCCGACATGGTAACTGCTTCCTGCACGAGCGCGGCGTCGTCGGCGTCAAGCGACGAGTCACCTTCAGCATCGAAGCCGCCCTTCGCGATAGCGCGCTCAACGCGACGGCTGACCGACGTGCGGTTCGCATCCGCACGCAGACCCGCCGGAAGCGCATCGTACAACCGATCGCGCACGCGCCCTTTGGCCACGCACGCGGGTTCAGGCTTCAAATCGGTATACATCACGGTGTTGTACGTGCCGGTGCCAGCTTGAAGGTTGTCGCACACGGCCTGATAGCTGACAAGGATGTCGCGGTCGCCGGCGTTGTGCGCCGCGCCCGTGGCCTGCTTCGATGTGGACAGATGCAGCGCCAGCAGATGCGCAAGCGTGGCGCGCAAATCCGGGCGCGGCACGATGGCGTCGATAAGCCCGTGCTCAAGCGCGAACTCCGCCGTCTGGAACCCTTCGGGAAGCTCTTGGCGAATGGTGTCGCGGATGACGCGTTGGCCGGCAAACCCGATAAGCGCGTGCGGCTCGGCCAAGATGATGTCGCCGTCCATGGCAAACGAAGCCGTCACGCCGCCGGTGGTGGGATCGGTAAGCACCGAGATATACGGCAGATGCACCTCGGCGTGGCGCTGGATAGCGCACGACGTCTTCGCCATCTGCATAAGCGACACAAGGCCCTCTTGCATGCGCGCGCCGCCCGAAGCGGTGAAGATGACGACGGGCAGGTGCAGGCGCGTGGCGCGCTCGAACAGGCGCGTGACCTTCTCGCCCACCACGTTGCCCATAGAGCCCATGAAAAACGTTGACTCCATGATGCCGATGGCCAGGCGCAGGCCCGCGATGCAGCCCTCACCCGTGCGCACGCCTTCCTCAAGGCCCGATTTTTCGCGCTGGGCAGCAAGTTTGTCCAGGTAACCCGGGAAATTCAGCGGGTCGGTTTCCTGAAGCCCCTCGTCCCACTCGATGAACGATCCGTCGTCAAGCAGATTGTCGATGCGCTCCGACGACGTCATGCGCAGGTATCCGCCGCAATTCGGGCAGGCGAAGTGCGAAGCGGCCAAACTGGTGCTGTCGAACTTCATGCCGCACTTCGGACACGTCCGCCACGTGCCGCACACGTTTGCCGGCTTGTCCGTGGCGCAAAGCACCCAGCCGAACTGCGGCGAATTGCCCAGCGGGCGAAACACGCGGATGTCATCGGCCGCGGCGCGCGCCAAAAACGTGTCAACCTCGGCAAGCGCCAGAGATTCCTCGCCCAGCAATACCACCGCAGCGCCGCAAGCGCGGGCAGCCTCAAGCACGGCATAGCCGTTGGCAAACAGCGCGTCGCCGCCTTTGCCGGGCAGGCACGCGCGCACATCGGCAGCGCGCAGGTACGCATCGCCGGCACGCTCCTCGGTGTAGGCCGCCGCGGCCACCATGCCGGCATCTTGCACCGCAAGCAGGATCTTCTTCACGGCACGGCCACGGGAAACCACCAGCGCCACAGGCGCATCGGCGGCTTCTTCACGCACGGGCGAAACCACTTCGGCGGCGTCCACATACGTGGACATGTCCGCAGCGTCCAGCGCATTCGGAGCAACGGCAGACTGGGCGCGCGCCTCCACGGCGATGCGCGTCAAACGGTACGCAACAGCCGCATCGTGCGGTTGCGCGCCGCTGCCATCTGTGCGCGAATTGACGAACGAGCCCTCGCTATCGAACGTGATGTACCCTGTTTTCGTGCGTTTCATGATCAAATCCTTCAAGGCGGCATGCCCGCCCGTTACCTGCTATTGCTCGGCTTTCGCCATGACGTATTTCTGCGTGGCCGTGGCCGCAACCTTATCGCCCACGAGCGCCTCCACGTCGGCGACCACCATGCGCGACGAGTTGCGCGTAATGGTTGCCTTCAGCGTCAGCGTGTCGCCCGGCTGCACCTGGTTGCGGAACTTCGCCTTGTCGATGCCGGCGAAAAATCCCAGCACGCCGGGCTCGTCGCGACCCACCAGCGCGCAAAACGACGCCGTCTGCGCCAGCGCCTCCATGATGATGACGCCGGGCAGCACCGGATGGCCGGGGAAATGGCCGGCGAACAGCGGCAGCTTAGGGTCAACGTCAAGCTCGGCCGTAATGGAAACGCCCGGCTCGCACGCAACCACGCGGCTCACCCACACAAATGGATCGCGATGCGGCAGCACCTGCTCGATAACATCGCGCCCACAAGGATAAGAAATGTCCAACATAGAAGAATTCCTAACCAACAAAATCCCAGGTCAAATACCTGAGAAGAACCATCGCTTAACCCGCAACCTCGAATGTACGACCCCCAGGTCGCACCAAAGTCAGCGAGGGTGCCTGCAGTGCCCTAGATTGTGGGGAACGCAAGGGCGCCGCGTACTTTGGTACGCAAGCCCTTGGGTTCGCCGCAAGCTGGGGTGCTGCAGGCGGCCACAGCGTCGAGTAGGTCCGGCTGCCGACAGGCAGACGGAACCACCTAGAACGGCGAAACAGCAAGAACGGCGTTGTGGCCGCCGAAGCCGAGCGAGTTCGACAGCGCTACTTTCTGAGGGTAGTTCTGCAGCGGCTCGGACACCACGTTCACGGGGCACTCGGGGTCGGGCTGGGCAAAACCTGCCGTGGGCGGCACGCACTGATTGGCCACCGAAAGCGCGGTGACCACGGCCTCAACCGCGCCGGCGACACCCAGCGTGTGGCCCAGCGAGCCCTTCACCGACGTGATGGGAATCTTGCGCCCCAGCTCATCGCCAGCAAGCGCGATGAGCGCCGCAGCCTCGGTGGCGTCGTTGGCATGCGTGGACGTGCCATGCGCGTTCACGTGCCCCAGGTCGGCCACGGTGAAACCGCCCTCGTCAAGCGCCTGCTGCATGGCGCGCTGGATGCCCTCGCCAGTGGGGTTCGGCGCCGTCATGTGGTAAGCGTCGCCCGTCGAGCCGAAACCGGTGATCTCGGCGATGGGCTTCGCACCGCGCGCCAGCGCATGCTCCAGCGATTCCAGCACCAGCACCGCGCCGCCTTCGCCCGCCACGAAACCGCTGCGGCGCACGTCGAACGGCATGGACGCCGCCTGCGGGTCCTCGGCATGCGTCAGAGCACCAAGGTTCGTGAAGCCCGCGATGCAGATGGGGTTCACCGATTCCTCGGAGCCGCCGGCAAGCGCCAGGTCGCAATAGCCGTGGCGGATGGAGCGCACGGCCGAGCCGATGTTGTGCGCGCCGGTGGCACACGCGGTGGACACGTCGATGCACTCGCCGCGCATGCCGTAGCGGATGGCGATGTGGCCGGCGGCCATGTTGCCGATCATCGTGGGGATGAACAGCGGGTTCACGCGCTTAGGACCCTTCTCGTCAAGCGTGCGGAAACCCTTTTGCAGCTCGTCGATGCCGCCGATGCCCGCGCCGAACACCACCGCGGCGCGCGTGGGGTCCTCGTCGTCCATGTTGACGCCCGCCTGCGCCATGGCCTCGTCGGCGGCGATGAGCGCGTACTGCACGAAGCGCTCGAAGCGGCGCGCCTCCTTCTTCGTCAAGCCATATTCCGTGGCGTCGAAATCGGGCACCTCGGCCGCGATGCGCACCTCGTAGTCGCTTGCATCGAAGTGCGTGATGGGGCGCACGCAGCAGCGCTTGCCCATGACGGCATCCCACAGCGCCTGAACGCCCACGCCCGCCGGCGTGACGGCGCCCATGCCCGTGATGACGACGCGGTGCGTGCCGTCCGCGCGCCTGACTTGCGTGTTCGCTACCTGCTCGCTCATAGTGCCAAACCTCCGTCAACACAAATGACCTGGCCGGTAATGTAGCCGGCCTCTTCGCTTGCCAAAAAACGCACCAGGTGCGCCACATCGGCCGCCCGCCCGAAGCGCTTGAGCGGAATCTGCGCGCCGATGGCCTCGCGCTGCTTTTCGGACAGCGCGTCGGTCATGTCCGTGGCAATGAACCCGGGGGCCACGGCATTCGCCGTGACGCCGCGCGCCGCCAGCTCGCGCGCGATGGTCTTCGTCAGCCCGATGACGCCGGCCTTCGAAGCCGCATAGTTCACCTGGCCGGCGTTGCCGCCGATGCCCGAGATGCTGCTCATGTTGATGATGCGCCCATAGCGCTGCTTCATCATGATCTGGCCCGCGGCCTTGCAGCACAAAAACGTGCCTTTGAGGTTCACGTTGATGACGTTGTCGAAGTCTTCCTCCTTCATGCGCACCATCAGCCCGTCGTGGGTGATGCCGGCATTGTTCACCAGCACGTCAAGGCGGCCAAACGCCTTATGAGCCACGGAAACCAGCGCGCTGGCCTCATCGGCATTGCCCACGCTGGCCGCCACGGCAAGCGTCTGCACGCCGTATCGCGCCGCAAGCGCATCGGCGTGTTCCTGCAGCGCGGCAAGGCCGCGTTCGCTAGAGCAGTTCAGGCACACGTTGTAGCCGGCCTGCGCAAGCTCGCTGGCAACAGCCAGCCCGATGCCGCGCGAAGAGCCGGTGACCAGCGCGCTTTTGCGCTGGGTATCGTTCGTTTCGCTCATGGGTTACTCCTCATCGGTTGCGCAGCGCGCAACGAAAGACTCGAATGATTCGGCGTCCTGCACGCAGGCGCGCGCGGCGGTGCGATCGATGCGCTTGACCAGGTTCGTCAGCACGCCGCCGAAGCCAACCTCCACGAACGCGGTTTCGCCCTGCGCCACAAGCGCTTGGACGCTTTGCTGAAAACGCACGGGGTGCGTGAGGTGGCGCACCAGGTGCTCGCGCGCATCGGCAGCGCGAAGCGGGCTGGCGTCGGTATTGCAGATAAGCGGCACGGAAGGCTCGGCGAACGCGACGTTGGCCAGGTACGCGTCAAGGCCCTCGGCCGCAGATTGCATAAGCGGGCTGTGGAAGGCGCCGGACGTGGCAAGGCGCGAGAAGCGCTTGCCCGCCACCGCCCACGCGGCCTCAGCGCGCTCCACCGCCGCAACTTCGCCGGAAACAACAATCTGACCAGGGGCGTTGAAGTTCGCCGGCACCAGCACCTGACCTTCGGCGCACGATTGGCACACCTCGGTCACGCTTTGCTCGTCGGCTTTCAGAAACGCGCTCATCACGCCGGGGTGCTGCTCGGCGGCTTCGGCCATAAGGCGCGCACGCTCGGCAACGAAGGCAAACGTGTCGGCATCGGAAAGCATGCCGGAGACGGCAAGCGCGCTGACCTGGCCAAGCGAGAAGCCCAGCACGGCGGAAGGCCGCGCGCCGCGCGCTTCAAGCGCATGCGCGATGCCCACGGACAACGCGCACATAGCCGGTTGGGCGAAGCGCGTATCGTTGAGCTTTTCAGCCGGGGCGTTCAGCATGACGTCGGCCACGTCATAGCCCAGCACATCGGATGCGCACGCCAGCGTTTGCGCCACTTCCGTGACTTCCATAAGCGAAGCGCCCATGCCGGGCTTTTGCGCGCCCTGGCCGGAGAACAAAAAGACGGGATTCACGTTCACGCCCCCTTTATGCGCGCTGCGCGTTGGCGTCGGCCGCTTGCTGCAAGTCGCGTGCGCCGCGAGAGAGCGCCTGCTCCATCAGCTCGTCGATGACCTGGCGCGCCGTCTTGCGCTCGTGCACTAAGGCCGCCACCTGGCCCGCCATCATGGAACCGTTGTCAACATCGCCCTCCACGGCACGGCGAAGGCTGCCGGCGTACATGGCCTCAAGCTCGTCGCCGTTTTTCGCCATGTCGGCCTCAAGCTTGCGCACGTTGCGCGCGAACTTGTTCTTCAGGCAGCGCACCGGATGCCCGCTGCCGCGGCCGGTGACGATGGTGTCAGAATCCTTCGCGGCCAGCACGCGCTCTTTGTAGGCGTCGGCCACCGTGCACTCCTCCACCGTCAGAAAGCGCGTGCCCATCTGGACGCCCTCGGCGCCCAGCGCGAACGCGGCCGCGATGCCGCGCCCATCGGCAATGCCGCCGGCAGCGATGACGGGGATGGACACCGTGTCGCACACCGCCGGCACCAGCGCCATGGTGGTGAGCTCGCCCACATGCCCGCCGCTTTCGGTGCCTTCGGCGACCACGGCATCGGCGCCAAGGCGCTCCATGCGGCGCGCAAGCGCGGTGGTGGCAACTACGGGGATCACCTTGATGCCGGCCTCTTTCCACATGTCCATGTAGTTGGCGGGGCTGCCGGCGCCCGTGGTGACCACGTCGATTTTCAGGTCCACCAGCAGGCGCGCCAACTCGGCGGCGTTGGGATCCATGAGCATGACGTTCGCGCCGAGGGGCTTGTCCGTGACGGCGCGGGCGGCGCGCACCTGCTCCTCGACCCACGACAGCGGAGCGCCGCCGCACGCGATGATGCCAAGCCCGCCCGCCTCGCTGACGGCGCCGGCCAAGCTGGCGTCGGCGATGCGCGCCATAGCACCCTGGATGATGGGCACCTCGATGCCCAGAAGTTCGGTGATGCGAGTATTCATTTCTGTTTTGTTCCTCTTCTTGCGCGGTGCAGACAGCGCACAACATGCGCCCGATTTTCGTACCCGAGTATGTTAGTCCAACGTCGCGACCATGCAACCCGCCGCCACAGCGTTTCACGTTATCTGCGCGTTGCGTTCAAACCCCACACGCATTTGACGTGCGGTTATGAATGCATGAAGATTCACCTGCGTAGTAAAAGAGCCCGATAGCTGAAGAAGGCGTCACTTTTCCAAGCGAAAGTCAAGGCGGCCCGCTTTCGCATCGGCAGCGACCAAAACCACGCGCACGCGCTGCCCCAGACGGAACACTTTGCCGCTGTCCTGCCCCACCAGCTGATAGCGCACCGCATCGCACGCGAAGTACTCGTCGCCCAGATAACGCGCCGCCACCATGCCCTCGGCGGTGTTGTCCAGGCTGACGTACATGCCATACGACGCCACGCCCGACACGGTGGCGTCGAACGCCTCGCCGAGAAAGCCCGCCATGTACTCGATGAGCTTGAGCTCCTGCGACTGGCGCGCCGTCTTCTCGGCAACGCGCTCCATGTCCGAGGCGTGCTCGGCTATCCACGGCAGCGCCGCCACTTCCTGCTCGAATTTTTGCGGGCGCCGCGTCAGCTGCGCGCGTAGCATGCGGTGCACCACCAGGTCGGGATAGCGGCGAATGGGGCTGGTGAAGTGCGTATACGCTTCGCTGGCCAAGCCGAAGTGGCCGTCGCACGTAGGCTTGTACGCGGCGCGCTTCATGGCGCGCAACACCAGCGTCTGCACCAAGTTGCCCTCGAGGCGGCCCTGCGATTCGGAAAGCACGCGCGCGATGGCGTGCGCATCGCCCGCCACGAACCGCTCGGGGCTGATACGAGAGAACCAGCTGAACTCCTGCAGCACGGGAAGCAGCGCCGCCAAGCTATCGGGCGAAGGCTTCTCGTGCACGCGGTACAGCGCAGGGAAACCGCGCTCGCTTAGGTGCTGGGCCACCACCTCGTTCGCCAGGATCATGGCCTCTTCCACCAGCGAAGTTGCCTCGGTTTTGCGGCGCAGGTCAACGCGCACGGGCTTGCCGTCGTCGTCAAGCGCCACGCGGGCTTCCGGGAAGTCGAAATCGAGGCCACCAGCTGCCTGACGCGCTGCGATACGCGCTTTGGCGAACTGCGACAGGAACCGCACGCGCTGCATGATGTCGTCGGGAAGGGCGGCATCGCCGTCAAGCGCCTGCTGCACCTGCCCGTACGTCAGCCGCGCCTGCGAGCGCATAAGCGCCGGGTAGATGTCGTAGCCGACGGCCTTCCAGTCCTGGTCAAGGTACACGTCGCACGTCATGCATCGGCGCGTTTCGTTCGGGTTGAGCGAGCACAGGCCGTTCGAAAGCTGCTCGGGAAGCATGGGGATGACGCGGTCGACCAGATACACGCTGGTGGCGCGGCGGCGAGCGTCAAGATCAAGCGAACTGTTCCACGGCACGTAGTACGACACATCGGCGATGTGCACGCCAAGGCGCCACACGGCACCGTCGCGCAGGAAATCCTGCGCCGGGTCAAGCGAAAGCGCATCGTCGAAGTCTCGCGCATCGGCCGGGTCGATGGTGAACACGCAGCGGTCGCGCACGTCGCGATACCCTGCGGCAAGCGCGCCCACCTCGTCAAGCTGGGCCGCCTGCGCCTCGGCGAGCGCGCCTTCCGAGAACACGGTTTCCAGCTTGTTGCGCGCAACGATGGCGTCAACGGAAATGGTAGCTTCCTCGGCGGTGCCCAGCACCTCTTCGATAACGCCGCACGCTGCTTCGTGGCGCGAAGGGTACGCCGTCATGCGCACGCGCACGAGCGCCCCATCGGGCACATCGGGGAAATCGGCGCGCATGGTGAAAATGTCATAGGAGATGTTGCGGTCTTCAGGCACCACCACGCCGAACGGTTCGGCCACCTCATAGCGGCCCACCACCGTATCGTGCGCGCGGTCGATGACGCGCAGAATGCGTGCAGCGAGGCGCTCTTCGGCAGCGCCTTTCTGCGCACCGTGCGCCGGCAGCGGCGCAATTTCCACCAGATCGCCGTCGAACGCTCCTGCCATCTTCGATTCGGGAATGAAGTATTCGCCTTCGGCCGTACGCACGAAACCGAACGTGCCGCCGTGCACCGTCAGCACGCCATGCGGGTTTGCGCGAGGTCGGCGGCGCGTATGCTTGCGCGTGCGCCCCATCTATTCACGCACCATTGACTGCGCCATTTCCAGCGCGAACGACTTCTGGTTGTCTTCGTCGCTTGACAAGGCAATGGCCACGTCAGGGTTGATGCCCAGGCCGTCGATGTCGTGGCCCAGCGGACTTTTGTAGTATGCCGCGGTGTAACGAAGCGCGCCGCCAAACGACAAATCATGCGTCACCTGCACCGAGCCTTTGCCCAACGTGGTGGCGCCCACCAGCGTAGCGCGCTGGTTGTCCTGCAGCGATGCAGCAATAACCTCAGCAGCAGAAGACGTGTTGCCGTTCACCAACACCACCAGCGGCTTGTCGGTCAGCACCGAGCCCGTAGCGTTTTTCGTGGTCTCGTCAGCGCCCGTGGTGACGATGCGCACGATGGTGCCGCTTTTCACGAAGTAGCTGGAAATGTCCACGGCTTGCGTCAGATAACCGCCGGGGTTGTCGCGCAAGTCAAGCACATAGGCCTGCGCACCCCGCGCGTCCAAGTCGGAGATGGCCTGGCGCACCAGATCGGCCGAGTTCTGCGAAATCTGCCGCAGCTGAATGTAGCCCACCGAATCGGAAAGCTCGGTGGTGACGTTTTTCACGGTAGAGGACGTAACGGTAAGGGTGGTGGTGAATTCCGTGCCCGTTGCATCGTCAAGCGACGCGCCGCGGCGCCACGTGATAACCACCTGCGAACCTTCATCGCGTTTAAGCGCAGCCGTGACCTCGGACGTTGACCACGCGTGGCTGCGATCGCCGTCGATGGCAACCACCACATCGCCCGAACGCACGTCGGCCGCTTGCGCATCGGAGCCTTCGAAGACGTCCACGGCATAGGCGTTGCCGTTGTATTCGTTGAACAGCACGCCCACCCCGTCGCCCGAAGACGCAGCATCCTGGTTGGAGTTCATGGCCGTGCGGCGGCTGGCGTCGTAATAGCGCAGGTACGGGTCCTGCGTAGACAGCGCGAACGCATCGAGCATCTTCGTGGTGGCCGTGTCCAAATCGTACGAATCCAGGCTGTCGTTGTTCACGATGCCTTCCACCTCGTCCACACGCGCCGAAAGCGAATTGTACGTAGTGGGCTGCTGCGAGGCCTTCGCCTTCGCATCGGGGCTGCCGGTAAGCTGCGTGAGACCCAGCGAATCGAGCAAATCAACGTTGCCGCGAACGGCGAAGCCGCCGGCAAACGCGGCGGCTACGACGATGATGCACGAAAACACTTTCGCCAACTTTATGTTGCGGGCCCGCGCCTTGCGCGCAGTGGCCGCTATGGATGACTTCTTGTCGAAATGCCTTGGCACGAAAGCTCCTGTTTTACACCTTCAGATAACGACGCATGGCGAATGCGGAACCAAGCAAGCCGATGACCAAGCCAAACACCGCCAGCATCACATAGAACAGCGCGAATGTGCCGGTAGACAGGTCGATGGGCAGCCACGTCAGCGCGTTTTGCAGCTGCGGCAGCGCCAGGTTGCGCAAAAGCTCAAGCGAACCCACGGCAAGCGCCGCGCCGATGATGGCGTGCAAAGCGCCCTCCATCAAAAACGGCCCGCGGATGAACCCGTTCGACGCGCCCACCAAACGCATGATGGCGATTTCCTTGCGGCGAGCAAGAATAGCCAAGCGAATGGTGTTGTTGATGAACACGAGCGCGATGAAGATGAGCAGCGCGATAAGCGCCACGCCGATGACGCGAACATAGCTGGTAAGCTGGAACAGGCGGTCGACCGTCTTCTCGCCGTAACGCAGCGAGTCAGAAGGATCGGACGGGTTGTCGCAGATCTTCTGGAACGTGGTGTTCGCCTCGATCTGGTTGGCAACGTCCTCGACCAGCTGCGGGTCGGACAGCTCGACGTCGATGGAAGCCGGAAGCGGGTTCTGACCGTCAAGCGACTCGGCAATGTCCGAGCTTGAGGACTTCTTGAAGTTCTCAAGCGCCTGATCTTTGTCCGTGAAGCTGACCGAGGAAACGGCGCTCATGGACTGGATGGCCGACTGCAGCGACTGGATATCGGAGCTGGAGGCGTCGTCGGCGATCCACACCGTGATGTTGACCTCTTGCTCGACGGACTTCACCACGTTGTTCACCACAGAGCCGCCCACCAAAAAGATGCCGATGATCAAAAGCGACAGGAAGATGGTGACGATGGAACCAAGCGCCGTGGAAAGGTTGCGCGTGAAGCCGATCAGCGACTCCTTGAGAAAGTAAAAGAAACTAGACATCGAAACCGTACACCCCTCGATCTTGGTCGCGCGTCAGGTTGCCGCGGTCAAGCGCGATGACGCGACGACGCATGTTGTCCACCATTTCGCGGTCGTGCGTTGCAACGACGACGGTGGTGCCGGTGCGGTTAATACGCTCGAGCAGGTCCATGATGCCGCGAGACGTTTGCGGGTCAAGGTTGCCCGTAGGCTCGTCGCAGATAAGGACCGGAGGACGGTTCACGATGGCGCGGGCAATGGACACGCGCTGCTGCTCGCCACCGGAAAGCTGGTCCGGGCGCTTGTTCAACTTGTCCTGCAGGCCTACAAGGCGCAGCACCTCGGGCACCTGCGTTTTGATGACGTGGCGGGATTTGCCGATTACCTCAAGTGCGAACGCAACGTTTTCGAATACCGTTTTGTTCGGCAGCAACTTGAAGTCCTGGAACACGCAGCCGATGTTGCGGCGCAGGTACGGCACGCGCCAATTGCGCATGCTAGCAAGATCCTCATCGGCGATGTAGATGTGGCCCGACGTGGGCTTCACCTCGCGGATGAGCATGCGGATGAACGTGGTTTTACCGGAACCGGAATGGCCCACCAAAAACACGAACTCGCCTGCGTAGATTTGCAGGGAGATATCGTTGAGTGCGGGCTTGTTAGGCTGGGCCGGGTACACCTTCGACACATGATCGAACGTGATAACAGGTGTACCCGACTGCTGCGGAGTATCATCAATTTCAAGCACCGGAAGCGATGCCGACAGCTGCGACGTCACTTGTCGCGCCGGCGCCGCATGCGCTGCTGCGTGCCGCCCAGGGCGCGCAGGAGCACCTTGGCTCATACTATTCGTCACAGTTTGCTCCATTCATGTAGTGATGTACTGAGACGAACAGATTCTAGCAGAACCCCTAGTTGGCCGTGAGCCTTTTCACAGCTTTGACAATCGCCTTCGAATCCAGGCCGAAGTACGCCATAAGCTCTTCGAACTCGCCTGATTTGCCGAAGCGGTCGTTCATGCCGATGAACTGCATGGGAACGGGATGCTCTTCGACCAGCGCCTGCGCCACGGCTGCGCCAAGGCCGCCGTGCACGCTGTGCTCCTCGGCGACCACGACGCGGCCCGTCTTCTTCGCGGAGGCCACGATGGTCTCACGGTCAAGCGGCTTGACAGAGAACGCGTCGATGACCTCGGCGGAAACACCTTCCGCCGCCAGCTCCTCGGCAGCAGCAAGCGCCTGCTCCACTTCCACGCCGCACGCCACGATGGTGACGTCGGTGCCTTCGCGCAGCACGTAGGCGCGGCCGAGCTCCAGCTCAACGCCATCGGCGTACACGGCAGGCACGGAAGCGCGGCCCATGCGCACGTATACCGGCCCCGGCGTTGCAGCGGCCAGGCGCAGCGCGGCGCAAGCGGCGGCGTAGTCGGCCGGCACGAGCACGCGCATGTTCGGCAGGCCGGCCATAAGCGAGATGTCCTCGAGCATCTGGTGGCTGCCGCCGTCGGGGCCTACGGACACGCCGGCGTGCGTGGGGGCAACCTTCACGTTGAGGTTCGAGTAGCACACGGTGTTGCGGATCTGGTCGTAAGCGCGACCGGTGCCGAACACGGCAAAACTGCCGGTAAAGGCAACGTTGCCGCACGTGGCAAGGCCGGCGGCCACGTCGATCATGTTCTGCTCGGCGATGCCGCAGTTGAACAGGCGGTCGGCATAGCCGGCTTCGGCGAACTTCTTCGTGGTGGTGGAGCCGGTCAGGTCGGCATCAACGGCCACCACGGGCACGCCCTGGCCTGCCAGCTCGGCAAGCGTGACGCCATACGCAGCGCGCGTGGCGCGCTTGATGCGGGACTGTTCTTCGTTTGCAAGCTGTACCACGGCTATGCCTCCTTCTTCGCGGCCTCAAGCTCGGCCACGGCCTGCTCGGTTTGCTCAGCGTTGGGGGCTTTGCCGTGCCAACCGGCCTGGTTTTCCATGAACGACACGCCCTTGCCCTTGATGGTGTTCGCCACCAGCACGTGCGGTTTGCCATCCGCAGCCGTCTTCGCAGCGGTAAGCACAGCAACAAGCGCATCGATGTCGTGGCCGTCGACGGTGCTGGCGTTCCAGCCGAACGCGGCGAACTTCGCCACCATGTCGCCCGGGTCGCACACGTCGGCCGTGTCGCCGTCGATCTGCAGGTGGTTGCGGTCGACGATGGCCACCAGGTTATCGAGGCCCTCGTGAGCAGCCCACATGGCGGCCTCCCACACCTGACCTTCTTCGCACTCGCCGTCGCCTAGCAGGCAGAACACGCGCTGCGGCTTGCCGGCCAGCTTCAGGCCGGCAGCGGCGCCGGCAGCGATGGACAGGCCCTGGCCCAGCGAGCCGGTGGAAACCTCGACGCCCGGGCACAGGTTGCAATCAGGATGGCCCTGCAGGCGCGTGCCAAGCTTGCGCAGCGTGGAGAGCTCTTCACGCGGGAAGTAGCCGGCGTGAGCAAGCACGGCGTACAGCGCCGGCGCCGCATGGCCCTTCGCAAGGATGAAGCGGTCGCGACCCTCCCACTTCGGGTCCTCAGGGTTATGGTCCATCACACCGCCGAAATACAGCGCGGTGAGGATATCGGTGCACGAAAGCGACCCACCGGGGTGTCCGCTTCCCGCCTCCGCGATCATGCGCACGATGTCGATGCGCATGTCGCATGCCCGCAGCTCAAGCTCGGTCATTCCATCGTCCTTTCGTCAGTTTGACGTTTTCCTATCAACAGGGAACGCTCTGGCTGCATTTCAGCCGCGTCCCGCTATCGCAATTGCTTGCCGCAGCCCCGCATGGCGGCCGCGGTGCAGCGCTACTCCTCTTGCGTGGAGACGCGCCACTTGTGGTAGCCCACCACGAACTCGTCGATGTCGCCGCCAAGCACCGCGTCGACGTTGCCCGTTTCCACGCCGCTGCGCACATCTTTGACCAGCTGATACGGGAACAGCACGTAGTTGCGAATCTGGCTGCCGAAGCTGTTCTCCATGCGATCGCCGCGCAGCTCGTCGATCTGTTCGCGGCGCTTCTGCTCCTCGATCTCGTACAGCTTGGCTTTCAGCACGCGCAGGGCGGCTTCTTTGTTCTGCAGCTGGGATTTTTCGTTTTGGCACGTCACCACGATGCCCGTGGGCAGGTGCGTGAGGCGAACGGCCGAGTCGGTGGTGTTGACGCACTGCCCGCCCGGTCCGCTTGAACGGTACACGTCGACGCGCACGTCGTTCATGTCAAGGTTGACCTCGATGTCGTCGGGCAGCACCGGCAGCACCTCAACCGCGGCGAACGTAGTGTGGCGCCGCTGCTTCACGTCGGTGGGGCTGATGCGCACAAGGCGATGCACGCCGTTCTCGCTGCGCAGCATGCCGTAAGCAAGGCGGCCTTCGATTTGCAGCGTGACCTTGTTCAGACCGACGGCCTCGGCGCCGGGCACCAGGTCAAGCACGCGGACCTTCCAACCTTTCAGATCGGCATAGCGCGTGTACATGTTGTACAACATGTCCGTCCAGTCCTGGGCCTCAAGGCCGCCCTGACCGGGGCTTACGGTCAAAATGCAATCACCAGCGTCGAAGCGGCCCGAGAACCAGCTGGTAATCTCAAGCTGGTCGAGCTTCGCGTCAAGCACCTCAAGCGTGGATTGGACCTCTTCGGCGAACGCCGGGTCCTCGCCCGCCAGCTCATGCGCGGCGCGGGCATCGTCAAGCAAGCCTTGCGCGGCGCGATAATCGTCGATGACGTCGCGCAGCGCGCTGGCTTCCTTCGACACGCTTTGCGCATGCGCGGCATCGTCCCAAAACCCGGGCGCGGCGATCTGCGCATCAAGCGCCACCAGCTGCGCCGTTTTATCGTCGATATGCAAAAACGCGTGCGCGTCGGCGACGCGCTGCGCAATCTGCTCGATATCTTTCAGTTCTTTATCAGCCATAGTTTTTTTATAGTAGCAGCAAAGCGCCCCCACTGCCGAGGGCAGGGCGCAAGAGTGCATAGGTTTTTCGCACATGGCAGAAGGCCAACCCCCTGCCGAAAAGCGCGCGAACCCGAACGAGCGCATCACGCCGTCTGCAGCCCTAGCCTTCAGCCTCTTAAACAGAGCAAGCCCCTCCCCCGCCGCAAGGAAAGCGCAGCAAGGGGAAAGGCTCGCATCGGGTTCATTCAGAAGGAACTTACAGGTTCTTTCCGTGGCACTTCTTGAACTTCAAGCCGCTACCGCACGGGCAAGGATCGTTGCGCCCAACGTTGGCGAACGGGTCGTCCTTGTCCTTCACGTAGGTTTGGGCCTTCTGCGGCGCGGGCTTCGGCGCCGGCGCACCGGCCTGGGCGGCGCGCTGCTGCGCCTGATGCTGTGCCACGGCAGACCCGACGCCCGTTTGGCCAAGCGCCTGCTCGGGGTTCGAGTAGCTTATACGTCCCGCAAGCGGGTCAGGCTCGGCCGGCATCTGCGGGGCGTTCTGCTGCACGGCAACCTGCAGGCGCAAAAGCGTGCGCAGATATTCCTCGTACATGGAGTGTGTCAGGTTGCTGAACGCCTTGTACGCCTCGTTCTTATATTCAACCAGCGGGTCGCGCTGGCCAAATGCGCGCAGGCCGATGCCCGTTTTCAGGTAATCCATGTCCTGCAGGTGCGCCATCCAGCGACGGTCGATGATGCGCAGCATGACCTGGGATTCCAGCATGCGCATGATAGGCTCGCCAAGCTCCTGCGTTTTAGCTTCCACCACGCCGTCAAGATACTCATCAAGCGCTTCGCACAGCTGCTCGGGGTCGTCGTCGTGATCGACCTCGGCGGCATGGAAATCCGTTCGGCCTGTCATGTTGGCTACCCAGCTGTCCACGGCCTTGCAATCCCAGTCGTCGGACGGCAGCTTCTCGGGGCAGTTCTCCTCCACCACGGCGGCAACGGCGTCGGCCACGATCTGGGGGATGCGGCCTTCCATGTCCTTACCGTCAAGAATGGCGTTGCGCTCTTCGTAGATGGCCTTGCGCTGCAGGTTCATGACGTCGTCGTATTCCAGCACGTTTTTACGTGCGGCGAAGTGCATGCTTTCAACCTGGCGCTGAGCCGATTCGATGGCCTTCGACACCATGGACGCCTGGATGGGCATGTCGTCAGGCATGTTCGTCTTCTCCATCATGGCGCCGATTTTGTCCATACGCGCGCCGCCGAACAGACGCATCAGGTCGTCTTCAAGCGACAGGTAGAACTGCGTGGTGCCCGGGTCGCCCTGACGACCGGCGCGGCCGCGCAGCTGGTTGTCGATACGGCGCGATTCGTGGCGCTCGGTGCCGATGACGCACAGGCCGCCGGCTTCGAGCACGCGCTGCTGCTCAAGCTTGCACGTAGCCTTGGCTTGGGCAAGCGCCTCTTTGCGCTGACCCTCGGAAGGTGCCGGCAAGCCGCCCTCCTCGGCGGGCTGGGCGCCCGGCTCAAGGTCGGGGTTCAACCCGCGCGCAAGCAGCACATCGTCGGCAAGCACCTCGGGGTTGCCGCCAAGCAAGATGTCGGTACCGCGGCCAGCCATGTTCGTAGCGATGGTGACGGCGCCGACGCGGCCGGCCTGCGCGATGATATGCGCCTCGCGCTCGTGGTTCTTCGCGTTCAGCGTTTCGTGCTTGATGCCGCGCTTGTCAAGCAGGCGCGAGAGCCTCTCGGAGCTTTCGATGGACACCGTGCCGATAAGGCAAGGCTGGCCTGCTTCGTGACGTGCGGCAACGTCGTCGGCCACGGCGTTGAACTTCGCATCGATGGTGCGATAGATCAGGTCGTCCTCGTCGATACGCTTCACTTCCTTGTTCGGCGGAATGGCCACGACGGGCAGCTTGTAGATCTGGCGGAACTCGGCGTCCTCGGTCATGGCGGTACCGGTCATGCCCGAAAGCTTGTCGTACAGGCGGAAGTAGTTCTGCAGCGTGATGGTGGCCAGCGTTTGGTTCTCCTCACGCACTTGCACGTGTTCCTTGGCTTCAAGCGCCTGGTGCAGGCCCTCGGAGTAGCGGCGGCCTTCCATGATGCGGCCCGTGAACTCGTCGACGATCTTCACCTCGCCGTTGACCACCACGTAGTCAACATCGCGGTGGAAAAGGAACTGCGCCTTTAGAGCCTGCTGCAAGTGGTTCGGCAGCTGGCCGGACGGGTCGGCGTAGATGTCGTCGATGCCAAGCATCGTCTCGATTTTCGTGAGGCCCGACTCGGTGGCGTTGATGGTTTTCTTCGCCTCGTCCATCTCGAAGTCTTCATCAAGCTTCAAGGCAGGCATGACGCGCGCGAACTTGTTGTACGTGTCGGCCGCCTGCGTGCCCGCGCCCGAGATGATAAGCGGCGTGCGCGCTTCGTCGATGAGGATGGAGTCAACCTCGTCGACGATGGCGAAATGGTGTCCGCGCTGCACGCGCGCTTCGGCACGCGTGACCATGTTGTCGCGCAGATAGTCGAAGCCGAACTCGGAGTTCGTGCCGTACGTGACGTCGGCCTGATAGGCGCGCTTCTTCATATCGGGGCGCATGCCGTTTTGGATCAGGCCCACGTTCATGCCGAGGAACTGATATATCTTGCCCATCCATTGGCTGTCGCGGCGAGCCAGGTAATCGTTAACGGTGACGATATGGACGTTTTGCCCCGACAGCGCGTTGAGATAGCCGGCCAGCGTGGACACGAGCGTCTTACCTTCGCCCGTGCGCATCTCGGCGATCTGCCCGTCATTGAGCGCCATGCCGCCGATAAGCTGCACGTCGAAGTGACGCATGCCAAGCGTGCGCACCGATGCCTCGCGCACGGCTGCGAACGCTTCGGGCAGCACGTCGGATTCCGTGGCGCCGCCCGCCATGCGCTCGCGCAGCGCTGCGGTGACTGCGCACAGCTCTTCGTCGGATTTTGCCTGCATATCGGGTTCAAGGCTGCCAATCTTCGCGGCAAGGGCTTGGTAATTCTTCAGCTGCTTGCCTTCACCGAACGTCAACAGCTTCGAGAGGAAACCTGCCATATGAGCGCCATTCCTTTCACGGTCGCACCTGCGACTCGTTGTTTTTCGCAATTGTTGTTAACTCTAGCATATCCTTCGATGAGCATGTTCTTTCAGCGCAATCTGTACAGCTTCTACGCACGCGTTACCGGGCCGTTACCGCCAAGACTAGGAAGCAGCGCCCGCATCAGGCAACCTCCTCCTGTGCATCGATGATGCTGTGATACAGACGCATAGTTTCAGCCGAAGGGTCGATACCCAGGTCGTTCGAGAGGAATTTCCGGCACGAGAAGTACGTTTCAAGCGCGGCCGAACGCTGCAGCGAGGCAATCTGCGCGCGCATGACGGCGGCGTACGCGTCTTCGCGAGATTTGTCGCGGGAAAGCGCCGCGCGGGCAAACCACAGCCCTTGGCGCACCTCGCCGGCTTCCACCAGCTTGCCCGATGCCGTGACGAGCGCATCGACCAGGCGCGTGCGGCAATCGCTGCGCAGATCGTCAAGCAGCTCGCAGCCCTCGTCACCCGGCAAAAGATCGCTGGAGAACGAATCCTCTATCTGAGAGAACAGGTGTCCCCACCCGCCGCGGCCAGGACGATTGAACAGCAACGCCCGGCAGACGCGGTCCAGTTCGGCAACATCGCTTGAAAGCAGGCTTGCGTCAAGGCGAATGCCGTATTGGCGCTTGATGAGGTAAGGGCACGTGCCATCCGGCATGCTCAGCGCCGTGCGCAAGCGCGACCAGGTGGCGTAGAAGTTGTTGCGCGCCCGCTCCATGTGCGAGTCGGGCCACAAGAGCTTCATGATGCGGTCGCGAGATAGATCGTGCCCCTGGTTGACCACCAGCAAGGCCAAAAGCGCGCGGACTTTCTCGCGCATAAGCAGGTTCGGGTCGATGCGCCTGTCCCCCATGAACACCTCAAGGCCGCCGAACAGGTTCACCGTCAGGCGAGGCGGCGTTCGCAACGCCATGTCGGAGCCCACAGAAGCACACCTGAACGTATCGGGATGCGTTTTGTCGCGCACAAGACGGCGCTCAAGGGCCGCCGTGCGAGCCGCTTCGCACTGAATGCGCTGTTCAAGCAGCATGCGCTTTCGAGCCGCAGCGGCCACGGCGCAAGCCGCGTCAAGCGGCGGCATGGCAAGCACCCCGTTATCGACCAGCTGCTGAAACGCGGCCGCGGCCAACGCGCAGGGAAGCGACAGCGAGCCGGCATCGCCGAAGCGCGCCGTTGCCTCGCGCGCCACCATAGCGGCAACATCGGCCCATTCCTGTGCGCCGGCATCGGCTTCATCAAGACGGCCGAGCAACAACGCTGCCGCATACAGCGCCGAATCGCTGAGCGCGCGATCCGTTGTCGCATCAAGCCAGGCCCGCGCCAGCTCAACCCCAGAACTTGGCGCATCGAGCGCTTCCACGGCCATAGCGATATCGCGTAGCTCGTCGCCGCATTCCGCCTCGATGCCCACGGCGCACACATCGCGCGCCCGGGCCGCCGCCTGTTCAGACGCCTCACCAACCGAGCAGGCGCATTGCACCGCTTGCACAATCGCCCGCTCCACCACCGATGGCGCGCATGCGATAGCGCGACGGGCAGCCACGCACGCAGCAACGTTTTCACCGAGCAAAGCGCACCGAACCGCCTGTGCCACGTGAGCGCTCGCGGAAAACACCTCGGGCGGCGTTGCGGCATACAGCCCGCGAGCCCGCATCAAGCAGCCAACGCGCTCAAGGTCGCGCGCGTGTTCTTCCAGCCATATCGCCCGCTCGGCGGCAGGCAAGAACAGACGCGCGACTTCGCAGGCACGCTCGGCATTTCCGCTTGCAAGCAGCGTTGATGCCACGTCTGCCGCAAGCTGCGCGGCCCCAACGCCGCCCGCACCTGAAGCGATATCTTCCAACTTGCCGGCAAAAGCCTCGGCAACATCGCCGATGGGAAAACCCGCACAGCGAAACGATCTCTGAGCAACGTCGACGCCCACATAGGCGTGCGCAGCGGCAATGAACGACAAAGCTTCGGCATCCGCGTGCGCAATCCGCTCGACGGAGGAAAGCGGCCCCGAATCGAGGCACAGCAGCACAAACAACACAGCAAGCATCTGGCAGGGCAGCTCTTCGGTCAGCACGCCGCAAAGAAATGCCGCGTTTTTGCCGTCGCCCCAGGCGCAAGCCGGCACGCGACGGGCACGCGGCACACGGTTTGCCGGCGTTTCATCACGCTCGGCAGGCGTGCGCAAAAAGTCGATCTCGTCGTTTGAAAGCAGCAGATCGTTCGCAAACAGCACCATACGGTCGCGTTCAGCCGCAAACGCATCGCACAGCGGCGTGCACGTGACGATAACCTCGCAACCACGATCGAGCAGCGTGTCAAGCAAGGCGCAGAAGGCGTCGACGCGCGCCCCGTCAAGCAACGGCACGTCTTCGAACACGGCAAGAAACGCGGGTTCTGTGGCATCAAGCAAGCCAGAGGCAATGCTTTCGCCATCAAGGTCGCGCAAGAAGCAGGGGCTGGAGCAGTCTAACCAATACACCTGGTTGAACCCGAATACGGTTTCGGCATATTCAAGGACCACGGACGATTTGCCAAACCCCGGCGGCGCTACCAAAAAGCGTGCGACGTTGCGCTCGCGCAGAAGGCGCGAGACCAAAGCGGGACGGGAATAAGCACGGTGCGCTGCAAACTGCGGCGGCCGCTTCCCTCGGCACGCCGATGTTGCAAGATAGGTGAGCATAAGTGAACCAACTTCCCAACAAGTTGGTCAGTCACACGGCCAGTGCACCCTTATAATACCCCCAATATGTTGCGGCCTCCTTACACAGTTTTACCGTTTTGCGAGGTAGAGATGTTGCTCATAGGTGGTTGGTTGCACCAGTTACTACATATTGTGGTTGCAACCATGCGCAAACACCACGTTCACGCGAAAAAAGAAAAGCGCCCTCGCGAATTACCGCGAGGACGCTCTTCAAATGTGCGCTCAACGTCGGCCAACGGCGCCTATTCGCGCCCAACAAGCTTGGCGATGCGCTCGGAATACTGCAGGTCGGTCAAGCCCGCCTCGGCTTCCAGGTCCACGAGCGGCGCATCGTTCCACAGCGCCTCAAGGCGGTAGTACTCGCGCGTTTCAGGCTGGAACACGTGCACGATGAAGCTGCCGTAGTCAAGCAGCGACCACGTGCCGTCGGCCGTGCCCTCGATGTGGAACGGCTTCGCGCCGCCGCGCACGCGGCACTGCTCTTCGATTTCGTCGACGACGGCTTCGACCTGGCGGTTGTTCGACGCCGTGCAGATGACGAAGTATTCGGTGACGCCGATAAGGTCGCCGACCTGCTGCACCATGATGTCGGTGGCCTTCTTCTCGTCTGCAGCCTGCGCGGCGATGATGGCGCACTCGCGCGGACTGAGCAGGTCAGGCTTCTGACGGCCGTACATGTCGACGCCCTGATTGATGTGCGCCTCGTTGTTCATTGCTTCGCTCACTTGTTACCTTTCGTGTGTTGCTGGGCCCGGCGCTTCTTATCGCAGGCCACATAGCTGTTCCAAACAGTTACCGTATCGGGATGAATGCGCTTGCGGCGCTGGACCAGGTTCTCAAGCACATGCTGGAACGTGCTGAGGTACAGCTCCTGCAAATCGACCACGCCAACAAGCTGGCGCAGCGCTTCGATGCCCGGATAATCGCGCGACGGCTCGATAGCGTCGGCCGTGTACACGATCATGTCGAGGTCGGTCATGTGCACGGCGCCGGTGGTGTGCAGCCGGATGGACCGAAGCAGCGCATCAGGAAGCTGCGGGAAGTCGCGCTTGAGCGCTGCCGCCGCCGTAGGCCCGTGCAGCAGGTGCGGCATGTCCATATAGCTTGCAAGCTGCTCCGCTAGGCCAAGTTCGGCCACGCGACGGCGAATGCCCTCGTCATCGTAGCCCTTGTCCCAGTCGTGCAGCAAACCCGCCAAGCGCGCCAGGCCCTCGTCCGCGCCATAGATGCGCGCCATGCGCCCGGCCATCTCCGACACGCCCAGCGAATGCTCGAAGCGCTTCGGCTTCACGCGCTGCGCCAACTCGGCGCGCCGTGCCTGGAAAAACGCATCGCTTAGCACGTCGACGTGCGCATCTTTAACCGTCAAACCCCGGTCACCTTCCTTGCTCACCGCTGCACCGCTTCCTTATCATGAGCACCCGAAACATACAATCGATGTTCGTGAATATAGTCGAGCACCCGCTGCATCGTCAAATAGCGAATAGACTTGCCGGCCGCCACACGGGCGCGCAAATCGCTCGATGAAACGGCCAAGCCCGTGGTTTCAAGCAGGTGAATGCGGAAATTGCCCGCCTGCTCGATAGTGGCGCGTTGCTCCTCGGTAAACACATAACCCGGCCGCGTCACCGCAATGAGGTCCGCCAGGTCGGCGATGGCCGCGCTTTCCCGCCACTTCAGGATGGAGCACACCGCATCGGCGCCCGTGATGAAGTACAGCGAAACGTTTTTTGGGTAGTGCGCGCGCAGCTGCCGCAGCGTGTCAGCCGTGTACGTGACGCCCGGTCGGTCGATCTCGATGCGGCTGACATCGAACGCGGGGTTTGACTCAACGGCCAGCTGGCACATGCGCAAGCGCTGCTCGGCGCTGGTGACGTGGCGCTTCAGCTTGAACGCCGGCATGCCCGCCGGGATGAACACCACCGCGTCAAGGCCGAATGCCTCGCGCGCCTGCTCGGCGCAGGCCAGATGCCCGATGTGCACGGGGTCGAACGTACCGCCCATGATGCCCAGGCGCGCCGGCGCGCCGTCAGCGCCCAGGTTGTCGAAACGATGGCTCACCACCAGCCTGCTGGAGAAGCCAGCCTCATCCGCAGCAGACACCACGCCGCCCACTTCGGAAGCGCATACCTGACCCGCGTTTACCCTAGGCACGAACTTGCCCCGTTCCGCGCAGCACGTACTTGTACGAAGTAAGACCTTCAAGCGCAAACGGCCCGCGCACGTGCAGCTTCTGAGTGGAGATGCCGATTTCGGCGCCAAGACCGAACATGCCGCCATCGGTAAATGCCGTGGAAGCGTTCACGTACACCGCCGCAGCGTCCACTTCGTTCACGAAGCGCTCGATGGCCTGCGCACCTGCAGCGCTGCCCTCGTCCGCCACGATGGCCTCGGAATGCTTCGTGCCGTAACGGTTGATGTGCGCAATAGCCTGGTCAACACCGGAAACACAGCGAACCGCCAGATCAGGGGCCAGGTATTCCGTTCCCCAATCGGACTCGGTAGCACGCTCGATGCGCAACGCAGGGCCAACCGGTAACCGGTCTGCACCGGCAGCAAGCGCCGCCTTGCACGCCAACTCGTCGCCATGGATGTGCACGCCCTTGTCGGCAAGCAAGCCGAGCAGCTCAGGAAGGAAATCCAGCGCCGCCGCTTCATCGACGAGCAGCGTCTCGCACGCGTTGCACACGCCGTAGCGTCGGCACTTCGCGTTCACCACGATGTTGCGCGCGCGGGCGAAATCGGCCGTTTCGTGCACGTACACGTGGCAGTTGCCCGTGCCCGTCTCGATGACCGGAACTTTTGCGCACTCGACGCAGTGGCGAATCAGGCCCGCGCCGCCGCGCGGCACCAGCACGTCGACAATGCCGTGCAGGCTCATGAGCACGTCGGCCGCAGCACGATCGGTGGACTCGATGCTGCCGATGCAGCCCGCCGGCATGCCTGCCGACACCGCCGCGTCGTGCAGCACATGCGCGATGGCGGCACACGACTTCGCTGCAAGCGAGCCGCCGCGCAGCACGCACGCGTTGCCCGATTTCAAGCAGATGCCCGCCGCATCGGCCGTGACGTTCGGCCGCGCCTCATACACCACGGCAACCACGCCGAGCGGAACGCTCACGCGCGTCAGCTGGATGCCGCTTTCAAGCGTCCGCTGTTCCTGCACGCGCCCCAGCGGATCGGGCAGCGCCACCAGCTCCTCAAGCGCGCCGGCCATAGCCTCGATGCGCGCCTCATCGAGCATCAAGCGGTCAAGCAAACTTTCCTGCGTGCCGGCCGCGCGGGCGGCGTCCATGTCCTGCGCATTAGCGGCAAGCACGTCGACGCGGTTCGCACGCAGCGCCGCCGCCATGGCGGCAAGCGCGTTGTTGCGCACGTCGGCGCTTGTTTGCGCAAGCGGCGCCGCCGCAGCCTTCGCCGCCTCGGCGATGGCGCGCACTTCCTGTTCAAGCGAAGCGGTCATGAACTTCCCTCCTATTCGAAAACCACCAGCTCATCGCGGTGGACGATGGGCTTTTCGGCCAGCGCGGCAAGCAGGCGGTTGCGCTCGATGGCCTCGCGCGTCTTCCCGCAGGCAAGCTCCACCTCGTCGGCGGAAAACGCCGTGCGCCCGCGCGCGAACAGATGCCCCGTGCCGTCTTTGATGTCCACGATGTCGCCAGCATCGAAGCGGCCTTCAACGCCGGAAACGCCCACGGACAGCAGCGAACTTCCGCGCTCGATGAGCGCAGCTTTCGCCCCGTCGTCTACCACCACGGCACCTCGCGCCGAATCGCCGAGCGCGATCCACAACTTGCGCGGCGTGATCTCGTGCGGGCGCGCCTTCGCGGAGAAGCGCGTGCCCACCTGCTTGCCGGCCGCCGCGTCCTCCACCACGTTGTCCTGACGACCGTAGCAGATGATGAGCGGGATGCCCGCCACCATAAGCACGCGCGCCGCCTTGATCTTCGTGATCATGCCGCCCGAGCCCACCGTGGAACCCGCGCCGCCGGCCACGGCCAGAATCTCGGGCCCGATCTTGTCCACGTGCTCGATAAGTTTGGCCTGCGGGTTCGTGTTCGGGTTGGCATCGTACAGCCCGTCGATGTCAGACAGGATGACCAGCAAGTCGGCATCGATGAGGCACGCCGCCAGCGCGGCCAACGTGTCGTTGTCGCCGAACTTGATCTGCTCGACGGCAACGGTGTCGTTCTCGTTGATAATGGGCACTACGCCTAGGTCAAGCAGGCGCAAAAGCGTATTGCGCGCGTGCAGATACGCCTGACGGTCGGCTGTATCGCGCCTGGTCAAAAGCACGGTGGACGTAACGATGCCATGGCGGGCGAACACCTCGGCATACGCCGTTGAAAGCGCCGACTGCCCCACCGAGGCCGCCGCCTGCAAGCTGGGCATGTCGGTTGGCCTGCGATGGATGCCCAAGGCTTCAAGGCCGCACGCGATGGCGGCCGACGTGACGATGACCGGCTGCCAGCCCGCATCGCGCACGCGCGCCACCTGATCGGCAAGCTTGCGCAGATAGCCGTAGTCAATGCTGCTCTCAGACGTGGTCAGTGTCGACGACCCGATCTTGATGACCAGGCGCCGCGCACGCGACCCTTGTGCATCCGTTTCGCTCATTAGATATCAAGCTCCTCGAACATGTCCTCCGCCGTTTTCGCGGACTCGAACTCGAACGCACGCCCGACGATGCGAATCTCGTCGCCATCGACGGCGCCCGCCTTCTCAAGCGCCTCTTCCACGCCAACGCGCTTAAGGCGGTGCTGCAAGAACACCACTGCTTCCTCGTTTTCCCAGTCGCACTGCACCACCATGCGCTCGACCTGGGTGCCCGACACGCGGAACACGCCCTCGGAAAGCTTGCGCACGGTGAAGCGCTTGTCGCGCGCCTCGCGCTTGAGCTCCCACACGTGCTCGTACTGCACGTTGGCGGCAGCGGCCTCGCGCGCCTCTTCGCGCAGCTCGTGCACCTTGTGCGCCACGGCGGCTTTCAGGCTGTCCACGCCCTCGCCCGTAAGCGCGCTGATGCAGTACACCTTCGGGTCGATGGGGCTTGGCGCGAACTCGTTGCCGCCGGCGGCGGCCACGGAATCGGCCTTGACCTGGGCGCGCAGGCGCTCAAGCGCCTCTTCGGTGCCGGCAACGTCGATCTTGTTCGCCACGACGATGCGCGGGCGCGCCGCCAGCTCGTCGGCGTACAATGCCAACTCGTTGTTGATGACGCGGTAGTCCTCAAGCGGGTCGCGGCCTTCCCAGTCGCCCGTCAGGTCCACCACGTGCACAATAAGCGCCGTGCGCTCGATGTGGCGCAAAAACTCATGCCCCAGGCCGCGACCTTCGTGCGCGCCCTCGATAAGACCGGGAATATCGGCCACAACGAAGCTCAAATCGCCCGAACGCGCCACGCCCAGATTCGGCACCAGCGTGGTGAACGGGTAGTCGGCGATCTTCGGACGCGCGGCCGAGATCTTCGAGATCAAAGAGCTTTTGCCCGCCGACGGCATGCCCACGAGCGCCGCGTCGGCCATCAGCTTCATCTCAAGCTCCACCCAGCGCTCTTGCGCCGGCTCTCCCAGCTCGGCGAACGCCGGCGCGCGGCGGGTAGACGTGACGAAGTGGATGTTGCCGCGGCCGCCCATGCCGCCTTCGGCCACGGTGATGCGCTCGCCGTCGTGCGTGAGGTCGGCCATAAGCTCGCCCGTTTCCTTCGAATCCTCGAAGTACTCGTGCACCACGGTGCCCACGGGCACCTTGAGCACCAGGTCCTCGCCCGTGGCGCCGTGCATGCGGCTACCCTTGCCGTGCGTGCCGCGTTCGGCCTTGAAATGGTGCTTGAAACGGTAGTCGATCAGCGACGACACGCTGGCATCAGCCTCAAGCACGACGTTGCCGCCGTGTCCGCCGTCGCCGCCGTCAGGACCGCCTTTAGGAACGTGAGCCTCGCGGCGAAACGACATGCAGCCAGCGCCGCCGTCGCCGCCCTTCACGTGAATGCGTACTTTATCGATAAACACGATGTGACCTCCATCGAATGCGAGCATCTTTGTCGCTCGATTGTATATGAAAAGAGCCCCCTGACAGGCAGAGGGCTCTCCGAATGCATAGATGTCACGCAGACGCTGAAGTAATCTTACGCCTCAGGACGAACGTGAACCTTGCGCTTCACGCCACGCGTGAAGTCGACGCGACCGTCGCACAGAGCGAACAGCGTGTCGTCCTTGCCACGACCGACGTTTTCGCCGGGATGGAACTTCGTGCCGCGCTGACGAACGATGATCTGGCCCGTCTTGATCTGCTGACCGGCGAACATCTTCACGCCCAGTCGTTTTGCGTGGGAATCGCGGCCGTTACGGGTAGAACCGAGACCTTTCTTGTGTGCCATGTCATTCCCTCCTTACAATTAAGCGATGGACTTGATTTCAACGCGCGTGAGCTGCTGGCGATGGCCGCGCAGCTTCTTGTAGTTCTTGCGCTTCTTGAACTTGAACACCAGCTGCTTGGGGCCCTTGAACTGCTCAACGACCTCGGCGGTGACCTTCTTGGCGGAAGCCTTGGCCGGATCGGCCTCGACGACGTCGCCATCAACGAAGCAGATTACGGGAAGCTCAACGGTGGCGCCGACTTCGGCATCGAGCTTCTCGATGTTCAGCTTGTCCCCGACGGCAACCTTGTACTGCTTGCCGCCCGTTTTCACGATTGCGTACATGTTTTCTCCTACTTTCGAAATAAACGCAAGGCGATAGCTTAGCAGCGCGACCGTAGCAAGTCAACGAAGTGAACGAATGCACAGTCTCCGCGTATCATCGCACTTATTTCCGCTGTACCTCCACGGGCACAACATTCGATATGATACCAGATGTTGTGGCTACACGCGGCGGCGTTGTGAGTTTCACGTCCACAACGCCGCCCTATCACGAAATGCCCACAACTTCGCGCTAATGCGCCTCGGCCCACGTATCGGCGGCGGAAACGTCGGCCAGAAGCGGTACCTTCAGCTCAACCACGTGCTCCATGACCTCGCGCACCATGTCCTCAAGCGCGGCCACTTCGTCTGCAGGTGCGCTGAAGTCCAGCTCGTCGTGCACCTGCACGAGCAGCCGGGCGCGAAAACCCTCTTCCATCAGGCGCGTTTGCACCTGGCGCATGGCAAGCTTGATGATGTCGGCGGCCGAACCCTGCATAGGGTGGTTCATGGCCGTGCGCTCGCCGAAGCCGCGCGTGTTGCCGTTGGCGGCGTGCAGCTCGGGGATGTGGCGCTTGCGGCCGAACATGGTTTCGGCGTAGCCCTTCGCGCGCGCCTCGGCCACGGTGGCATCCAAGTACTCGCGCACGCCGGGGTGCACGTCGAAGTAGCGGTCGATCATGTCCTTCGCCTCGCCAAACGAGATGCCCAGGCTTTGCGAAAGGCCGAACGCCTGCTGGCCGTACACGATGCCGAAGTTCACGGCCTTCGCGCGGCTGCGCATCTCGGGCGTGACGTCGCAAATGGGCACGCCGAACACGCGCGAGGCCGTGGCGGCATGGAAGTCCGCGCCGCTGGTGAACGCCTCGATGAGGCTGTCGTCGCCCGACAGGTGCGCAAGCAGGCGCAGCTCGATCTGCGAGTAGTCGGCCGACACGAATTTGCAGCCCGGCTCAAGCGGCACGAAGCACTCGCGGATGCGGCGGCCAAACTGCGTGCGCACGGGGATGTTCTGCAGGTTGGGGTCCGACGAGGACAAACGCCCCGTAGTGGTAACCGTCTCGTTGAAGCTGGAGTGCACGCGACCGTCGCCGGCGCGCAGGCGCGGCAGCGCATCGATGTACGTGGACTTAATCTTGGCCAGCTCGCGGTAGCGCAGCACCAGCGCCGGCAGCTCGTGAACCTGGGCCAGCTCCTTGAGCACCTTCGCGTCCGTGGAGTATCCGCGCTGCGTCTTCTTCTTCGCCGGAAGGCCCAGCACCTCGAACAAGATGTGGCCAAGCTGCTTGGGCGAATCGACGTTGAACTCCTCGCCCGCAAGCTCGTAGATTTGCGCGCGCAGGCCTTCAAGCTCCGCGCCCGTAGACGCGCCCAGCTCGGCCAGGCGGTCGGCGTCGATGGCCGCGCCCGTGCGCTCCATGATGGCCAGCACCGCCACCAGCGGCAGGTCGATGTCGAAGTACGCGCGCGCCGAACCCTCGCGCTCAAGCGCGGCGGTAAGCGGCCCCACCAGCACGCGCGCGGCGGCCGCCTGGGCACATGCGCGCTGCTCGTCGGTTTTCGCCTCGGGCAACACGCCACCCACGTAGGCGTCAAGCAGCGCGTCGAACGAATACTCCGACACCGACGAGTTGAGCACGTAACCGGCAAGCCCCAGGTCAAACGCGCGCATGGCCATAAGCTGCGCATCGTCGACCAGCGCGGTTGCCGAGCTGTCCGACGGGTAGATGCGGTGCAGCGCTGCCTTCACGTCAAGCGCGGCGAAGCTTCCCTGCGCCACGAGGCGCGCAAACGGCGCGGCCACCTCTTCACCTTCGAACACGGCGCAGCCGTTCGCGGCGCACACGGCAAGCACCGCGCCGCCGCCGAACAGCGACTCCTGCTCGGGGTCCACGAACGCCACGCCCACCTGTTCGCCCGACTTGATGGCGGCGTCCACCAGCGCCTCAGCCCCCGCGCCGCGCACAACCTCGCCCACCTCGATGGCGGCCGCCTTGCGCTGCGACTCTTCGCCCACCAGCTTCAGCACGCGCGCAAGATGCGCATTGAAGCGATACTTCGAGAACGTCTCGGTGACGGCCTCGGGCGAAAACGACGGGAACGATGCGCCTTCCAAGTCAAGCTCGAAGTCAAGGTCGCGCACGATGGTGGCCACCTTGCGGCTGGTAAACGCCGCTTCGCGGTTTTCGACCATGCGCTCTTTCTGCTTGCCCTTCAGCTCGTCGATGTGCTCGTAGATGCCCTCCAGGTTGCCGTAGGCCGTAAGCAGCTTCGCCGCCGTTTTGTCGCCGACGCCGGGCACGCCGGGGATGTTGTCGGAGCTGTCGCCTTTGAGCCCCAGAAAGTCGGGGAACTGCTCGGGGCCCACGCCGTAGCGGTCGCGCACCTCCGACGGCCCGTAAATGGCCACGTCGGTGATGCCCTTGCGCGTGGTGACCACGTGCGTCAGCTCGGTGCACAGCTGGTAGACGTCCTTATCGCCCGACACCAGAAGCGTGCGGTAGCCCAGCGCCTCGTCGCGCGCCGACACCGTGCCCAAGATGTCGTCGCCTTCCCAGCCCTTCACGCGCACCACGGGGATGTTCATGGACTCAAGCAGCTCTTCGATGATGGGGAACTGCACTTTCAGCGACTCGTCCATGGGCGGGCGCTGCGCCTTATACTGCTCAAGCGCCTCCATGCGAAACGCTGGGCGGCCGGCATCGAACGCGCACACGATGGCATCGGGCTGCGAGATGTCGATGAACTTCAACAGCATGGCGATGAAGCCGAACACGGCGTTGGTGGGCGTGCCGTCCGGCGCGTTCATGGTAAGCGGCACGGCGTGGAACGCGCGATGCATAAGCGAGTTGCCGTCGATGACGGCTACCTTTTTCTCGGGCATGAGTCAGTCCTTTTCGTCGATCAGGTTTGCACCCGAGTGTAACGCAAAAAGCGCCCCGCCGGTCAACGGACGGGACGCTCCAAGGTAAAACCAGCGGCTGCGTGGCGGCTTTACGCGCTCCACAGGTAACCGACGCCGCGCACCGTTTCCAGGTGCTGCGCCAGCTCGGGGCCCAGCTTCGCGCGCACGCGACGCACGTGCACGTCGACGGTGCGGCTGCCGCCGTAGTAGTCGAAGCCCCACACGCGGCGCAAAAGCGCGTCGCGGCTGTACGTGCGGCCGGGGTGCGTGACCAGAAACGCCAGCAGCGCGTATTCCAGGTACGTGAAGTCAAGCGGTTCCCCGCCGACGGTGACCTGGTACGTTGCCAGGTTGATGGTCATGTTGTCGACGGTGACGAAATCGGTGGACGTGCTTTCGTTGCCCGGCCACAAAAGCTGACGAATGCGGGCGGCGCATTCGGCGTTCGTGGCGCCGTGCACCACGAAGTCGCTTTTGACCTGCACGGGAAGGCGGAACTCGGCAAGCTGCTCTTCGTTGACGATGACCAGAAGCGAAGCCGACCCGTCTTCAAGCAGCACGGACTCCACCTGCGAAACGTTGGCAAGCGCATCGGCGCGCGCCTCGTAAATCACCAGGTCATAGGAAGGGTGCTGCGCCAGAAGCTTCTTGAACTGCACCGACGAGCCCGCAGCCACGTCCACATCCAAACCCGAAAGCACCTGCTGGAACTTATGGGCGTTGTCAAGGCTGTCGGCTATGAATATGACCATCTTTCTCATGCGCTTCGCCTTTCTTTCCTAACCCCTGCCACGCCGGTCTACAGAACCGCCAAGTAGCGGCTGCGTTCCCACTCCGACACGTTGGACTGGTACGCGTCCCATTCGGCGCGCTTGGCTTCCACCAGGTAGTTGCAGATGTGCTCGCCGAGCACGTCGTGCATCAGCTTCGACTCGGCGAACAGCTCAACGGCGTCTCCCAGGCTTTCCGGAAGCGTTTGGAAGCCCTGCTTGCGCAGCTCTTGGCGCGACTGCGTGAACAGGTCGCGGTCCTCCACCGGCGCGGGCGGCTCAAGGCCTTCCTCGATGCCCGCAAGGCCAGCGGCCAGCATGACGGAAAACGCCAGATAGGGGTTCGCGCTGGGGTCGGGGCTGCGCAGCTCCAAGCGGCAGGCCACCTCGCGGTTCGGGCGATATCCCGGCACGCGCACCAGCGTGGAGCGGTTCGCGCGCGCCCACGACAGGTAGATGGGCGCTTCCCCGCCGGCAAGCAGGCGCTTGTAGGAGTTCACGCACGGATTCGTGATGAGGGCGAACTCCGGCGCGTACTTCAAGATGCCGGCCAGGAACTGCTTGGCCGTGGTGGACAGGTGGTAGCCCTGCATATCGGCTTCGTCGAAGAACACGTTGTTGCCGTCGAAGTCGAACAGGCTCATGTGCACGTGCATGCCGCTGCCCGGCTCGCCGGACATGGGCTTGGGCATGAACGACGCGTACACGCCGTGCTTCATGGCGATTTCCTTCACCACCAGCTTGTACGTCATGACGGCGTCGGCCATGGACAGCGCGTCGGTGAAGCGCAGGTCGATCTCGTGCTGGCTGGGCCCGTTCTCGTGGTGGCTGTATTCCACGGGGATGCCCATCTTCTCAAGCGTCAGCACGGTGTCGCGGCGCAGGTCGGAGGCGTAGTCAAGGCTGGTAAGGTCGAAGTAGCCGCCGCGGTCCAAAAGCTCGGTTCCGTTGGCGTCCTTAAAGTAGTAGTACTCCACCTCGGGGCCGACGTTGAACACGTAGCCCATGTCCTGGGCACGCGCGACGGTGCGCGCCAGCACGTGGCGCGGGTCGCCCTCGAACGGCTTGCCGTCGGGCGTGCGGATGTTGCAGAACATGCGCGCCACGGCGTTGCTTTCCGGGCGCCACGGCAGCACCTGGAACGTGGAAGCATCGGGGAACGCCAGCATGTCGGATTCCTCGGTGCGACAGAAGCCCTCGATGCAGCTGCCGTCGAAGCCCATGCCGTCGGCGAACGCATCTTCAAGCTCGCTGGGGATAACGGCGAACGACTTCATGTGGCCGAGCACGTCGGTGAACCAGAAGCGCACGAAGTGCACGTCGCGGCTTTTGATGGTTTTCAGGACGAAATCCTGTTCCGGGTTGGAAGCCATGGATGATTCCCCCTTCTATCGCAGCGCCTTTGCACGGCGCAAAAGTTTCACGCAATACCTGAGAATTATACCAAGCCGTGTTGCAGACAGGTTACACGTCAGAAAGCCCGCAGCACGAAAAAGGGGCCGCCATTTGCCAGGCTTTCGCGCACGCCACAAAAATAGCCGCCCCGTAAGGCGGCTATTTTAACCCGTCGCAGATAGCGCTAAAGTCAGCGAGGGCCGCTGCGGTGCGTCGTATTCGCGGGTTCGCGAGGGCGCCGCGCACTTCGGCACGCAAGCTCTCGAGAGCGTGCGAAGACGGCGTGCCACGGCGGCCCACAGCGTCGAGCAAATTCGTTTGCCGGCAGGCAAACGAAACTTAGCGGATGCGCTTGTCGACTTTGCGCGCCACGAAGTCGCCGATGGACTGGAACACCTGCACCAGCACGACGCACAGCACGATGGACGCGATCATCACGTCGCCAAGGTAGCGCTGGTAGCCGTAGCGGATAGCGATGTCGCCGATGCCGCCCGCGCCCACGGCGCCGGCCATGGCCGTGTAGCCGAACAGCGTAATGACGGTGATGGATGCGCCGCGCACCAGCGACGGCAGGCTTTCGCGCAGCATGACCTTCACCACGATCTGCCACGTGTTCGCGCCGAAGCTTTGCGCCGCTTCCACCAGGCCACCGTCAACCTCGGCCAGGCTTTGCTCCACCATGCGGCCAACAAACGGGATGGCCGCCACCGTCAGCGGCACGATGGCGCCGGGAACGCCCAGCGACGTGCCAACCACCAAGCGCGTGAACGGGATGATGGCCACCAGCAGGATGATGAACGGGATGGAGCGGCCGATGTTCACGATCCAGCCGAGCACCGTGTTCAGCGCGCGGTGCGGGCGCAGGCCGTCTTTGGCCGTGACCACCAACAGTACGCCCAGCGGCACGCCGATGACGTATGCGAAGAACGTGGACACGATGGTCATGACAATCGTGTCCCACGTGCCCTGCGCGAACAGCGCGCCGTATTGGGCGATGAAGTTGCTGATGTAATCCATTTACTTCGCCTCCCCCGCTTCGACGTTCTGCTCCGTTTCCACCAGCAAGCTGTCGTTGGAAAGCAGCTCGCGCGTGACGGGGCTTTGCGGATCGGAGAACACCTTCGCCGTGACGCCCTCTTCCACGATGCGGCCCTGGTCGATGACGGCCACGCGGTTGCAGATCTTGCTGGCCACGGGCAGCGAGTGTGTGATGACCACGAGCGTGACGCCCAGGTTGCGGTTGATGTTCTGCAGAAGCTGCAGGATGGACGCCGTGGTGCGCGGGTCAAGGGCGCTGGTGGCCTCGTCGCACAGCATGACCTTCGGGTTGTTCGCCAGCGCGCGGGCGATGGCCACGCGCTGCTGCTGACCGCCGGAAAGCTGGCTGGGATAGCGCTGCGCCAGATCGGCCAGGCCCACCAGCTCAAGCAGCTCGTGGGCGCGCGCCTCGCGAGCTTCCTTCTTCTCGCCGCGCAGCTCAAGCGGGAACGTGACGTTGCGCAGCACCGTGCGCTGCTGGAACAGGCTGAAGTTCTGGAAGATCATGCCCACCTGCGCGCGCAGCTCAAGCAGCGCCTTGCCCGACAGGTTCGTGATGTCGCGGCCGTCGTAGATGATGGAGCCTTCCGTGGGACGCTCGAGCAGGTTGAGGCAGCGCACGAGCGTGGACTTGCCCGCGCCCGATGCGCCGATGATGCCGAACACGTCGCCATCGTTTATGGTGAGGTTCACGTTGCGCAGCGCATGGTGGGCGCGTTCGCCCTCGCCATACGTCTTGCACACGTGTTGCAGTTGAATCATGTCACTTCCGATCGATCGGATGAATATCATCGCGCACCGGGCCAAATCGCGCACGGGCGCAACCTCGTATGATACGGGGGAACAGGCCGAACCGTCAACCCAAAGCAACCGCGAACGGCCTTGCATTATTCCGACGACGCGGCAACGGTTTCGCCGATAACGCCCGGCGCGGCAGCACCGCCATCTACCCGCGCGCAGCGCTTTCCACGCCGATGCCCTTCGCCTTTTCTCCCGCGAACTGCGCGGTGCGGCGCACCAGGTACGCAACGCCCATCGCGCGAAGCGCATGCACGGACTGGGCCGCCAGATGCTTTGCATACGGCAGCGGCGAAATGTTCGGCACGGGAAGGCCGCGCTGCTCGAAGTAGAAGCGCTTCTTCGCCGGAGATAGCTTGCCGCAATGAAGCACGTGCTGCTCGGGGATCATGTCGAACATGCGCTTCGTCATGCGGCGCACCACAGGGTTGTCCCAACCGTCGTCGATGATGGCGCCGTCAAGGTAGTTGAACGCGCGCACCGTATGCGCAAGCCAGATGCCCTCGTCGCGAACGCCCATGTCGTGCATCTCGCTTGTCATGTCCATCCAGCGCACGAACGGCAGCGCGATCTTCTCTTCCGTGGCGTGATGCAACGTAGAGCCGGGCAGGTCGGTGCGATAGCAGTAGAACATCTTGTCCAGATACGCGATCTTGCGGGCACGGCAAAGCGTCTGCACCAAAAACGGGTTGTCCGCCCAGCCGGCGCCAGGATACGGATGGAACCGAATGCCCTGCTCATCCAAGAAAGCGCGGCGGTACAGCGCCGACCAGATGGAAGGATGCCCCTCAAGCAGAATGGGCGCGTCGGCAAGCACGAACGGCGCCTTCGATGTTGGCAGCGCGCGATACAACCCGCCGGGCTTCGTGTACAACGTGCTGGGGTTGTCCCATTCGTGCAGCTCAAGCCAAGGGGTTTTCACCACATCGATAGCGCCGCCAAGCGCATCGACAAGCGCAAGCATATCCTTGAACATGTCCAGCCGCAGATAGTCGTCGGGTTCCACGATGGCGATATATTCGCCGCACGCCATGTCCAGACCCCGATTGCACGTAGCCCCGTAGCCTTCGTTTTGCTTGTCGATGCACACGATGCGCTCATCGGCGTCGGCGTGACGGTGCATGATGGCGCTCGAGCCGTCCTTTGAGCCGTCGTTGAGGCAGATGATTTCGATATCGCGAAACGTTTGCCCCGAAACGCTGTCCAGGCACTCGTCAAGGAATTTCTCCACGTTACAGATAGGGATGATTACCGAGATTCTTGGAGAACGCGTCATGTCGATCACCTTCCCATCATCTTCGCCAAACGCGGGCCGTCGACGCCAAGGTAATGCAACGCAAGCGTCTTGCGATAGCGCGAGCGAACCATGCGCTCGAAGCGCGGGTGGCTGCTTGCAAGCCACGAGTAAAACGCCTTTGCGCGCCGCATGCCGCGCGCGCGATCTTCATCGTAGATAAGCGCGATGTTGAAGTGCGTGTGCAGCGCCAGCCGCACGCGATTGTCCAGGTACTGCGCAATGGGCCCCTGAAAACGACCTTGGTCGGCGAACGCAAGGATATCGCGCACCATAGCCGCGTGGTCCTCGTAGCGCTTGGCGTAGCTTGCGAAAGCCACGGACTGCTCCGCGTTGCCCAACAGGTACTGGTACACTTCCACCGGCGCGAACTGCACCGTAGCGGCATAACACGTTGCCATGACCACATACTGCAGGTCAACGTAGAAAATGCCTTCGTGCAGACGGATGTTGTTGAGCCGCAGAAGCTCGGTTTTCACGGAAAGCGTGTGGATGGTCAAAAACGCTTCGCACGCGCCGTCGCCGCATACGCTAAGGAAGTCGACGACGCCGGGCAGGCGAAAACCCGCCGGAAGATGGCAGTGCGTGCGCGCGTGGGTGGTCATGTCCACTTCGACCTTCTCGTCGACGAACAGGTCGGCGTCCGACGCTTTGAGCAGCTCCACAACACGTACCAAGCCATCGGTGTCAACCCAGTCGTCGCCGTCGACCACGCGAAAATACCGCCCCTGCGCATGGTCGATGCCCGCGTTCACGGCAGAACCGTGGCCGCCGTTTTCCTTCGAGACCAGGCGAAACAGCTGCGGCATGCGCTCGACGTAGCCCTGCGCGATGCGCGCCGTCTCGTCAGTGGACCCGTCATCGACCACGATGACCTCCACGTCGTCAGCCAAGCGCTCATCGGCAAGCGAATCGAGCCCGCGGCGCAGGTATCGCTCGACGTTATAGCAAGGCATGGCTATGGTGAGAACCTTTCCCACAGCTAACCCCTTCCCTTTCCCGTAACCACGTTGTAAATCGCGAATTCCGCCCGCACAAGCGCAGGCACATAGCGAAGCTGCCACGCGACAAGGCGCTTCGATGCCGGCAGGGGCGAAGCGGCAAGCCGCGGATAGTCGCTGACGAAGCGCTGGCGAAGCATGCACAGCGCATCTTGGCCCGCTTGTCCGCTCAGCGCATCGTCGGTAATGCCGAAGCGCGCATATTTCACCAGCATGGAGAAAGCGCCCTTGGCCTGGCGATCGAGCGCAAGCTTTACCAAGCGCTCATCGCCGGCGGCGCGCGCGTAGCCGACCATCAGCTCGTCCGCCTCCAGGATTTGCATGGCGCGCTGCGACAAACCGCCCAAAGAGATGCTGCCCATATTCATAAAGTAATGGTATTCGACCCGGTTGGATTCGGCGGCGCGGCTTGCCAGGGGCAGCACGCGCATGTTGAACACGCGGTCCTCGCACGTCAGACCCACGGGAAACGGCTCGGGGCCAAGCGACTTGACCAGCCGGGCATCGTACAAGCGCGACCACACGGCGTATTCTTCCTGCTCAAGCATTTCGACCGCCGCGCCCACGCCGTCAAGCACGCGCACGACCTCTTCGCGCGGCTGGACAAAAGGCCCTTCGTTCGTGCATATTTCGCGCACGATATGCGCTACCTGGCTTTGGGTGGAAAGCGCCGCTCGGTGCAGCGTTTCAAGCATTGTCGGCTCGAACCAGTCGTCGGCGTCCAAAAACGCCAAGAACCGCCCGCGCGCCAAGGCTATACCGTGATTGCGCGCCGCCGAAAGCCCCTGAGAACGTTCGTGGTGCACAACGCGATAGGCAGGTTTTTGCGCAAGGCGCTCGTCAAGCCATGCGGCAGACCCGTCATCGGAGCCGTCGTTAACGACGATGACTTCAAACGAACGGAAGGTTTGCTGCTCGATGGAGCGCAAACAACGCTGCAAAAACGGCAGCGCGTTGCGCGTCGGCACAATGACGCTGATCTCAACCTCACCCATGCGGCCCCTTCCCGGCGGATTCTTTCTGCAAAACGGTTCGTATTGTACCCGATGGACCGTACAGCCCCACCAACCTTGCTATACTTCCAAACCATGGATACGAAACTCAAACAACACCGTCGCCGCATCGCCGTGGTCACCATGGGCGTGAAGCTTGGCGACGAGACGCGCGGCTACACGCGCTTTAGGTTCTTGTCGGAGCTGCTGGTTTCGCAGGGCTTCGACGTCGATCTGATCACCAGCTCGTTCCAGCACTGGGAAAAGGCGCAGCGCGACACGACGAAGGCGTGCTACCAGGGCCTTCCCTACAACATCGTGTTCATCGACGAGCCGGGCTACACGCGCAACCTTGACCTGCAGCGCATCCACAGCCACCACATCGCGTCGAAGAACATGCGCGAGCATTTCGAGCGCACGCGCGGGCGCTACAGCCTTATCTATGCGGAAATCCCGCCGAACGATGTGGCGCGCACGTGCGCGGAATGCGCCCATGAGCAGGGCATTCCGTTCGTGGCCGATATCAACGACCTGTGGCCGGAGGCCATGCGCATGGTGGTGGACGTGCCCGTGCTCAGCGACATCGCGTTCTACCCGTTCGCCCGCGACGCGCGCCGCGTCTACCAGCTGCTTTCCGGCGCCGTCGGCACGTCCGACGAGTACGCCGCGCGCCCGGCGCGCGACCGCACGGCGCCCTACCCCAAGGTCACGGTATATGTGGGCAACAACCTTGAAGCCTTCGACGAAGGCGCGCGCGAGCACCTTGGCGACGTGGTGAAGCCCGAAGGCGAACTGTGGGCCATCTACGCGGGCACGCTTGGTGCCAGCTACGACGTGGCCACGCTCATCCGCGCGGCGGCCTTGCTTGAGAAGCGGCGCTGCACCCACGCGGCCGCCCGCGCCGCCGACGGGAACGCCAACAAGCATCGGCCGTTCCCGCCCGTGAAGGTGAAGATCTTGGGCGACGGGCCCGACCGCGAGAAGCTTGAAGCCTTAGCGCGCGAGGAAAACGCGCCCGTGGAGTTTTTGGGCTACCAGGACTACGCCAGCATGGCCGCGTGGCTGCGCGCAAGCGACATCACGGTGAACTCGCTGGTGAAAAGCGCGGCGCAAAGCATCGTCACGAAAATCGGCGACTACTTAGCCGCCGGCAAGCCCATGATCAACACCGGCTCGTCGCCGGAATTTCGCGCGAAGGTGACCGCCGACGGCTTCGGACTCAACGTCGAGGCCGAAAGCCCCGAGGCGCTGGCGAACACGCTTGAGGAGCTGGCGCGCAACGCATCGCTGCGCAAGATCATGGGAGCACGCGGACGCGCCGTGGCCGAGCGCGAGTTCGACCAGCGCACGTCGTACCTGGCTATCGTGAATTTGCTGCGCAATTTGCTATAAACGAAAGCGCTTGCGTCATCATCGTTGCAAGCATTTCCCCGCCCGGCCGCCACACGGCGGCTTGCGGCGTTTATATAGAAAAGGAGAAGGCATGTCCGAACAGATTCGCATCCCTTTTTCACCGCCCGATATCACCGAGGCGGAAATCGCCGAGGTTGCCGATGCGCTGCGCAGCGGCTGGATTACCACCGGCCCGAAAACGAAGCAGCTTGAGCGCGAACTGGCCGATTTTTTGGGCACCGAACGCGTGGCGTGCCTGGGTTCTGCCACCGCGGCGCTTGAGTGCGCCCTGCGCGCGCTGGGCATCGGGCCAGGCGACGAGGTTATCACGAGCGCCTACACCTATACCGCCAGCTGCTCGCCCATCTGCCACATAGGCGCCACGCCTGTGCTGTGCGATGTGGCGGCCGGCAGCTATGAGATGGACTATTCCCAGCTCGAACGCCTCGTCACGCCGCGCACGAAAGCAATCATCCCCGTGGATTTGGGCGGCGTCATGTGCGATTACGACGCGCTGCTCACCGCCATCGATGCGTTCGGCGGCGCCTGGTCGCCGGCCAATGCGCGCCAGGAGGCCATCGGCCGCATCGCCGTGGTGTCGGACTCGGCCCACGCGCTGGGCAGCGTGCGCCACGGCAAGCGCGCCGGGCAGGTGGCCGACCTGTCCACGTTCAGCTTCCACGCCGTGAAGAACTTCACCACGGCCGAAGGCGGCGCCGTCACGTGGCGCGCGGGGCTGTTCGATGCCGAAGAGCTGTACCACGAGTTCATGCTCATGTCGCTGCACGGCCAATCGAAAGACGCGCTGGCGAAAACGAAGGCCGGCGCCTGGGAGTACGACGTGGCCTTCCCCGGCTGGAAGTGCAACATGACCGACCTGCAAGCGGGGCTGGGCTTGGCGCAGATGCGCCGCTACCCCGGCATGCTGGCGCGCCGCCGCGCCATGATCGCGCGCTACCAGGACAACCTTGCCGACATGGACCTGTCCATCATGCAGCACTACCGCGCTGCCGACGGCTCCGACGCCAGCCGCGCCGACGATGCCGCCGCGCGCGCCGATGCGACGCAGGAGTCGTCGAGCGGGCACTTGATGCTGGTGCGCTTGAACGGACGCGGGCAGGCATTCCGCAACCGCGTCATCGAGCACATGGCCGAGGCGGGCGTGGCCACGAACGTGCACTATCAGCCGCTGCCGCTGCTGACGGCGTACAAGAACTTGGGCTTTGACATCGCCGATTTCCCGAACGTGTACGCGCAGTTCGAAAACGAGATCACGCTCCCGCTGCACACGAAGCTTACCGACGTGGATATCGACGAGGTGAGCCGCGCGCTGCACGCCGCCTACACGCAAGCCGAAGCGGAGGGCCTGAAGTAATGTACATGCGCTTCGGAAAACGCATCTGCGATATCATCATCGGCCTGGTGGCGCTGCCGTTCGTGCTGCTCATCATCGCCATGCTGGCACCCATCATCAAGCACGAGGACGGCGGTCCGGTGTTCTACAACGCGCCGCGCGTGGGCAAAGACGGCGTGGACTTCAAGATGTACAAGCTGCGCAGCATGCGCGTGAACGCCCCCGACCTGGTCATGGAGGACGGCAGCACGTACAACGGCGCCGACGACCCGCGCATGACGAAGATCGGCGCGTTCATGCGCAAGACCAGCCTTGACGAGATGCCGCAGTTTCTAAACGTGCTCAAAGGCGACATGTCCGTAGTGGGCCCGCGCCCCGACCTGCGCCGCGAAACGGAGTTATACGAAGGCGAAGAGGGCCTGAAGCTTTCCGTGAAACCCGGCATCACCGGCTACGCCGCCGTGTACGGCCGCAACTCGCTGCCCTGGAAAAAGCGCCTGGCGCTTGACGTGTACTACGTGAAGCACGTGAACTTCCTTTTGGACGCGAAGGTGTTCTTCCGCACGTTCGCCACCGTACTCGGCCAAGAAGGCATCTACGTAGAAGGCGAAGAGTAATAAAGAAAGCCGCCCGATGAGGCGGCTTTCTTTATTACTATCAATGCATGTTGTTTCATCGGCCTGCGGCCGATGAAACCCTAATACACCATGCCCATGGCTTCGCGGACTTGAGCGAGCGTTTCGTTGGCAATCTCGTTCGCTTGGCGATTACCTTCGTGCAGCACGTCCTTCACGTAGTCCATATCCTTGAGCAGCTCGCAGCGGCGCTCGCGGATGGGGGCCAAAAACTCGTTCACGCTTTCGGTAACGTACTTCTTCAGCGTACCCGAGCCGCCGTTGCCAATCTCTTCGGCAATTTCCACCTCGCCGCGACCGGTGCACAGCGACGCCGTGGTGATAAGCGCCGACACGCCGGGGCGGTTGTCGGGATCGAACGTGATGAAGCGCTCGGAGTCGGTCTGCGACTTCTTGATGAGCTTCGCCGTTTCCTCGGCCGTGGCCGATAGGCTGATGGCGTTGCCGTAGCTCTTCGACATCTTGCGGCCGTCAAGGCCAGGGATAAGCACGGCGTCGGTAAGCAGGCCGTCGGGCTCGGGGAACACGCGACCGTAGCGCTCGTTGAAGCGGCGCGCGATCTGGCGCGTTTGCTCGATGTGCGGCAGCTGGTCTTTGCCCACCGGCACGATGTTGCCCTTGCAGAACAGGATGTCGCACGCCTGGTGCACGGGATACGTCAGCAGCAGGCCCGTGAGCGCATGGCCCGACGCCTCCTGCTCGGACTTCACCGTGGGGTTGCGCTCAAGCTCGGCTTCGGTGCACAGCGAGAGGAACGGCAGCATAAGCTGGTTCAAGGCCGGCACATGGGAGTGCGTGAAGATGATGGTCTTTTCCGGGTCGATGCCGCAGGCCAGGTAATCGATGACCATGTTGTACACGTTGTCCTGGATGTTGGCCGTGGTGTCGCGGTCGGTGATGACCTGGTAGTCGGCGATGACGATACGCGTGGTGATGCCAAGGTTCTGCAGCGCGACGCGCTCGCGGATGGTGCCGAAGTAATGGCCAAGGTGCAGCCTGCCCGTGGGACGGTCGCCCGTCAACATGCAGTACTTGCCCGGGTTCACAGCCAAGTCAGCGCGGATTTCGTCGCTGCGCTTCTTGCTGGTTTCAAAGCTATCGCCGCTCATAATGCCTCACAATCATATGTTGGCGGATTTCAGTCGTTCGACTAGTATAACCGTTTCCCCGCCGCCCGCGCCCAACCGCCAGCGCAAAACGGCGAAGAAGGGCACGCGGGCGCTAGGCAAACACGCTACCTGGGGCACATCGGCCGATAGGACTTTCCCGTCCGAACCTTATTTCGCCAACCGAAGCAGGCCGCGCAGGTGCTGCCGGTGCACTCGCAGCTAACGCCGGATTGCCCGACCAGCTTCCACCCTGCGCCCCATTCGCAAGAAAGGTTGACGAAGGTGCCGTGTGGACAGCGGCCAGTTCTCGGCAATCGTGGCACAATAAGGTGCAGCAGGGCCACAGGCGCCCGCAAAGACGAGAACTTAAGG